>NZ_CP115671.1:1825374-2129603 GCF_027886425.1 Brevundimonas vesicularis | reverse complement strand
GCTGTGGCCGGTGGTTGGAGCGGTCAGCGTGATCGGCTGCCTGGTCTTCTTCCTGAGCCTGAAGCCGGTGACGCAGATCGGCTTCGTGGTCTGGAACGTGGTCGGCGTGGCGATCTATCTGCTGTGGTCCTCGCGGAACTCCCGCCTTGCCAAGGGCGAGGAGACGGCGGCCTGATGGCGTTGCGCGATCTGACGGGCGCCGTCGATTTCGCCGTGCTGAACGGCATGACGGGCGGGGACGACGCCATCAATGAGGAGGTGCTGGGCCTGTTCGTCAATCAGGCCGGCCTGTGGTCCGTCATGCTGGATCCCAAGGTCGAGGGCTGGCGCGACGGGGTCCATACGATCCGAGGCGCGGCGGCGGGCATCGGCGCGCGAGACCTGGCGGCGATCTGCGCCGAGGCGGAAGCGGTGGATCAGAAGCTGGCCGCGCCGGCGGTTGAGCGGGTGCGCGATGCGCTGGCGACGGCCTTGGCTGATGTCGCGGCCTATCGGCACGAAATCATGCTGAGAAGCCTCAAGACCTAGTCGGGCTTGTCGCGTTCAGCTGCGCGTGCGGTCGTAGGTCGCGAACTCGTGGGCGATGCAGCGGTCGATGAGCAGGCGCCAGACGGGTTCGGCGATGTCGGGCGACAGATCGTGGGCCTCGGCCGAGACCAGAACCTTGGCGACCACGTCGTCGATCCGGGCCTGGTCGAAGACGGCGTCGCGGTCGGGTTTGATGCGGGCGGCGGCGTCCATGTAGCGCTGGCGCTCGGCCAGCAGGGCGACCAGGGCGCGGTCCAGGGCGTCGACGCCCTGGCGGACCTCGGCCATCGACTGGCATTCGGCGGGATCGACGCGCGCGTCGACGGCGACTAGGGCAGGCTTTGACATGGCGTCGGGTTAGCGGGTCAGGCCGCCCAAGCCAAGGCCGTCAACCGACGAAGGCCCGCTCCAGCACATAGTCCGCCGGTTCGGCGTTGGAGCCTTCCTTCAGCCCATAGGTCTCCAGCAGTTCGCCGGCTTCCTTGATCATGGCCATGGAGCCGCACAGCATGGCGCGGTCGCGGGCGGGGTTGAAGCCCTCGGGCAGGCCCAGGTCGCGGAAGAAGTCGCCGGACTTGATGCGGTCGGTGATCCGGCCGGGGGTTTGGAAATCCTCACGGGTCACGGTGGGGTAATAGGTCAGCTGGGCCTTGGCCTCGTCGCCGATCAGGGGGTCGTCGTGAATTTCCCGCGTGAAGAAGTCGCGATAGGCCAGGTCGGCGACGCTGCGGACCGTGTGGATCACATAGACATGGCCGAAGCGGGAATAGGTCTCTGGGTCTCGCGCGACGCTGAGCCAGGGCGCAAGACCCGTTCCCGTGCCGATCAGGAACAGGCGCTCGCCGCCGGTCAGGGCGTCCAGGACCAGGGTGCCGGTCGGCTTCTTGCCCATCAGGACGGTGTCGCCGGGCTGGATCTTCTGCAGGCGCGAGGTCAGGGGGCCGTCGGCGACCTTGATGGAGAAGAACTCCAACTCCTCGGCCCAGCAGGGGCTGGCGATGGAATAGGCGCGCAGGACGGGCTTTCCGCCATCTTCGCCCGGCAGGCCGATCATCACGAACTCGCCCGAGCGGAAGCGGAAGTCCTCGGGCCGTTTGACGCCGAAGCTGAACAGGCTGTCGGTCCAGTGGCGCACCCACAGAACCTCCAGCTCGTTAAACGGACTGGCTTTCACGGGGGCGGGGGAGAGGGCGGCGTCTGTCATCGTGCCGTCTCTCTAATCTGAGAACCCCTCGCAGGGAAGGACAAGCCTTTCACCCGGCGACGACATTTCCTCGTGACGGCTTGCAGAAGCACCGCTAGCGTCCCGACCCATGCGCACCCTTCTTCTCGCCTCGACCATCCTCCTGTCCGCCAGTTCGGCCCTTGCGCAGGAGACGCCCTCCAACATCCTGACGCCCGAGCGGGTCTTTTCCAGCCCCAGCCTGAACGGGCCGGTGGCCAAGGGGGTCAGCCTGTCGCCGGACGGCCAGTTGGTCGCCTTCCTGCGCTCGCGCGAGGACAATGTGGATGTGCAGGACCTGTGGGCCGCGCCGACGGGCGAGGGAGAGCCCTACAAGCTGATCGACGCACGGGCGCTGGTGCCCGACGCCGGCGAACTGTCGGAGGCCGAAAAGGCCCGGCGCGAGCGGATGCGGATCAGCGCGCGCGGCGTGGTCGAATATTCGTGGGACCAGCAGGGCCGCTACATCCTGGCGCCGCTGGAAGGCGACATCTTCCTGGCGAACCGGGCGGACGGCAAGGTGCGCCGCCTGACCGAGACGCCGGCTGACGAGATCGACGCCAAGGTGTCGCCGAAGGGCAGCTATGTCTCCTATGTCCGCGATCAGAATCTGGTCGTCTATGATCTGGCGAGCGGCAAGGAGACGCCGATCACCGACGACGGCGCGGGTCTGATCACCTGGGCCACGGCCGAGTTCATCGCCCAGGAGGAGATGGATCGCGACACCGGATACTGGTGGAGCCCCGACGAGCGCTACATCGCCATGACGCGCGTGGACGAAAGCCCGGTCGATATCGTGCCGCGCTTCGAGATCACCGGCGACGGCGCGACGATGGTCGAGCAGCGCTATCCTCGCGCGGGGCGACCCAATGCGGTGGTCGAACTGTACGTGCGCGACCTGCAGGGCGGCGGACGGGTCAAGGTGGACCTGGGATCCAACACCGACATCTATCTGGCGCGGGTGAACTGGTCCGGCGATGGCAAGACCCTGTATGTCCAGCGTCAATCGCGCGACCAGAAGACACTGGACCTGCTGAGCGTCGATCCGACGACCGGCGCGTCACGCGTGATCCTGAGCCAGAAGGCGCAGGCCTGGGTCGATCTGAACGACGACTTCCGCGTCCTGTCTGACGGCCGGTTCATCTGGTCCAATGAGGATTCGGGCTGGCGGCACCTGTATCTGTACGACCGCAACGGGCGTCGCCTGCGGGCCATCACGCGCGGCGATTATCCGGTCAAGCACCTGGACGGCGTCAACGAGCAGACCGGCGACGTCTATTTCACCGCCTCGATGCGCGATGGCAAGGAACTGCCGATCGAGCAGCAGATGTTCCGCGCCAATCTGAACCGCACGGTCGATCCTGTCGCGGTGACGCCGGGCGGCGGCTGGTGGACGGTGTCCGTGAACGCGCCGGCGACGGCCTATGTCGGCAACTATTCGGACCCGGCGACCCCGACGCAGTCGGCGCTATACCGCATTGACGGCACGCGCGTACGCTGGATCGAAGAGAACAAGCTCGACGCCAGCCATCCGTTCGCCCCGTACGTCTCGCGCCTGCGCGCCCCTGAGTTCGGCACGATGCAGAGCCACGGCCAGACCCTGGTCTGGCGCATGACCACGCCGCCCGATTTCGATCTGTCCAAGAAGTATCCGGTGGTGATGCAGGTCTATGGCGGCCCCGGCACCGGGGCGGGCGTGCAGAAGAGCTGGCAG
Organism: Brevundimonas vesicularis; assembly: GCF_027886425.1. NCBI lineage: Bacteria > Pseudomonadati > Pseudomonadota > Alphaproteobacteria > Caulobacterales > Caulobacteraceae > Brevundimonas > Brevundimonas vesicularis. The sequence goes on along the minus strand of NZ_CP115671.1, from coordinate 2,126,139 downwards.
CCCCTGACCAACCAACTGCTGACCGAGGCGGGCTACATCGTTTTCCGCGTCGACAATCGCGGAGAGGGTGATCGGTCGCAGGCGTTCGAGACCAGCATCTATCGCCGTCTGGGCATTCCGGCCGTCGAGGATCAGGCCCAGGCCGCGCAATGGCTGAAGACCCTGCCTTACGTCGATGCCGACCATATCGCGGTGATGGGCTGGAGCTTCGGCGGCTTCCTCAGCCTGCTGACCCTGACCGACAAGGACGCCGGCCTGGCCTCGGCGCTGGCGGGCGCGGCGCCGACGGAATGGAGCCTGTACGACACCCACTATACCGAACGGTATATGTCCACGCCCCAGGCCAATCCGGAAGGCTATGCCGCCACCGACGTCCTGCCGCGACTGGATGACATGACGGGGCGGCTGCTGCTGCTGCACGGCATGGCCGACGACAACGTCATCTTCGGCAATGCGACGCGCGTCATCGACGCCTTGCAGGCCAAGAGCGTGCCGTTCGAGATGATGCTCTATCCCGGCCAGCGGCACGGCGTCCGCGGCGATCCGAGGCAACTGCAACAATGGCGCACCTATCTCGACTTCCTGGACCGCACGATCGGCAAGCGGGCCGAACCCAAGGCCGATTGATTCCGGCGGCTGCGGTCGCGCTGGCCCTTGCGGGCTGCGCGACCGGGCAGGGCGCTTATCCAACTGCATCCGCCGTGGTCGCGGCGGGGCGAGCCAATGACAGCGCCCATTCGGTGCTGGTCTGGACCGCGACATCACCCAGCCGGGGCGTGTCGGCGATTTCCGGCATGCCGATACTGCTGAAGGACAATATCGAGACGGCGGACATGCCGACCACCGCCGGGTCGTTGGCGCTGGCGAACAATGCGCCGGGACGGGACGCGCCGCTGGTCGGGCGACTGCGCGCCGCCGGGGCCGTGATCGTCGGAAAGACCAACCTGTCGGAGTGGGCCAATATCCGCTCGTCGGACTCGATCAGCGGCTGGAGCGCCGTCGGCGGCCAGACGCTGAACCCCTATGATCCCGCGCGCACGCCTTGTGGATCGTCGTCCGGCAGCGGGGCGGCGGTGGCGCTGGGGCTGACGCCCGTCGCCATTGGAACGGAGACGGACGGGTCGATCACCTGCCCGGCGTCGGTCAACGGCGTGGTCGGGTTCAAGCCGACCGTGGGCCTGGTCTCGCGCACCCACATCGTGCCGATCAGCCATTCGCAGGACACCGCCGGGCCGATGGCGACGACCGTCAGGGATGCGGCCAGGGTGCTGACGGTCATCGCCGGGTCCGATCCGGCCGATCCGGCGACGGTCGAGGCCGATGCGCGCAAGGTCGACTACGCCGCCGGGCTGGACGTCAATGCGCTGCGCGGCGCGCGGATCGGGGTGATGCGGTTCCTGAAAGGCTACTCGCCAGAAACCCAGGCGGTGTTCGAGCAGAACCTGAAGGCCCTGCGCGATGCCGGCGCCGTCCTGGTCGATCTGCCCGAGGGACCGGATGGCCGGGTCATAGGCGCGGCCGAGTTCAAGGTGCTGCTCTATGAGCTGAAGCACGATCTGAACGTCTATCTGGCCTCGACCGACCCGCAGCAGGTCCGCACCCGCAACCTGGCCGACGTCATCGCCTTCAACGCCGCCGAACCGCGCGAGACGGTGCTGTTCGGTCAGGACATCTTTGAGCGCGCCCAGGCGATGGGCGATTTGACCGACGCCGACTATCTGGAGGCGCGCGCGAACTCGCTCAGACTTGCGGGGCCGGAGGGCATCGATCGACTGATGAGGGAGAATGGCGTCATCGCCCTGATCGCGCCCACCACGTCGCGCGCCTGGACCAACGATTCCAAGGACGACGACGACATGCAGGGATCGGCCAGCCAGCTGGCCGCCGTCGCCGGCTATCCGCACCTGACCGTGCCGATGGGCTTCGATCGGGGAATGCCGGTGGGAATCAGCTTCCTCGGCGGGAAGTGGGACGATGCGCGCATCCTTTCGCTGGGTTACGCCTTCGAACAGGTGACCCAGGCCAGACGGCCGCCGCCTGGCGTCCGACGCTGACATCCTTTGGGGCGGCCGCTGAGAGTGCGGCATGTGCAGATCTAGCCTCAACGTCATGTCGACGATCGCGGCATGAGCGACCTGATCGGCAATATCGTCGGCTCAGCGGCTGCGATCTGCTCGATCACCAGCTTCGCGCCTCAGGCGGTCAAGATCTGGAAGGAGCGCGACGCGTCGTCGGTCAGCTTGAAGACCTACTCACTGACGGTGACCTGTTTCGTGCTGTGGGTCGTCTATGGCGTCATGACGCAGGCCTGGCCTGTCACGGTCGCCAACGCCTGCGCGCTGGTGATGGCGTCCGGCGTGCTTGTGATGAAGTGGCGGTTCCGCGACGGCGATCCCGACAAATAGCGGTTTGATCCTGATCAAGGCGCGCTGGCGCGATGGGGCGCAGAGCGGGGGCAGAGGAGATTTCCAATGCCGCAATCCGCTGTTCCCTTCGTCGCCGCTATCGTGACGGCGTTTGCCTTCTTCATGGTCGCGCTAGGCGCAGCCAGCCTGTTTTCCAGATCCGCTGACGAGAAGTGACCGAGCTTTCCCCGACGTGATCTTGGCGCCCCCGCCGATGCGGGCTAACCCGTAGTTCACAACGTCCAACAGGGAGACGCCCCCAATGCCCGATCTCGCACAAGTCACCGAACACATCCGCGGCGCCGTCGGCGACAACTCCGGCCTCGGCAAGACCGTCAAGCTCGACCTCGGCGACGAGGGCAAGATCTACATCGATGGCGCCTCCACGCCCAATACGGTCACCAACGAAGACAAGCCAGCCGACGCCACCGTCTCGATGAAGTGGGATGACTTCATGGCCCTGTCGGAAGGCAAGCTGGACCCGATGATGGCCTTCATGCAGGGCAAGCTGAAGATCGCCGGCGACATGATGATCGCCCAGAAACTGGCTCCGCTGCTGAAGCGCTGATGCCGGTCTGAACGACCAGCTATGGCGGCGCGGCTCCCGACCAGGGACCGCGCCGTTTTCGTATCGAGCGTCCGGCAGAGACGCGAACGGGAAAGAGGAAACGACATGGACTTCAAACATTCCGACCGCGCCCTGGATTGGCACGCCCGCGTCCGTCGCTTCCTGGACGAGCAGGTCATCCCGCGCGAAGCCGAATATTTCGCCCAGGTGCGCGAGGATTCGAACCGTCAGCCGCCGGTCATGGAGACGATGAAGGCGGCCGCGAAGGAAGCCGGACTGTGGAATATGTTCCTGCCCGGCGAACACGGGGCGGGTCTGACCAATCTGGAATACGCGCCGCTGGCCGAGATGATGGGGCGGCATCTGTGGTCGGCCGAGGTGTTCAACTGCAACGCCCCCGACACCGGCAATATGGAGGTGCTCCATATGTACGGGAACGCCGAACAGCAGGCGCGCTGGCTGAAGCCCCTGATGGCCGGCGAAATCCGTTCGGCCTTCCTGATGACCGAGCCTGAAGTCGCCTCATCCGACGCCACCAACATCCAGACCCGGATCGAGCGGGACGGCGACCACTATGTCATCAACGGCCGCAAGTGGTGGTCGACCAATATGGGCCATCCGAATTTGGCCGTGACCATCGTCATGGGCAAGACGGATCCGGACGCCGCATCCCACGCCCAGCAGTCGCAGATCATCGTGCCGGCCGACACGCCTGGCTTCCGCGTCGAGCGGATGCTGTCGGTGTTCGGCTATGACGAAAAGCCGATCGGCCACGCCGAGGTCGTGCTGGAAAATGTCCGCGTGCCGGTCGAGAACTTGATCGCCGGCGAGGGCAGGGGCTTCGAGATCGCTCAGGGGCGGCTTGGCCCAGGCCGTATTCACCACTGCATGCGCACGATAGGCGCAGCCGAGCGGGCGCTGGAACTGATGGTGAGGCGGCTGCTGAGCCGGACGGCGTTCAAGAAGCAGTTGGCGGAACACTCGGTCTGGGAACAGCGCGTCGCGGAGGCTCGCACCAACATCGAGATGTGCCGCCTGCTGGTGCTCAAGGCCGCCTGGATGATGGATCAGGCGGGAGCCAAGAACGCGCGTTCCGAGATCGCCCAGATCAAGGTCGCCGCGCCGAAGATGGCTTTGCAGATCATCGACGACGCCATTCAGGCGTTCGGCGGCGCCGGTGTCTCGGGCGACACGCCTTTGGCCGAGCTTTACGCGGGTGTCCGCACCTTGCGCATCGCCGACGGCCCGGACGAAGTCCATAATCGCACCATCGCGCGGTTGGAATACGCCAAACATGGCGGCCGCCCGATGCGCTGATATGTGATCCCGAACGCCAAGTGCTTGGGAACCTTGGCCTTGTTGGTGCGTTTGTTCGGCACTGACAAGGCGCTGGGGCTGGTGTCGGACGGGACAGCTGACATGAATGCGCGCTCCGAGCCCGACCCGCGGGTTGCGTCAGACGTGGCGCGGTTTAAGTCCGTTCGCGCGCGCATGATCGCTCTGGCTGAAGGTTTGTCTGCCGAGGATCTGTCAGCTCAGTCGATGGCGGATTGCAGCCCAGGGAAATGGCATCTGGCGCACACCAGTTGGTTTTTCGAGGCGATGATCCTGTCGTCCGATCCCGGATACCAGCCCGTCGATCCGCGTTTTCAGCAGCTGTTCAACTCCTACTATGAGGCTTTGGGCGAGCGGGTCAGGCGGGACCAGCGCGGGCTGATGACTCGCCCCTCCGTCGATGAGGTCCTGGCCTATCGCCGAGAGATCGACCGCCGCATGGTCGCCTGGCTGGCACAGGGCGAGACCAGCGGCCATCAACGCTATCTGTTCGAGCTGGGCTTGCACCACGACCAGCAGCATCAGGAGCTTTTCCTGATGGATATGTTGAACCTGATGTCGCGCTCTCCGCTCGACCCCGCCGCCTATGAGATTGAGCCCAGAGCCGAGGCGCTTCAAAACACGCGCGTTGGAACGGTGGCGTTCGAAGGCGGTCTGGTGACGATCGGCCACGACCGATCGGGTTTCGCCTTCGACAATGAGGGGCCGTCGCACCGCGTCTGGCTGGAGCCGTTCGCTCTGGCTGCGGATCTGGTGACAAACGGCGACTGGATCGCCTTCATCCAGGATGGCGGCTATTCGCGTTCCGAGCTGTGGCTGTCGGACGGCTGGGCGACGGTCAAGGCTGAGGGCTGGACCGCGCCGCTGTATTGGCGTTTGGCGGATGGCGACTGGACCGTGATGGGTCTGACGGGGCGTAAACCTGTCGATCCTGCTGCGCCGGTTCGCCACATCAGCTTTTATGAGGCCGACGCCTTTGCCCGTTGGGCCGGCAAGCGACTGCCGTCCGAGGCGGAATGGGAACATGCCGCCGCCTCTTCGCCTGATGCGTTCTCGAACCTGGCTGGCGAAGTGTGGCAGTGGACGTCCAGCGCCTATGCGCCCTATCCCGGTTTTCAGCCGACGCCGGGCACCGCCGCCGAATACAACGGCAAGTTCATGGCCAATCAGATGGTGCTGCGAGGCGGATCTTTCGCCACGCCGCCGGGCCATGACCGCATCACCTATCGCAACTTCTTCTATCCGCAACAGAGGTGGGCCTTCATGGGTTTGAGACTGGCTGAAGATCGGACCGTGGCGCGAGACGCCGCAGCGGACGACGCCCAAACCGCCGCCTTTCGAAAGGATATGATCGAAGGGCTGTCGCGTGCGCAAAAGGCCGTGCCGCCGAAGTGGTTCTATGACGCGGACGGGTCGCGTCTGTTCGAAGACATCACCTTGCTGCCCGAATACTATCCGACCCGGCAGGAAATGGCGCTGTTGCGCGATCGCGCGGCGGAACTGACAGCCGACTTCGGCCCCGATGCGGTGCTGGTCGAGTTCGGATCCGGCGCCAGCGAGAAGACGCGGATTCTGTTGGACGCCGCCACCGAGCTCGGCGCCTACGTCCCCCTCGACATCAGCGAGAGCGCCCTGATGGACGCCGCCATTCGCGTCCGCGCTGACTATCCGAAGCTGCGCGTGCAGCCGGTTCTGGGAGATTTCGAGCATTTGGCGCCGCTGCCCGAAGACCTGCCGTCGGGACGGCGAATTGGCTTCTTCCCCGGCTCGACCATCGGCAATCTGCAACCTGACGAGGCCGAAGCATTCCTGGCCGCGGCGCGTCGGATGCTGGGCGAGGGGGCGTTGTTCATTTTGGGCGTCGATCTGGTCAAAGACCCTGCGATCCTGGTCGCCGCCTATGACGACAGCCAGGGCGTGACGGCGGCGTTCAATCGCAATGTTCTGATCCGCGCCAACACCGAGCTGGATGCTGATTTCGACGTGGACGCCTTTGTTCACCGCGCCGTGTGGAACCCGGACGCCTCGCGCATGGAAATGCATCTGCAAGCGATCGCGCCTACGACCGCGCGCATCGGAGATCGGACATTCCGCTTTATGACCGGCGAGACGATCCACACTGAAAGCTCGCGCAAGTTCACGCCTGGATCGATCCAGACCATGGCGGCCGCCGCCGGCTGGACGGTCGTCCGCATCGACACCTCTCCGGCGCCGAGCGTGGCCTTGGCGGTCCTGCGCGCCTGAGCCGAATGGGCGGCTGATCGCGGACAAGAAAAAGGGCGGCGCATCGATCGATGGGCCGCCCTGTTTGTATCGAGTTTCGCCGACTATTGCCCGTCGGCGGCGTCCGCGTCTTTCTTGGTTCCGTGCGACGCTTCTCCACCCTTGCGGCCCGCCTGTGCGGCGAGGCTGCGGTCTTGGGAGAAGCTGCGTTTTTCGCTGGGGACGCTTGCGCCCCCTTTGCGCGCGATTTCGCGCTGACGTTCGGGATCCATGGAGGCGAAACCTCGCTTGGAAACGCCGGAGGGGCGTGTGGGTTGGCTGTCCATCGTGTTCCTTTCAGTGCTGCCGTTGCGCTTGCTGAAGTGAACCCAGTGACTCGGTGACGGTTCCGTCGGGAACTCCGTTTTACTGTCGCGATCCTCAAGGGCTCGTGAGTTTGACTTTACCCAGCACCGTAAGGCCGCGAATCACCTTCGCCGCCACCATCCGGTTCCATCGGCGGAACTTCATCGGGCGTGTCTGAAGGCTGTATTTCCGGCTGCTGCGCCGGCTCAGGCTGGATCTCGGGTTGCGGAGTGGTCGGAGTGGGTTCGATATAGGTCATGAGCGGCTCCTTGTGCGATCAACCAACGCACCCTGATCGCCCGCGTTCAAAAAGGAACCATGGGTCGCAACACCGGTTTGTTCAGCGAACCACGGAGATCGAGATGACCAACACCCCGATAAGCGCGACATCACCCGACGACATCGTCCTGGAGGACGATGATCTGACCCAACGTCTGGACCGACAGGCCGACGCAATTCTTGCCCAAGGCGAGGGCCGCAGCTTTGGCAAGACCACGTCGGTCCGTCAGGCCGTCAGAGAAGATGCGGGCCTGGTGCGTGAGAAGATTTCCGGACGCGTTCATCGCGTGCAGGAAGACATTCAGGACAATCCGATGAAGGCGACGCTCTATGCACTGGGCATCGGCGTCATCATCGGCATGATCCTGCGTCGATAAACCACGCGATCAGCAGGCTCAGGCAGGCCCCGACGGCTCTCGCTGGATCGGGGCCTGTCGCATTGCGGCGTCAGACACGAACGGATTGGTCCGTCGCTCTTCACCAAAGGTGGAGATCGGCCCGTGGCCCGGCACAAAGGTGACGTCGTCGCCCAGCGGCCAAAGGTTTTCGATCACGGAGCGGATCAGTGCGGGCGGATCGCTCATCGGGAAGTCGGTGCGACCGACCGAACCCTTGAACAGAACGTCGCCGACCTGAGCGAATCGCGCCGCGCGATTGAAGAAGATGACGTGCCCGGGCGTATGGCCGGGGCAGTGACGCACCTCCCAGATCGTTTCCCCCAACGATACCGTGTCGCCATCCTCCAGCCAGCGGTCGGGCGTGAAGGGGCGGGCGTCGGGCAGGCCGTACATCCGGCCGCTCTCCACGATTCGGTCGATCCAGAACTGGTCGGCCTTCTGAGGGCCGGTGATCTGGGCGCCGGTCTTCTCCTGCATTTCGGCCGCGCCGCCCGCGTGATCCAGATGGCCGTGGGTGATCCAGATCTGATCCAGCGTCAGGCCGCGTCGCGCAACCTCGCCCAGGACCGCATCGACCGAACCGCCGGGATCGATCACGGCGGCCTTGTTGGTGGCGGTGCACCAGACGGTCGTGCAGTTCTGTTGAAGCGGGGTGACGGGCGTGACGCAGACGCCGATGGGGGAGGCGGGTTGGCTCATTTGGTCAACATAGCCACGCAAAGGCCGCGAAACCACCGGCTCTGACTACGCCCGCGTTGACCTTTCGGGCCCTTCTCGACATAAGGGCGGGCTTCGAGGCGCCGCTCCACACGGGGCGGCCTTCTTGCTTTATCCATTCCGCGCCGGCCGTCTCGATGGCTCATGCGCCCCAGAGCGTCAGAATCCCGACCATGCAAGTCGTCGAAAAGTCGAACGAAGGCCTCAGCCGCGTGATCGCGGTCACCATTCCCGTCGCGGAGCTGAATGAAAAGCTCGAAGCCCGCGTCAAGGAAGTCGCCCCGCAGGTGAAGCTGAAGGGCTTCCGTCCGGGCAAGGTGCCGGTCGCCCACGTCAAGAAGACCTTCGGCCGTGAGTTCATGGGCGAGATCATCAACGCCGAGCTGAACGAAACCAGCCAGAAGGCGCTCGACGAGGCCAAGATCCGTCCCGCCGCGCCGGCCGAGATGAAGCTGACCTCGGACATGGACAAGGTCATCGCCGGTCAGGAAGACCTGGCCTATGAAATGTCGCTGGAAATCATGCCGGACTTCGAGCCGGTCGATCCCAAGACCCTGAAGCTGGAGCGCCCGACCTACGAAGCGTCGGACGCCGATCTGGACGAGGCCCTGACGGAACTGGCCGGTCAGGCCAAGACCTACGAAGACAAGAAGGGCAAGACCGTCAAGGCCGCCGAGGGCGACCAACTGACGATCGACTTCCTGGGCAAGCTGGACGGCGAGCCCTTCGAAGGCGGCGCCGCCGAGGACGCGGACCTGGTGATCGGCTCGGGCCGCTTCATCCCCGGTTTCGAAGAGCAACTGACGGGCGCCAAGGTCGGCGACGAGAAGACCATCGAGGTCACCTTCCCCGAGAACTATCAAGCCGCCCATCTGGCCGGCAAGAAGGCCACCTTCGACATCAAGGTGAAGGCCATCAAGGCGGAAGCCGAATCCAAGATCGACGACGATTTCGCCACGCGCATCGGTCTGGAGTCGCTGGACAAGCTGAAGGAACTGCTGAAGTCCAACCTGGACCAGCAGTACGCCGGCGCGGCCCGTTTCAAGCTGAAGCGCGCCCTGCTGGACCAGCTGGATGAGGCCCACGACTTCCCGCTGCCGCCGAAGATGGTGGCCGCCGAGTTCGACGGCATCTGGCAGCAGGTCGAGGCTGACAAGACCGCTGGTCGTCTGCCGGAAGAAGACGCCTCCAAGTCGGACGAAGATCTGAAGGCTGAATACCGCAAGATCGCCGAACGCCGTGTGCGTCTGGGCCTGGTGCTGGCCGAAATCGGTCGCGCCAACAACGTCCAGGTCACCGACCAGGAACTGAACGCCGCCATCCTGCAGGAAGCCCGCAACTATCCGGGCCAAGAACAGGCCGTCCTGAACTTCTACCGCCAGAACCCCAACGCCGCCGCCCAGATGCGCGCGCCCATCTACGAAGAGAAGGTCGTCGACCTGATCGTGGGCGTCGCCGACGTGACCGACAAGCCGATCACCAAGGCAGAGCTGCTGAAGGAAGATGAGGACGAGGGCTGATTTTCCGCTCGATTACACGACCGTAACTGGCGGTTGTGGCGTCTGGATTGTAAGTCGAATGGGTCCGCAGTGCGGGCCCATTTTGCTTTTCAGGTATGTCGTCAATGTCTTTTTCCGCTGTCGCTCTGGCCGCCCTCATTACCGCAGGCGCGCAGGCGCAGGATCCGGGACAGCCGCCGCCGACAGACCTGGAGGAAATCACGGTCGAGGGTCAGTCGCCGCGGCAGGCTGCGCGCCAGTTTGTCCAGCGTGTTGCGACCGCGCCCGCCGGTGCGCGGCTTGGACGGTGGAATACGCCGCTGTGCGTTAGCGTCGCCGGATTGAAGGCGCCCTACGGTCAGATGCTTGCCGATCGCATCGGCGAAATCGCTCATGACCTTGAAATTCGAGTGGGCGAGCCTGGCTGCTCGGCCAATGTGCTCATAATCGCCACAGAGGATGGTCCCAGCGTCGCATCGGCACTGGTGGAAGGTTGGCGTCGTCGCTTCCGTCCTCCAATCGACAACACCAACATGGGTTTGGCGGCGCTGGAACGGTTCAAAACCAGCGATGCGCCAGTGCGATGGTGGCACATTTCCCTGCCGGTCTCAGCAGACACGGGCCAACTGGCGGCCCGTGTCGCCGGTGAAGAGCCGCCTTCGATTGGATCGCGGAACGTCAGCCGCATGAGGTCGCCGCTGCGGTATGACCTGAACTCTGCGACCGTCGTCATTGATATGACCAAGGCCAGTGGCGTGCTTTTGCCGGCTTTGATGGACTATGCCGCGATGGTCGTCGTGGCCCAGGTCGATCCCCGCGCCGACTACTCCGATCAGCCCACTGTGCTGAATCTATTTGGTGATCCCCAGAACGTGACCGGCCTCACGGACTGGGATCGCGCCTATCTGCAGGCGCTGTATGAAGCGGAGCCCGATCGCGCATCCGCTGCTGCGCAGGAGGCGGCGGTCGCGGAACGACTACAGAAAGGGCGTCGTGCAGCGGCGAACCAGCAAGACGCGCAGTCCGATTGAACCCGGCGTCTTGCGCAGGGTGTCATCGAACGCGATATGCAGCATAACCGGCTGACGACGCTGAATCGTCGCCACTGCATCCGAGAAGGCTAAATGCGCGATCCGATCGAACTGATGAACATGAACCTGGTGCCGATGGTGGTGGAGCAGTCCAGCCGCGGCGAGCGCTCCTTCGACATCTTCTCGCGCCTGCTGCGCGAGCGGATCATCTTCCTGACGGGACCGTTCGAGGACGGTATGGCGTCACTGATCTGCGCCCAGCTGCTGTTCCTTGAATCGGAGAATCCGAAGAAGGAGATCAGCATGTATATCAACAGCCCCGGCGGTCAGGTGACCTCGGCGCTCGCGATCTATGACACCATGCAATACATCAAGAGCCCGGTTTCGACCGTGGTCATGGGTATGGCGGCCTCGGCCGGCTCGTTGATCCTTACGGCGGGCGCCGCTGGCCAGCGCATCGCCCTGCCGAATGCGCGGGTCATGGTGCACCAGCCCTCGGGCGGGTTCCGGGGTCAGGCGTCGGACATCGAACTGCATGCCGCCGACATCCGTTACACCAAGCGTCGTCTGAACGAGATCTATGTCCATCACACCGGTCGGACGTATGAGGAGGTCGAAAAGACCCTGGATCGCGACCACTTCATGTCGGCCGAGGAAGCCAAGGCCTGGGGCATCGTTGACCATGTTTACGATCGCCGCGAGCAGGCTGACGCCGACGGCGTGAAGACGCCCGGCAACTAAGACAGCTGTCGAAAGACGAAAGGGCGCGCCCGTTGCGGCGCGCCCTTTTCATTTTGTGCTATCGGAACCGCCATGCAGTTTACACGAGATCAAAGCGGCACGGTCGATGTCGATGGCGAAAGCTACGTCTGGGAGCTTCGTCGCCAACCTCAGCCCAAGGGCGGCAACGTCTGGGAGGGCATGGCTGTGTCCCTTCGCCACGCGGACTTCAAGCGTGAAGCCGTCGTCCAATTTCCGCCGCCGCTTCGGCCCAATGGACGACCGGATGTGGAGAAGCAGCGCGTCAACGTCGACGCTGTCCGCACCGCTATCGCCTCGGCGATCGAGGCCGGCTGGGATCCGGCCTCGCGCGGCAAGGCGATGGTGTTCGATGTGGACGCCGACGGCAACTAAGCCTCAGGGCTTTTGGCGGAAGATCCTGAAGCCGGGCTGCTGGGCCATCGCCAGCATCTCGGTGTCACCCGAGGTGTCGCCATAGGCGGCCGTCAGGGTCATGTTCTCGCCATAGGCCGCCTTCAGCCGCCGCACCTTCTCCTCACCCCGACAGTTGGGGCCGGCGAAGTCGCCGGTGATTCGATCGTTGGCGTCGAAGACGAATTCGGTGCCCAGCAGGGCCTCGGCCCCCAGTTTGCGGGCGAACGGCGCGACGGTCGTCGTAGGAGACGCGGTCACGATGACGCGGTGCGCGCCGCGTTCGCCCCAGTCGTTCCACACCTCAAGCGCATCGGGTCGCATGAACCGCGGCCAGATCTCTTCGGCGAAGACTGCGGCTTCCACTTCCAATGTCTGACGGCTCACGCCAAGCAGGAACTCCCTGACGGAGGCCGCTTTGATCCGGCCCCGGTCGCGATCCTTGGCATAGGCGGCCAGCGCGGGGGCCAGCTTGACCAACCCCAGCGCCCAGGCGCCCGGACCGGCGCGCCAGCGCAGGAACTCGGTGAAACTGTCGCGAATCGTCAGCGTGCCGTCGAAATCGAAGGCGACGATGGCAGGTCCATTCGCCGTGGACTGGCGTATTTCCTGCACGATACCCATGTCAGACATTCGCCTTGATCCCCGTCGACACTGATCCATCCACGCACTGCAACAATCCCTTGCCGCCTTCGGGGTTGTTCCGGAACGTGTGATGGGTGATTGTCATTTTTTGAAGACCTTCGCATCCAGAGTGCTGGAATCAATGTGAGGGAAGCGCGTTTCGGGCCATTTCGGTCCGCCCCGCGGGAGTGAGATAAGGGTCTATGACCAAAGCAGCCGGCACCGACGCCAAAAGCACCCTCTACTGCTCGTTCTGCGGAAAGAGCCAGCACGAGGTCCGCAAGCTCATCGCGGGCCCGACCGTCTTCATCTGCGATGAATGCGTCGAACTGTGCATGGACATCATCCGCGAAGAGCACAAGATCGGCTTCAAGAAGACGACCGACGGCGTGCCCACGCCCAAGGAAATCCGCGACGTGCTGGACGACTATGTCATCGGCCAGGCGCACGCCAAGAAGGTGCTCTCGGTCGCCGTCCACAACCACTACAAGCGCCTGAACCACGCGACGAAGAACAACGACGTGGAACTGGCCAAGTCGAACATCATGCTGATCGGGCCGACCGGCTCGGGCAAGACGCTGCTGGCCCAGACGCTGGCGCGCATCATCGACGTGCCCTTCACCATGGCCGACGCCACGACCCTGACCGAGGCCGGTTATGTGGGCGAGGATGTCGAGAACATCATCCTGAAGCTGCTTCAGGCGTCGGACTACAACGTTGAGCGGGCTCAGCGCGGCATCGTCTACATCGACGAAATCGACAAGATATCGCGCAAGTCGGACAACCCCTCGATCACGCGCGACGTGTCGGGCGAAGGCGTGCAACAGGCCCTGCTGAAGATCATGGAAGGCACCGTCGCCTCCGTGCCGCCGCAAGGCGGTCGCAAGCATCCGCAGCAGGAATTCCTGCAGGTCGACACCGCCAACATCCTGTTCATCGTCGGCGGCGCCTTCGCCGGCCTGGAGAAAGTGATTTCCGCACGTGGCGCGGGCGCCTCGATCGGCTTCGGCGCCCAGGTCAAGGAGATCGACGAACGTCGCACGGGCGACATCCTGAAGGGTGTCGAGCCTGACGACCTGATGCGGTTCGGTCTGATCCCCGAGTTTATCGGCCGTCTGCCCGTGCTGGCGACGCTGGAAGACCTGGACGAGACGGCGCTGGTCACGATCCTGACCGAGCCGAAGAACGCCCTGGTGAAACAGTACAAGCGCCTGTTCGAGATGGAGAACGTCGAACTGACCTTCACCGACGACGCTCTGATCGCCGTCGCCAAAAAGGCCATCACCCGCAAGACCGGGGCACGCGGTCTGCGCTCGATCCTGGAAGGCATCCTGCTGGAGACCATGTTCGAACTGCCGACCTTCGAAGGCGTCGAAGAGGTGGTGGTCAACGCCGAGGTCATCGACGGCAAGGCCCAGCCCCTGCTGATCTACTCGGAAGCCTCCAAGAAGAAGGCCGACGGCGCCGCCTGAACCGGCGAAGAGTCCTGAAATGACGAAGGCCGGAGCGATCTCGCTCCGGCCTTTTTCTTGATCTGGGGCGATCAGGCGGGTTCGGCCAGCATCAGGATATGGCCTGGGTGGGCGTCGGCCTCGGCTCTGGCGCAGCGGACGGCGCTTTTGGCGTCGGTGAAGACGCCTTCGAACAGGCCGTCGCTCGAGGTGATGCGCCAGCGATCGCCGACAGGCTGGATCGTCAGGATTTCGAACGCGGGTGGTGAGGCTAGCGGCATTATCATTGTGTGAGGCGATGTTGGTCGCGGTTCAGGCGGTCGGCCTCGGCCTGAAGTCGGGCGGCGAGACGTTCGGCCGAGATGCGATCGGGCAGGGGGCGGGTGCAGGCGTTGTTGACCGCCACGGCCCAACCGCTGGCGCGAGGCACGACCCTGTATCGTCGGGGAGGGGCGGCGCGGGTCACGCCGCCCTCGACATGGCCCTGCATCATCGCGCGCAGCCCTTGCGGATCGGGGCGCCGAACAGGGCGCCGATGAAGGTCAGCGCCATTTGAAGGGTTGTCGGCGCTGGGGCGGGACGTTTCAGGGTCTCGGCCAGCAGGTGGGAACGGCTCATGGTCATCTCCTTGGAGCGGCAGAAGACGCCCGATCCCCGTAAAGCGGCCATGTCGAAAGCGCCGCCGGGCGTAATGCGGACCTAAAGCGACGTGATCGGAAGGGCTTGTGGCCACGCAGATGTGGGCCGTTCCGCGGTCACGCTTGAACCGCGGGTCTTTCAAACCACATACTCATCCGAACGCCGTCGGAATCGACGGGCCGTCATGCGCCGGTCGGGCCTCTTGCCCGGCGGACCCTGACGGCGGGCCGGAGATGATCAATGGCCCAGGAGTACGCATCATGACTGAACCAAAAATCCTGCCCGTCCTGCCGCTGAGAGACATCGTCGTCTTCCCGCACATGGTCGTGCCGCTCTTCGTCGGACGCGAGAAGTCGGTGAAGGCGCTGGACGAGATCATGAAGGGCGAAAAGCAGATCCTGCTGGCGACCCAGAAGAACAGCGTCGACGACGATCCGTCGCCGGACGCCATCTATCCCATCGGCGTGCTGGCCTCGGTGCTGCAACTGCTGAAACTGCCCGACGGCACGGTGAAGGTGCTGGTCGAGGGCAAGGGCCGCGCGCGCCTGACCCGCTTCACCGACCGTGAGGAGTATTTCGAGGCCGAGGCCGTCGAGATCGAAGACGAAGCCGGCGACGCCTCGCAGGCCGAGGCCATGCTGCGCGCCGTGGTCGAGCAGTTCGAAAACTATGTGAAGCTGAACAAGAAGGTTCCGCCCGAGGCCCTCAGCTCCATCCCCCAGATCACCGACGCCTCCAAGCTGGCGGACTCGGTCGCGGCCCATCTGTCGGTCAAGATCGCCGACAAGCAGGGCCTGCTGGAAACCTTCGACGTGCCCAAGCGGCTGGAGAAGGTCTATGGGCTGATGGAGGGCGAGATTTCGGTCCTTCAGGTCGAGAAGAAGATCCGCTCGCGCGTGAAGCGCCAGATGGAGAAGACCCAGCGCGAATATTATCTGAACGAGCAGATGAAGGCGATCCAGCGCGAGCTGGGCGAGACCGACGATGCGCGCGACGAGATCATGGATCTGGAGAAGCGCATCCGTAAGACGCGCCTGTCCAAGGAAGCGCGGACCAAGGCCGAGGCTGAGGTCAAGAAGCTGCGCAACATGAGCCCGATGTCGGCGGAGTCGACCGTCGTGCGCAACTATCTCGACTGGCTGCTGTCCGTGCCGTGGGGCAAGGCCAAGCAGAAGCCGATCGACCTGGCCAAGGCTGAGGACATCCTGGAAGAGGATCACTTCGGCCTGGAGAAGGTCAAGGAACGGATCATCGAGTATCTGGCGGTCCAGGCCCGCACCGGCAGCCTGAAGGGTCCGATCCTGTGCCTCGTCGGCCCTCCCGGCGTCGGCAAGACCTCGCTGGCCAAGTCCATCGCCAAGGCGACGGGGCGTGAATACGTCCGCATGTCGTTGGGCGGCGTACGCGACGAGAGCGAGATCCGCGGTCACCGCCGGACCTATATCGGCTCCATGCCCGGCAAGATCATCCAGTCGATGAAGAAGGCCAAGACCACCAACGCCTTCGTCCTGTTGGACGAGATCGACAAGCTGGGATCGGACTGGCGCGGCGATCCGTCGTCGGCCCTGCTGGAGGTGCTGGACCCGGCCCAGAACTCGACCTTCGGCGACCACTATCTGGAGGTGGACTACGACCTGTCCCAGGTGATGTTCGTGACGACCGCGAACAGCCTGAACATGCCGCAGCCGCTGATGGACCGGATGGAGATCATCCGGGTCTCGGGCTACACCGAGGACGAGAAGGTCGAGATTGCCAAGCGCCACGTCCTGCCCAAGCAACTGGCGGACCATGGTCTGAAGGATGGCGAACTGATCGTGCCGGAAGACACGATCCGCGATCTGATCCGCTATTACACCCGCGAGGCCGGCGTCCGTTCGCTGGAGCGCGTTCTGGGCGGTCTGGCGCGCAAGGCCGTGCGCGAGATGGCCAAGACGGGCGCCAAGTCGATCACGGTCGATGAGGCCAAGCTGGCCGACTATGCGGGCGTGAAGAAGTTCCGCTATGGCGAGACGGACGAGGAGGATCAGGTCGGCATCGTCACCGGTCTGGCCTGGACCGAGTTCGGCGGCGACATCCTGACCATCGAGGCGATCAAGATGCCGGGCCGCGGGCGCATGACCGTGACCGGCAATCTGAAGGACGTGATGAAGGAGTCGATCTCGGCTGCGGCGTCCTATGTGCGGTCGCGGGCCCTGGCCTTCGGCGTCAAGCCGCCGGTGTTCGAGAAGACCGACATCCACGTCCACGTGCCAGATGGCGCCACGCCCAAGGACGGCCCGTCCGCCGGCGTCGCCATGACGGTGGCCATGGTCTCGGTATTGACCGGCATTCCGATCCGCAAGGATATCGCCATGACCGGCGAGATCACCCTGCGCGGCCGGGTCACCGCCATCGGCGGCCTGAAGGAGAAGCTGCTCGCGGCCCTGCGCTCCGGCGTCAAGACGGTGCTGATCCCGCAGGAGAACGAGAAGGATCTCGCCGACGTGCCGGACAATGTGAAGTCGGCGCTGGAGATCGTGCCGATCTCCACGGCGGACGAGGCGCTGAAGTGGGCGCTTGTCGGCACCCTGACGCCGGTGGAGTGGGACGAGGCGGCCGAACCCCTGCCTGCCCCGGTCGCGGCTCCGGAAGGACCGGCGGCGGCGGTCAGCCACTAACGCCGAGTTGAACAGCGAACGCCGCCGGTGACCCCACCGGCGGCGTTTTCGTTTTTGACGCAACCGCCGATCTGTCCTTTAGTGATTCGTTCTGGAGGGGGACGGATGACCAAGGCGGAACTGATCGGCCGGATGGCCAGCGCGGCGAACATCAGCCGCGACCAGGCCAAGACGGCGCTGGAGGCGTTTACCGACGGCGTGACCGAGTCGCTGACGCGGGGTGCGGATGTGAAGCTGATCGGTTTCGGCAGTTTCGTCGCCGTAGACCGCAAGGCTGGCGTTGCGCGCAATCCGCAGACCGGCGCGGCGGTCGCGCGCCCGGCCTCGCGCACCGCGCGCTTTCGCCCGGGCGAAGGTTTGAAAAGTGCCTTGAACGGTTGAGGCGCGACGGGCATAAGCCCGTCTCTGCCCTTGGGGGCGGCTAGCTCAGCTGGTCAGAGCATCTCGTTTACACCGAGAGGGTCGGCGGTTCGAACCCGTCGCCGCCTACCAAACAAAAAGGCCGCCGGATCGCACCGGCGGCCTTTCGTTTGTCTGGATCGGGCTGCGATCAGAAGCGGAAGCTGGCCCGCAGCAGCAGCGAGTAGCGGACGTAGTCTTCCAGCAGCTCGGCGTCGCCGGTCAGCGACAGCATGCCCAGTTCGTTGCCGAAGTTCAGGCGGAAGCCCAGGATCGGTCCGCCGCCTTCGATGGCGTCCGGCGACAGGATGAAGTCCGGGCCGCCGCTGGCGAAGCGGGCGATGGTTTCGCCAGCGTCGACCGAGATGTTCTGACGATAGCCGACGCGCAGTTCCGGACGGATCCAGCCGTTGCGGCCGAAGCCATAGCCGACGTTCATCGCCGCCACGGCCGAGAAGATGTGGCTGTCGCGCGAATCGATGTCGAGATCGAAGCCGTCGCCGCCGCCCTTCTCGCTGCGCGAGCCTTCCGACAGGCTGAAATATTCACCGTAGATTTCGGGGCGGATGTTCAGGCGGCCGAAGTTGCGCTCATACGAGGCGCCGCCGGCGACCGCCGCCGTCCAGCCATGCCAGTCGGACTTGTTGTTCAGATAGACGCCGGTGGCGACCAGCGAGCGATCGGCGCTGAAGGAGGCGTAGCCCCCCGCCGCACGGGCCCAGGTCGTCCAGTATTGACCCTGAGCGCGCCAGTAGAGGCCCAACTCCAGCAGATTGGCGGACAGGACCTCTTCGGCTTCGGCCTCGGGGTCCTTGATGTCGGACGAAGTGAAGGCGGCCGAGATCCCGATGGCGCCCAGGCTGGTGCCCTTTTCGACGCCGCCGGCGACGCCGAAGCCTTCGGACCGGAAACCGTAGGAGTCGGTCTTGTCCTTGTCGGCGTAGAAGTTGATCTCCTGGACCCAGGCGCTGGTTTCACCCGGCGCAGCGGCGGCGTTGCGGCCGGTCAGCGCGCGGGTGACCGCATCGACGCCGGCCGACAGCGACATCAGCGGTCCGCCGGAGTGGTCGGGCAGCATCTGCTCGTAGGCGTCGATGAAGCCGTCGCGCGACGTCTGCGACAGGAACAGGTTGCGCAGGGCCTCATTGGACCCCAGCGCGCCATAGACGGCGTCGTAGGCGGACGCCTCGACCGGGATCAACCCGGCCTCGGAGGCCGTACGGCGACGCGCGTCGACATAGACGGTGTTGCCGGCCACGCCGCCCTGCACGACGTAAAGATAGGGCGAGTTGTCCGACAGCAGGGTCTGGTTGATCTGACCCACATTCAGCGTGCCGGCCGTGATGACGTTGAACCGCTCAGGCTGATCGATCAGCGACGAGAAGCGGACGCCCAGAGTGGAGCCTGTCGCCAGGGTCGCATTGCCGCTGACATTGAAGCCGCCGGCGCGGTCGTTGGCGGGGTCAAGATTGACCAGCAATGTCCCTTCGGCGCCGATGTTCAGGTTGGAGATCGCCGTGGCGCCCGTCTGGGTGGCGGCCAGGGTGCCCTTGGACACATTGATGTCCAGCAGGCCGTCGCTGTTGGCGATGGCGCCGGTCACAACCGCGCCGCCGCTGATGTTCAGCCGGTCGGCGCCGGCGCCGAAATCGATGTCGCCGTTGACGACGCCGTTCTCGATATTGAGGGTGTCGGCGCCCGATCCCAGCTTGATCGCGCCGACAATGGCCGGTTCGTTCGCGTCCGGCACGCCGTCCTTGTCCGTATCCGTCGCCGTGCTGCCGGCAGCGGCGGGAATGCCGTACTGCCGCAGGGTGACGCCGGTCGTGTTGGCCGAGACGTCGATGGCGGTCACCTTGCCGGTGACAGGATTTGTATCGTCGGTGTTAGGGGTGAGCGAGCCGATGATCGAACCGGCGTTGTTCAGCTGGGTCAGGCTGCCGGACTGGTCACGAATAACGGTGGCCGAACCCTGATTGCCGCCGAAAGAGGCTACCAGATTGCCTGTGTTGGTCAGGGAGCCGACGTTGGCGCCTGCACCAATCAGAATGCCGGTCGCGCTCTGGGTCTGCTTGCCCGAGGCGACGGCCTGAATGGCGCCCGAGTTGTTGATTGTGGGAGCGGTCACGCCCGAGCCGATCCAGAGACCGGTGGCGTTGGCATCAACGGCCGTGGACGAGATGCCGCCCTCGTTGCGGACGCCGCCAGTAACATTCACGGCCTGGCCGCCGGTCACGCCGAGTTGCACGGCGCGCGACTCCACGCCGGAGTAAAGGCCGGATCCGATGATCGTACCGCGGTTGATCAGGCCATAGGCCGCATCGCCTGTACCGACGGCGCCGAGGGTCACCGCCTGTGTCGTCGAACCGATCAGCAGAGCAGGCGCGCCGCCCAGCGATGTGATGGAGGCGGCTGTCTCGCTGGCGTCCGGGATGCCGTCGCCGTCACGGTCCGGATCGTCGCGGTTCTTGATGCCGTCGCCGTCATCGTCCTCGTCGCCGTTCTTGACGCCGTCCTTGTCGTCGTCGCCCTCGATGCCGGCCTCGGAATAGGCGAGCGCCTTGTCCAGCAGCACGCCGCCGGCGACATTGGCGCCGACGCGCACGGCCGGTCCGCCTTGCAGCAGATCGTCTGCGTCGAGTTCGTCCAGGAACAGGGTCGTCGCGTTGTCGAAGGTGCCGGTCGTCGGACGGGCGGGCGGCGGGGTGGTGTAGCGATAGCCCGTGGCCACCACGGAAGAGTGAATCTTGAGTGCGCCGCCGACGTTACCTTCGATGGAAACGCCCGTCGCATTGGCGCCGAGGGCCGAGATCGAACCGGCAAGATCGACATTGCCGGAAATCGGCCCCGTGGTGCGGATGGCGGCGCTGTCGTTACCGGTCACACGGACCGTTCCCAGGCTCTGAAGCTTGCCGTTCAGGGCGGATTCGACGGACAGGCCGTAGGAGTTATTGCCCTCGACCGCGATCGCGCCCGTGCCCTCGACCAGGATGTTGCCGGTGAAGGGCGAGGCGCCGGTGACCCGCACGCCGTAGCGGCCAGTTCCGGTGGCGAACGGGCCGTCCAGATCGCCGTCGCCGTCCGTGTCCTTGATGTCCGCTGTTTCAAGCGTGTCGTTGACGGTGATGGAGCCGCCGACGATCACCGAGCCGGTGTTGCCGCCGTTGACCAACAGGCCGGTCGAGCCGTCGGCCGACTTGTCCATCGTGATCGAGCCGCCGCTGTCCAGATCGACCGTGTTGTTGCTGTTCAGGGTCACCGCCGCGCCCGATGTGACGGCGACACTGCCGCCGCTAGCGATGCGGATGTTGTCGGCGGCCGTGCCCGTCGCATTGGACGTCTGGATCGGCGTGGTCCGGGCGTTCGAGATGACGATCTCGGCCTGGGATCCTGTGGCGACCATCAAGGGGGCGATCGCCACGGCGGTCGCAAGCAAAATACGCATTCGGTAGAAACCCCTGGTGGTCACGCGTCACGTTACGGGAGACCCCTTAGCAGGGTCCGCGCCAGCGTTCCAAGTTTATCGAATTTGAGGCGAATGCAAGGCAGGTGATCCTGAGGCGATCCTGCAAAGCGACCCGCGTTCGCTCGTCGACCCCCGATAGGCCGAATGCGGAGGAAATCGCGAAGGCGCGCACTTGAGCTTTGCCGCGCCCGGGTTTACGGGCGTCGAACGGTCTTAGAGGCTGCGTCCCGTGGACGCATCCATCGAACCCCTCCGGCGTTCGACAGCCCAGACCAGGCGAGAACACTCCATGAGCATGACAGACCTCGACGTCCAGGAAAGCGAACTCCGACTGATTCCGGGGCTGGACGTGGAAGTCGCCGAAACGCTGCGGGCCCTAAAGGCGGCGGCGATGGACGAGCGGCCCCGGCTGGTGGACACCACAATGCTCTATGCGCCGCGCTCAGGCGGGGTGAAGCGCTATATCCTGTCCAAGAAGGCATGGATCGAGGCCAATCGGCCGGGGATCAGTCATTCGCTGATCGTCCCCGGCGCGCGTCACAAGGCGCGCGCCGACGGCATCGTGCAACTGCGGGCGACCAAGCTGCCGTTCGGCGACGGCTATCGTTGGCCCAGTTCGGTGAAGCGCTGGAGCGCCTGGGTGGCGGCGATGAAGCCGTCGATCATCGAGGCCGGCGACCCTTACACGCCGGGGCAGGGGGCTTTGGAGGCCGGCCAGCGGGTCGGATGCCCGGTCGTCGGCTTCTGCCACTCTGATCCGGCCGGGCTGGCGGCGTTGCATTTCGGCGAATGGGCCAAGAAGCCGGTGGAGAAGCGCTGGGCGAAGCTGTTTTCACAGTTCGACCGAGTCGTTTCGCCCAGCCGCTTTATCGCGCGGCGCCTTGAAGAGGCCGGTGTGAACAACATCGTCATTCGGCCTTTGGGCGTGGAGATCGACACCTTCCGTCCGGAACGTCGTGACCGGCAGTGGCTGCTGAAACAGCTGGGTCTGGGCGATGACGCGCGGCTGCTGTGCTTCGCCGGTCGTCCAGCCAAGGAAAAGAACGTCGATGTGCTGATCGAGGCGGTCCAGAAGCTGGGCGCCCCCTATCACCTGGTGCTGGTCGGCGCAGGCGCGGGGATGCCCGAGGAAGATCGCGTCATCTCCATGCCCTATGAAAGCGATCCGAAGGCCGTCGCCAAGATCATCGCCAGCTGCGACGCCTTCGTTCACGCCAATGATAAAGAGCCGTTCGGGCTGATTGTGCTGGAGGCCATGGCCTGCGGACGGCCCGTGGTCGGGGTCAATGCGGGCGGCGTCGCCGAGACGGTCGACGAGAGCGTGGGGCAACTGGCCGCCAGCGCGGATGCCGACGACTATGCCCAGGCGGTCGAGGCCCTGTTCGCGCGCGATATCGAAGCGATCGGCCGGGCGGCGCGCGAGAAGGCGGTCAGCCAGTTTGCCTGGAACCGCGTGTTCGAGGACCTGTGCATGGTCTATGGCGAGCTGACGGGCGAAACGGCGTTCGTGAACCCGGATACGGCGCTGCCGCTGCACTGAGGCGGACAATCCGACTGTGAGTTTGGTGGCGCGTTTCCGACAACGGGGGCGCGCCACTTCTTTTATCGATGTCTTGAAAAGAAGTGGCGCGAGTGACGGGGCTCGAACCCGCGACCTCCGGCGTGACAGGCCGGCACTCTAACCAACTGAGCTACACCCGCGTATCAGGTCGAAACTTTTGAGCTGTTTCGAAAGCTTTTTGGGAAGGCGGTGTGCGCCACTCTTCTATTTCTAGAAAGAGTGGCGCGAGTGACGGGGCTCGAACCCGCGACCTCCGGCGTGACAGGCCGGCACTCTAACCAACTGAGCTACACCCGCGTTTCCCGGCCGAAGCGGCTGTGCGCCCCGGCGAGGGGCGTCGTTTAGGCGGGCTGACACATCGCGTCAAGCGACCTTTTCGGAGAAACGCGCCCCTCAACGCGAAGGGGCTATGGACGGTGCGACCATCGCCGCCTGGGGCGGGCTATGCGGCCCCGCGACGCCGCCGTCGGCAGGTTCATGGGCCGCCACGGCGGGAGGCGGCGGCTCGTAGTGGACGCCGACGCCCGGCCCCAGCGGCAGGTCGAAGGCGACCCAGGCCGCAACCATGGCCAGACCGGCGACCAGGAAGGCCCCGGCGTAGGGCAGCATGGTCGCCATCAGCGATCCCAAACCGAATCGTGGATCCCAGCGCTGGGCGAAGGTCAGGATCAGCGGGAAGTAGCTCATCAACGGCGTGGCGATGTTGGTGACGGAATCGCCCATGCGATAGGCGGCGGTCGTCATCTCCGGCGAAATGCCCAGCAGCATGAACATCGGCACAACGATGGGCGCCAAGGCCGACCACTTGGCCGAGGCCGAGCCGATGAACAGGTCGAAGAAGCACGAGACGAAGACCACGCAGATCAGCAGCAGCGGGGCGGGCAGGGCCAGGGTCTTCAGACCCGCCGCCGCATTGACCGCCAGGATGGGCCCCAGGCCCGACCAGTTGAACATGGCCACGAAGTGGGCGGCGAAGAAGGCCAGCACGATATAGGGCGCCAGCTGGGCGATGCCGTCGCGCATCATCGTGACCATGTCGCGGTGCGACTGGATCGTGCCGGCTCCGGCCCCATAGACCCCGCCGGTGACGAAGAATGTGATGGCGAAGAAGGCGACCAGGGACTTGTAGAGCGGATTGAACTTCTGCTCCGGGTCCACCGCGGGATCGACGAACGGCGAGCCCGGTATGAAGGTTAGCAGGGCCCAAAGCGCGATCATGCCGAGAAGCGCCAGGCCGGCGAACTTCAGGCCGCGCTTTTCGGCGGCGGTCAGGGGCTGTTTTTCCGAAGCGTTCGGTGCGGCGACGCCCTCTGACGGCTTCCAGACGCCGAGGCGCGGCTCGATCACCCGGTCGGTCAGGAACCAGACGATGGGGGTGAAGACGAAGACGACGCCGACGATGAAGAACCAGTTGCCCGCGATGTTCACTGAATAGGACGGATCGATCAGGCGGGCGGCCGGCTCAGTGATGCCCAGGATCAAGGCGTCGCTGGCGCCAGGGAACAGGTTGCCAGCGTATCCGCCCGACACGGCGGCGAAGCCTGCGGCCAGACCCGCCAGCGGATGTCGGCCCGCTGCGGCGAAGATGACGGCCGCCAGCGGGATGACCACGACATAGGAGGCGTCCGACGCGTGATGGGACACCATGCCGGTGATCACGACGACGGGCGTCAGTATGGAACGCGGAGCGTTGAGCAGGGCGCCGCGAATGGCGGTCGCGAACATCCCTGTGCGTTCGGCGACCGAAGCGCCATAGATGATGGTGATGACGATGCCGAGAGGCGGGAAGTCCGCCAGGGTGCGGGGCATGCCGATGATCAATTGTTCCAGATTCTCGGCCGACAGCAGGCTCTTGGCGACCAGTTGATCGCCGGTGACCGGATTGACGGCGGACCAGCCCAGGCCGGCGCCGACCATGCTGAGGACGATCAGACCGCCGATCAGCCACAGGAACAGGAAGACGG
This sequence comes from Brevundimonas vesicularis, assembly GCF_027886425.1. Classification (NCBI taxonomy): domain Bacteria; kingdom Pseudomonadati; phylum Pseudomonadota; class Alphaproteobacteria; order Caulobacterales; family Caulobacteraceae; genus Brevundimonas; species Brevundimonas vesicularis. The sequence goes on along the minus strand of NZ_CP115671.1, from coordinate 2,101,426 downwards.
GATCGGGCAGTCGATTGCCGATCCGCTCGACAGCGTTCAGGGCGCGGCTGGCTAGGCTCATTCGGATGACTTTCGGTTACGCGATCGGCTCGCCAATAGGCCTTTGCAGCCCGGCGACGCGCAAGCGTCGGCCCTGCGACATATGGCGCGCAAAGTTGCGAGCCGTTCTCAATGAAAATCCAATGGCCGCAGGGGTTTGAACGGCGGCGGTCTTGGGTCTAAGAAGCGCCGAATCCCGCCTCTCCCCGGCGGACGAGGTTCTTCGAATGAACGCATTCCTTCTCGAATATCTTCCGGTCCTGGTCTTCGCCGGCGTGGCCGCCTTCATCGGCATTCTTTTCATCGTGCTGCCGCTGCTGCTGGCGCCGAAGAGCCCCGATAGCGAGAAGCTGTCGGCCTATGAGTGCGGCTTCAACGCCTTCGATGATGCCCGGATGAAGTTCGACATCCGCTTCTATCTGGTGTCGATCCTGTTCATCATCTTCGACCTGGAAGTCGCCTTCCTGTTCCCGTGGGCGGTGTCGATGTTCGATCTGTCGCACGCCGGCATGGTCTTCGCCTTCTGGTCGATGATGGTCTTCCTGGGCGTGCTGACCATCGGCTTCATCTACGAATGGAAGAAGGGAGCCCTGGAATGGGAGTAGTCGCCGCTTCCAAGCCCGCAGGCCTGGTGTCTGCATCGGGCGCGCCGCTGGTTCCGGCCGGCGCCGGCGCGCGTTCGACCGTCGAGGGTTATGACCCCAAGGTCCACGACAAGTTCTTCGAGGCCGTGAACATGGAGCTCGGCGAGCGCGGCTATCTGGTCGCTGCCGCCGACGACGTCATCAACTGGGCCCGCACGGGCTCGCTGATGTGGATGACCTTCGGCCTGGCCTGCTGCGCGGTCGAGATGATCCAGATGTCGATGCCGCGCTTCGATGTCGAGCGCTTCGGCATGGCGCCGCGGGCCAGCCCGCGTCAGTCGGACCTGATGATCGTCGCCGGCACCCTGACCAACAAGATGGCCCCGGCCATCCGCAAGGTCTACGACCAGATGCCCGATCCGCGTTATGTCGTGTCGATGGGCAGCTGCGCCAACGGCGGCGGCTACTACCACTATAGTTACAGCGTCGTGCGCGGTTGCGACCGCGTGGTGCCGGTGGACGTCTATGTGCCCGGCTGCCCGCCGACGGCCGAGGCGCTGCTGTACGGCCTGCTGCAACTGCAGAAGAAGATCCGTCGCACGGGGACCATCGACCGATGACCTCTCTGGCTGTTCAAGCGCAACACGAAGCCGCCCTGACGCCGCTGGGCGCCGAGATGGTCGGCGCCTTGGGTGTCGAGGCCCAGGTGGCGTTCGGCGAGCTGACGCTGGTCGCGCCGCGCGAGCGGATCGTCGAGGTGCTGACGACGCTGCGCGATCAATTCGGCTTCCAGCAACTGCTCGATCTGTGCGGCGTGGACTATCCGGATCGCAAGGAGCGGTTCGAGGTGGTCTATCACCTGCTGTCGATGACGCGGAACGCGCGCCTGCGGGTCAAGGTCTCGACCGACGAAAACCAGCCGGTGCCTTCGGTCATCTCGGCCTATCCGGCCGCCAACTGGTTCGAGCGTGAAGCCTACGACATGTACGGCATGCTGTTCTCGGGCCACCCGGACATGCGTCGCCTGCTGACGGACTATGGTTTCGAGGGCCATCCGCTACGCAAGGACTTCCCGATGACAGGCTATGTCGAGGTCCGCTACGACGAGGAACAGCGCCGCGTGGTCTATGAGCCGGTCAAGCTGACCCAAGAGTTCCGCACCTTCGATTTCCTGTCGCCCTGGGAGGGCGCCGAATACCCCGCGCCGGTCCTGCCCGGCGACGAGAAGGCGGGAGGCCAGGCGTAATGGCTGACGGAAACCCCACCCTGCCGCCGTTGGGCGTCGATGTGTTCGAGGACGATCTCGACACGCGCACCGCCCATGCGCGTGAGATGGAAGATCGCAAGTTCACCATCAACTTCGGTCCGCAACATCCGGCCGCGCACGGCGTGCTGCGCCTGGTGCTGGAGCTGGACGGCGAGATCGTCGAGCGCGTCGATCCGCACATCGGCCTGCTGCACCGCGGCACCGAAAAGCTGATGGAGGCGCGCACCTATCTTCAGAATGTGCCGTATCTGGACCGGTTGGACTACGTCTCGCCGATGAACCAGGAGCACGCCTTCTGCCTGGCCATCGAGAAGCTGCTGGGGATCGAGGTTCCGTATCGGGCGCAGCTGATCCGCGTCCTGTATTCGGAAATCGGCCGCATCCTGTCGCACATGCTGAACGTGACGACCCAGGCCATGGACGTCGGCGCCCTGACGCCGCCGCTCTGGGGCTTCGAGGAACGCGAAAAGCTGATGGTGTTCTACGAGCGCGCTTGCGGCGCCCGTTTGCACGCCAACTACTTCCGTCCCGGCGGCGTCCACCAGGACCTGCCGATGGACCTGATCGACGACATCGGCCGCTGGTGCCACGAGTTCCCGCCGGCGCTGAAGGACATCGAAAGCCTGGTCACCGAGAACCGCATCTTCAAGCAGCGCAACGTCGACATCGGCGTGGTGTCCAAGCAGGAAGCCCTGGAATGGGGCTTCAGCGGCGTGATGCTGCGCGGCTCGAACATCGCCTGGGACCTGCGCAAGTCGCAGCCCTACGAGTGCTATGCCGAGCTCGACTTCGACGTGGTCGTCGGCAAGAACGGCGACTGCTGGGACCGCTATCTGGTGCGCATCGAGGAGATGAAGCAGTCGGTGCGGATCATGGAGCAGTGCATCCACAAGCTGCGCAACTGCCCCGGCGAGCCGGTGATGGTCGAGGACAACAAGATCGTCCCGCCGCGCCGTGGCGAGATGAAGCGCTCGATGGAGTCGCTGATCCACCACTTCAAGCTCTACACCGAGGGCTTCAAGACGCCCGAGGGCGAGGTCTATGCTTCGGTCGAGGCGCCCAAGGGCGAGTTCGGCATCTATCTGGTGTCGGACGGCACCAACAAACCCTATCGCGTGAAGATCTCGGCGCCGGGCTTCCGCTCGCTGCAGGCGATGGACTGGATGAACCGCGGCCACCAGCTGGCCGACGTGTCCGCCATCCTGGGCTCGCTCGACATCGTTTTCGGAGAAGTGGACCGATGAGCGTTCGTCGTCTCGCCAAGGAACAGCCGGCCTCGTTCGCCTTCTCGGCCGATACGACGGCCAAGGCCGAATGGTGGATCAAGAAGTATCCGGAAGGCCGTCGTCAGTCGGCGGCGATCCCGATCCTGTGGCTGGTGCAGAAGCAGGAAGGCTGGGTGTCCGAACCCGCCATCCGCGCGATCGCCGAACTGCTGGACATGGCCTATATCCGGGTGCTGGAGGTCGCGACCTTCTACACCATGTTCATGCTGGAGCCGGTCGGCAAGACGGCGCTGATCCAGGTGTGCGGCACAACCCCGTGCATGCTGCGCGGCGCCAATGAGCTGATGCGCGTCTGCAAGGAGAAGATCGGTCCCAAGGATCATCTGTCCGCCGACGGCCGCTTCACCTGGCAGGAAGTCGAGTGCCTGGGCGCCTGCTCCAACGCGCCGATGGCCCAGATCAACGACTACTATTTCGAGGACCTGACGCCCGAGACGATCGGCCGGATCATCGACGACTTCGCCGCCGGCAAGACGCCCGAGCCGGGCTCCTACATCGGTCGCACCAATGCGGCGCCGGAAGGCGGGCCCAAGACCCTGCTCGATGCGACGCTGTATGACGGCTCGGCCGCCAAGCCGATCAAGAAGCTGCCGAACAGCGACCCCGCGCCGGTCGAGAAGGCGCCGGCCTGATGTCGCCGCCGGATCTGAACACCGAGGAGGGCCGCGCAGCCTACCGCAAGGAACTGCGCAACGTCGGGCGTCCGCTGCGCGCGGGCGGCCTGGCCATGGTCGTCGGCGCGGCCGTTCTGATCCTGATCTCGCGTCAGGGCGCAGTCGGGCCGTGGGCGGTCAATCTCTCCTACTTCATGCTGGCGGCGGGCTGGGTGATGGTCATCGCGGCCATCTGGATGCGCACGCGCCACCACAAGCGCCGTCTGGCGGAAGGACTCTGAGGGCCATGGTCGGCATTCTCGAAGACAAGGATCGCATCTTCACCAACCTGTACGGCTTCCACGACTGGACGCTGGATGGGGCGAAGAACCGCGGCGCCTGGAACGCCACCAAGGACATGCTGGACCTTGGCCGCGACTGGATCATCAACAACGTCAAGGCCTCGGGTCTGCGCGGCCGGGGCGGCGCGGGCTTCTCGACCGGCCTGAAGTGGTCGTTCATGCCCAAGGAAGTGAAGGATCGTCCTCACTACCTGGTCATCAACGCCGACGAATCCGAGCCCGCGACCTGCAAGGACCGCGAGATCATGCGCCATGATCCGCACCTGCTGATCGAAGGCGCGCTGATCGCCAGCTTCGCGATGCAGGCCCATGCCTGCTACATCTATCTGCGCGGCGAATACGTGCTGGAACGCGAGCGCATGGAAGCCGCGGTCAAGCAGGCCTATGAGGCCAAGCTGATCGGCGACGGCAACGTCCACGGCTGGGACTTCCACGTCTATATCCACCACGGCGCGGGCGCCTACATCTGCGGCGAAGAGACGGCGCTGCTGGAATCGCTGGAAGGCAAGAAGGGCCAGCCGCGCCTGAAGCCGCCGTTCCCGGCCGGCGCGGGTCTCTACGGCTGCCCGACCACGGTGAACAACGTCGAGTCGATCGCCGTCGTCGGCACGATCCTGCGTCGCGGCGCCGACTGGTTCGCCGGCTTCGGCCGTCCGAACAACACCGGCACCAAACTGATGTCGCTGTCCGGCCACGTGAACACCCCCTGCGTGGTCGAAGAGGCCATGTCGATCCCGCTGCGTCAGCTGATCGAGGATCACGGCGGCGGCGTGCGTGGCGGCTGGAGCAATCTGAAGGCCATCATCCCCGGCGGCGCGTCCTGCCCGGTCATCACACGCGAACAGGCCGAGACGGTCCTGATGGACTTCGATTCCATGCGCGAGGTTCGCTCTTCGCTGGGCACCGCCGGCGTGACGGTGATGGACGAGTCCACCGACATCGTGAAGGCGATCGCCCGCATCAGCTACTTCTTCAAACACGAGAGCTGCGGTCAGTGCACGCCGTGCCGCGAAGGCACTGGCTGGATGTGGCGCGTGCTGGAGCGGATGGCCGTGGGTGAGGCCGATCCGTCGGAAATCGACCTGCTGCTGGACGTCGCCGGACAGGTCGAGGGACACACCATCTGCGCCCTGGGCGACGCCGCCGCCTGGCCGGTTCAGGGCCTGATCCGTCACTTCCGTCACGAGATCGAAGAGCGGATCGCCAACTACCGCAGCCGCCGTGCGAACTTCGCCGGCCACGCGATCGCGGCGGAGTAGAGATGCGCCTCGCCGTCGCCCTGTTGCTGACGCTTCCGATCCTCGCCGCTTGCGGTGAGGGGGAAAAGGCTGCGCCTGAAGCGTCGACCGCGCCCGCGACGGCGGCTCCTGCTGAAGTGGCTCCTGCCGCGACGGCGGCTCCGGCGAACCTCGAGACGGCTTGCCGCGACGTGGTGAACCGCATGTATGGCCAGGAAGGCGACGCCGTCGTCTTCACCGCCACCGGCGAACGCACGGCCCAGGTGTCGTGGCGCGCGCCGGTCGATGGCGGCAGGCTGGAATTCGAATGCCGGGCGGAAGCCGACGGTGCGGACCTGTTCCGCGACGGTCAGCGGATGTCCGTGGATGTACAAATGGCGGCTCCCGCCGCCAAGCAAGAGGCCCGCTGATGCCTATCGCCAAGGTCAACGGCGTCGAAACCGAGTTCGAGCCCGGCATGACCGTGCTCCAGGTCGCCGAACGCGCCGGACAAGAAATCCCGCGCTTCTGCTATCATGAGCGCCTGTCCATCGCCGGCAACTGCCGCATGTGCCTGGTCGAGGTGAAGCCTGGACCGCCGAAGCCGCAGGCTTCGTGCGCGCTTCCGGCCGCCGACGGTCAGGAAATCTTCACTGACACGCCGATGGTCAAGAAGGCTCGCGAAGGGGTGATGGAGTTCCTGCTCATCAACCACCCGCTGGATTGCCCGATCTGCGACCAGGGCGGTGAGTGCGACCTGCAGGACCAGTCGGTCGGCTACGGCCGCGACGGCTCGCGCTATTCAGAGAACAAGCGCGCGGTCGAAGAAAAGGCGATGGGTCCGACCATCAAGACCTTCATGACGCGCTGCATCCAGTGCACGCGCTGCGTCCGCTTCATCACCGAAGTCGCGGGCGTGCCGGACATCGGCATGATCTCGCGCGGCGAGGACGCCGAGATCACGACCTATCTGGAGAAGTCGGTCGCCTCGGAATTGTCGGGCAACGTCAATGACCTGTGCCCGGTCGGCGCCCTGACGCACCGTCCGTGGCAGTACCACTATCGTCCGTGGGAACTGAAGAAGACCGAGACCATCGACGTCATGGACGCCCTGGGCTCGAACATCCGCGCCGATTATCGCGGGTCCGAAGTTATGCGCGTACTGCCGCGCGTCAACGAGGGCATCAACGAGGAGTGGCTGTCGGACAAGAGCCGCTACGTCGTCGACGGCCTGACCGCGCGTCGTCTGGACCGTCCGTGGATCCGTGAGAATGGCAAGCTGCGCGCCGCCTCGTGGAACGAGGCGCTGGACGCCGTCGCCGCCAAGCTGAAGGCCGCGCCGGCCGACCGCATCGGCGTGATCACCGGTGATCTGCAGGACGCCGAGTCGATGAAGGCGACGCTGGACCTGTTCCGCGCGCTCGGCTCCAACAACACCGACTGCCGCCAGGACGGCGCCGCCGTGGGCTACGGCCCGCGTGAGGGATGGCTGTTTAACTCCGGTCTGGAAGGCATTGAAAAGGCTGACGCCGTTCTGATCGTCGGCGCCAATCCGCGCACCGAGGCGCCGCTGCTGAACGCCCGCCTGCGCAAGGCCTGGCTGAAGGGCGACATGCAGATCGGTCTGATCGGCGAACAGGCCGACCTGACGTTCGATTACGCCTATCTGGGCGCAGGCACGCAGACCCTGGCCAAGCTGCCGAAGTCGGCGCTGGACTTCCTGACCAAAGCCGAGCGTCCGGCGATCATCGTCGGCTCCGGCGCGCTGGGCGGGGAGGGCGGTCCGGCCGTCCTGAACGCACTCGGCGCCCTGGCCAAGAAGGTCGGCGTGGTCGCTGACGGCTGGAACGGCTTCAACGTCCTGCACCACGCCGCGTCGCGCGTCGCCGGTCTGGACATGGGCTTCGTGCCGGCTGACGGCGGCCTGACGGTCTCTGAGATGCTGAAGCCGGATGCGCTGGACGTTTTGTTCCTGCTGGGCGCCGATGAGGTCGATCCGACCGGCTCGAACGCCTTCCGCGTCTATCTGGGCAGCCACGGCGACCGCGGCGCGCACGGCGCGGATGTGATCCTGCCGGGCGCGGCCTACACCGAGAAGGCCGGCCTGTACGTCAACACCGAGGGCCGGGTGCAAATGGCCGAACGCGTCGTCTTCCCCAAGGGCGAGGCCAAGGAAGACTGGGCCATCATCCGCGCCCTGTCGGCGCGCGTCGACAAGACCCTGCCTTACGACACGCTGGAGCAACTGCGCGCCAAGCTGATGGGCGATCATCCGACCTTCGGCCGGATCGACTATCTGCCCGCGCCGGCGACGTTCGACGTGGCGGCCCTGGGCGCCAAGGGCGATCTGGGCGACCGCGCCTTCGTCTCGGCCGTGACCGACCCGTATCTTTCCAATCCGATAGCGCGCGCCAGCGCGACGATGGCCGAGCTGTCCGCCCTGCGGACCCAGCCGGTCGCAATGGCGGCGGAGTAAGCCATGGACCCCGTTTCCTTCTGGGCCACGCCTCTGGGCTGGACGCTGATCACGGTCGGCCAGGTCCTGCTGATCACGGTCGGCGTGCTGATCGCCGTCGCCTTCCTGCTGCTGGCCGACCGCAAGGTCTGGGCCGGGGTGCAGATGCGCAAGGGCCCGAACGTCGTCGGCCCCTTCGGCCTGCTTCAATCCTTCGCCGACATGATCAAGTTCGTGCTGAAGGAGGTCGTGATCCCGGCCGGCGCGGACAAGGCGGTCTTCATCATCGCCCCGATCATCACCGTGATCCTGGCCTTCATGGCTTGGGCGGTCATTCCGTTCGCGCCCGGTTGGGTCGTGTCGGACCTGAACGTCGGCATCCTGTACATCTTCGCGGTGTCGTCGCTGGGCGTATACGGCATCATCATGGGCGGCTGGGCTTCGAACTCGAAGTATCCGTTCCTGGGTTCGCTGCGTTCGGCGGCGCAGATGGTGTCCTATGAAGTCTCGCTGGGCCTGATCATCATCAATGTGATCCTGCTGGCCGGCACCATGAACCTGTCGGCGATCGTCGACAGCCAGAAGGGCATGTTCTGGAACTGGTACGGCTTCGGCGGCGGCGCTGACACCTGGCCGCTGGTCGTGATCCTGTTCCCGATGTCGATCATCTTCTTCATCTCGGCCCTGGCCGAGACCAACCGCCCGCCGTTCGACCTGCCCGAGGCCGAGTCCGAATTGGTCGCCGGTTATCAGGTCGAATACAGCTCGACACCGTATCTGCTGTTCATGATGGGCGAGTACGTCAACATCGTCTTCATGTCGGCGATGATCAGCCTGCTGTTCTTCGGCGGCTGGAACCCTGGCGTGCCGCAGGCCTGGATGGGTGGGCTGCCGGCCTGGATTGCCTATACGATCTATCTGCTGACCTTCATGGCAAAGACGGTCTTCTGGTTCATCATGATATCGATGGTGAAGGCCTTCGTGCCGCGCTATCGCTATGACCAGCTGATGCGTCTGGGCTGGAAAATCTTCCTGCCGACATCGCTGGTCGCGGTCGTGATCGTGTCGGCCTGGCGCGTCTTCGTGGTGGGTTCGTGATGCGCGGCGTCATCATCGGCTTCGGTCTTCTGACGATGACCGCCGCCTGCGCGCCCGACGCGTCGCGCATGCCCGAGTCGAGCTATCAATGGCAGCAACGCCAGGACCGCATCGAACAGGACTGGCGCGCCAGCCAGACCGCTTCCCAGACGACGCCCGCCTCCAAGGATAAGCCCTGATGTTCACCCGTATCGTCCAGGCGACCAAGGGCGCGATGATGCTGGACGTCATCGGCGCCATCGGTCTGTCGCTGAAATATATGGCCCGTCCCAAGATGACGGTGAACTATCCGTTCGAGCGCAATCCGCAGTCGCCGCGCTTCCGCGGCGAGCATGCGCTGCGTCGCTATGCGAACGGCGAGGAACGCTGCATCGCCTGCAAGCTGTGCGAGGCCATCTGCCCGGCCCAGGCCATCACCATCGAGGCCGAGCCGCGCGCCGACGGCAGCCGCCGCACGACCCGCTACGACATCGACATGGTCAAGTGCATCTACTGCGGTCTGTGCCAGGAGGCCTGCCCGGTGGACGCCATCGTGGAAGGGCCGAACTCGGAGTTCGCCGTCGAGACGCGCGAAGAGCTGCTCTACGACAAGCAACGCCTGCTCGATAACGGCGACCGCTGGGAACGGCAGATCGCCAAGAATCTGGAACTCGACGCGCCTTACCGCTAAGGCGCATCTCGCTAAACGGGTCGGCGATTCCTGAACGGGGGTCGCGGCCGATACGAAAGGGGCTTCGTCCCGACATGCTGCAAGGCATAGCCTTCTATCTGCTGGCGGCGGTCGCCACGGTTTCCGGCCTTCTGGTCGTGACCGCGCGCAACCCGGTGCACAGCGTGCTGTGGTTGATCCTGGCCTTCTTCTCGTCGGCGGGTCTGTTCGTGCTGCTGGGCGCCGAGTTCCTGGCGATGCTGCTGGTCGTCGTCTATGTGGGCGCGGTCGCGGTGCTGTTCCTGTTCGTCGTCATGATGCTGGACGTGGACTTCCTGAAGCTGCGCGAAGGTTACGCGCGCTATCTGCCGCTGGGCGCCATCATCGCCGCCGTGCTTCTGGTGGAGATGATCATCGTCTCGGTCGCCGTGGTTCAGGGCGGCGCCGCTGCGGGCCTGCCGGCGCCGGGTGCGCCGGACGCCAGCGTGACCAACGTCGAGGCAATCGGCCGCGTGCTCTACACAGACTATGTCTACTTCTTCCAGGCGGCCGGGATCGTGCTGCTGATCGCGATGATCGGCGCCATCACCCTGACCCTGCGCCACAAGCCGCACATCAAACGCCAGAACCCCGGCGACCAGGTGAACCGCGACCGTCGCAAGTCGGTCGAGATCAAGTCCGCCGCCACGGGCGAAGGCGTCAGCGCCGAGGAGCTTCTCTGATGATCGGTCTGACCCACTATCTGACGGTCGCCGCGATCCTGTTCACCATCGGCGTGTTCGGCATCTTCGTGAACCGCAAGAACGTCATCATCATCCTGATGTCGATCGAGCTGATCCTGCTGGCCGTAAACATCAACTTCGTCGCCTTCTCGGCCTATCTGAACGAGATCAGCGGGCAGATCATGGCGATGTTCGTCCTGACCGTCGCCGCGGCCGAGGCCGCCGTCGGCCTGGCGATCCTGGTGACCTTCTTCCGTAACCGCGGCGACATCGCCGTGGACGACGCCTCCGTGATGAAGGGCTGAGCGTGACCTTCCATACCCTCGTCATTCTCGGGATCTTCGCCCCGCTGCTGGGCGCGGCCATCGCCGGCTTCTTCGGACGCCGGATCGGCAACATCCCGTCGCAGGCCGTCACGACCGGCCTGCTGTTCTTCTCCTGCGCTGTGGCCTGGACGGTGTTCGGCCAATGGACCTGGGGCCATCTGGAGCCCTTCACCATCCGCCTGGCGCCCTTCATCAATGTCGGCGACTTCCAGTCGGCCTGGTCGATCCGCATCGACGCCCTATCGGCGACCATGCTGATCGTGGTCACCAGCGTGTCGTCGCTCGTTCACCTGTATTCCTGGGGCTACATGGCCGAGGACGACAGCCGGCCGCGCTTCTTCGCCTATCTGTCGCTGTTCACCTTCATGATGCTGGCGCTGGTGACGGCGGCCGACTTCATGCAGATCTTCTTCGGCTGGGAAGGCGTGGGCCTGGCGTCCTATCTGCTGATCGGATTCTGGTTCAAGAAGCCGACGGCCAGCGCCGCCGCCATCAAGGCCTTCGTCGTCAACCGCGTCGGCGACTTCGGTTTCGTGCTGGGGATCATGACGATCTTCTGGATGTACGGCACCATCAACTTCGCCGAGCTGTTCCCGCTGATCGCCACCAAGGCCGGCACGACGTGGGAGTTCCTGGGCGTCCAGTGGTCCGCGCTGGATCTGGCCGGTTTCCTGCTGTTCATCGGCGCCATGGGCAAGTCGGCCCAGTTCTTCCTGCACACCTGGTTGCCGGACGCGATGGAAGGCCCGACCCCAGTTTCGGCGCTGATCCACGCCGCGACCATGGTCACCGCCGGCGTCTATATGGTCTGCCTGCTGAGCCCGATCTATGAGTATGCGCCGGGCGCGTCGCAGATCATCGCCATTATCGGCGCCATCACGGCCCTGTTCGCCGCTACGGTCGGCCTGACCCAGAACGACATCAAGCGGGTCATCGCCTATTCGACTTGTTCGCAGCTGGGCTACATGTTCTTCGCGGCGGGCGTCGGCGCCTATCAGGCGGCCATGTTCCACCTGTTCACGCACGCCTTCTTCAAGGCCTTGCTGTTCCTGGGCGCCGGTTCGGTGATCCACGGCATGCACCACGAGCAGGACATGCGGAAGATGGGCGGCCTGTGGAAGCTGCTGCCGGTCACCTATGCGGTGATGACCATCGGCACCATCGCCATCACCGGCCTGGGCATCCCCGGCGTCGGCGGCTTCGCCGGCTTCTACTCCAAGGATTCGATCATCGAGAGCGCCTATGCCTCGGCGGCCTCGGGTCACTCGGCCATCGGCCTGTTCGCCTTCTTCGTCGGCATCATCGCCGCCGGTCTGACGGCCTACTATTCGTGGCGCCTGGTCTTCATGACCTTCCACAACAAGCCGGTGTGGAAGGAAGAGGGCGACGCCCATCATGCTGACGACCACGCTTCCCACGCCCAGCTGGAAACCCATTCTGAACCCGTCGGCGATCATCACGACGATCATGCGCATGACGACCACGGTCATCATGGCCCGCTGAAGCCGCATGAGAGCCCGCTGGTCATGCTGGTTCCGCTGATCCTGCTGTCGGTCGGGGCCGTCGCGGCCGGCTTTGTCTTCGCGCCGCACTTCATCGGCCACCACGAGGGCGAGTTCTGGCGCGGCGCGATCTTCACCGGCGCGAACAACCACGTCCTGCACGAAAGCCACGACGTCCCGACCTGGGTGAAATGGTCGCCGCTGATCCTGACGCTGATCGGCACCGCCTTCGCCTATTGGATCTACGTCGCTCGCGAGGGCATGGGCCGTCGCATGGCCGAGCGGAACGGCGTCATCTACCGCTTCCTCTACAACAAGTGGTATTTCGACGAGCTGTACGACTTCGTCTTCGTGCGCGGCTTCCGCGCCATCGGAAACTTCTTCTGGAAGATCTGCGACGTGAAGATCATCGATGGTCTCGGTCCGAACGGCGCCGCCTGGGTGTCGCTGAAATCCGCCGCTCGACTGGGCAAGATCCAGTCCGGCTATGTCTATCACTACGCCTTCGTGATGCTGCTCGGAGTGGCCGGTCTGCTCACCTTCGCCATCCTCGCGTGGGGAGCCTGATCTCGTGCCCTACATCCTGAGCCTCGTTACATTCCTGCCCCTGGTCGGGGCCCTGGCGATCTTCGTCGCCCGGCTGACGTCCAAGTCGGCCGATGCGGCCGGGCCGGCCGCGCGCTGGATCGCGCTGATCAGCACCCTGATCACCCTGGCGGTCTCTGTCGTGCTGGTCGCCGGCTTCGATCCGGCCAACACCAGCTATCAGTTCGTGGAGATGGTCCCGTGGTTCGCGGGCGCCAGCTATCACCTGGGCGTCGACGGGATTTCGATCCTGTTCGTGCTGTTGACGGCCTTCCTGATGCCGATCTGCATCCTGGCCAGCTGGAAGTCGGTCGAAACGCGCGTCGTCGAATACATGATCGCCTTCCTGGTGCTGGAGACGCTGGTCATCGGGGTGTTCACCTCGCTGGACCTGTTCCTCTTCTACATCTTCTTCGAAGGCACCCTGGTGCCTATGTTCCTGATCATCGGCATCTGGGGCGGTCAGAACCGCATCTATGCGGCCTACAAGTTCTTCCTGTACACCCTGCTGGGGTCCGTCCTGATGCTGCTGGCCATGCTGTGGATGGCGCATGAGGCGGGCACCACCAGCATTCCCGAGCTGAAGCGTTTCGCCTTCGATCCGGCTGTCCAGCCGATCCTGTGGCTGGCCTTCTTCGCTTCGTTCGCGGTCAAGATGCCGATGTGGCCGGTCCACACCTGGCTGCCCGACGCCCACGTTCAGGCGCCGACAGCCGGTTCGGTCATCCTGGCGGGCATTCTGCTGAAGCTGGGCGGATACGGCTTCATCCTGTTCAACGTGCCGATGTTCCCGATGGCGTCGGAGATGTTCCGGCCGCTGGTCTTCACCCTGTCGGTGATCGCCATCGTCTATACGTCGCTGGTCGCCTGGCGTCAGACGGACATCAAGAAGCTGATCGCCTATTCGTCCGTGGCCCACATGGGCTTTGTGACCCTGGGCATCTTCGCCGGCAACGACATCGGCATGCAGGGCGCCATCTTCCAGATGATCAGCCACGGCCTGATCTCGGGCGCGCTGTTCCTGTGCGTTGGCGTCGTCTATGACCGGATGCACACTCGCGAGATCGCCTTCTACGGCGGTCTGACGTCCAAGATGCCGTGGTACGCCGCCATCTTCCTGATGTTCACCATGGCCAACGTCGGCCTGCCGGGCACCTCGGGCTTCATCGGCGAAGTTCTGACCATGACGGGCGCCTACAACGCCTCGACCTGGGCGGCGCTGGTCGCGGCCTCGGGCGTCATCTTCTCGGCGGTCTATGCCCTGACCCTGTACCGCGCGGTCATGTTCGGCGAGATCACCAATCCGAAGCTTGAGACCATCACCGACATCGACAAGCGCGAACTGCTGCTGTTCGTGCCCCTGATCGTCGGCACCATCTGGCTGGGGGTCCATCCGGCCTCTGTCCTCGATTACACCGGGCCTGCCATCGAGGCCCTGACCAGCGCGTATCGCGCCGCGATCGGCGGGTGAGACTTACAGATGCCTGATCTATCCTCCGCCCTGCATCTCGCCGCCTCGGAAGTCACCCTCGCGGTCGGCGCCTTGGTCCTGCTGATGGTCGGCGCCTTCATCGGCGACAAGAGCGCCCGTCTGGTCTCGATCCTGTCGGTCCTGCTGCTGATCGCCGCGTCGGTCATCTCGATCGTCGGACCGTGGGGCGTCGCCTTCAACGGCGCCTATGTCGCCGATCCTCTGGCCATCTACGCCAAGAGCTTGATCTATCTGTCGGCCGCCGTGGCGGTCGTGCTGGGCGACGGCTGGATGAAGCGCACCCGCATCGCCAAGTTCGAATATCCGGTCCTGATCGTGCTGGCCTCGGCCGGCATGGGGATGATGGCGTCCTCGGGCGACCTGATCTCCATGTATGTCGGGATCGAGTTGCACTCGCTTGCCCTGTATGTTCTGGCGGCCTTTCACCGCAACGACGTCAAGGCGTCGGAAGCGGGCCTTAAGTATTTCGTCCTGGGCGCGCTGTCGTCGGGCCTGCTGCTGTATGGCGCCAGCCTCATCTACGGCTTCGCCGGCTCGATGCGGTTCGAGGACATCGCCGCAGTCGCCGCCGACAATCCCGGCCCGGGCCTGGTCTTCGGCCTGGTCTTCCTGATCTGCGGCCTGGCGTTCAAGGTATCGGCCGCGCCGTTCCACATGTGGACGCCCGACGTTTATGAAGGCGCGCCGACGCCGGTCGTGGCCCTGTTCGCCACGGCGCCCAAGGTGGCGGCCATGGTGCTGATCGCTCGCGCGCTGGAAAACGGTTTCGGCGACGCCCACGCCCAGTGGTCGCAGGTCCTGATCGCCATCTCGCTGATCAGCTTCGTCGTCGGTGCCTTCGGCGGTCTGGCGCAGAAGGACATCCAGCGCCTGCTGGCCTATTCCTCGATCGCCAACATCGGTTACGCGCTGCTGGGTATTGCGGCGGGCACGGCCGAGGGCCTGCAGGCCATGCTGATGTTCATGACGCTGTATGTCATCGACCAGCTGGGCTTCTTCGCCATCCTGCTCAGCCTGTCCAAGTCGGGCCGTCCGATCCGCCGCATCGCCGATCTGGCCGGATTGAAGAAGGATCGTCCGCTGACGGCCGTCGCCCTGACCATTCTGTCGCTGTCGGTCCTGGGCATGCCGCCGTTCTCGGGCTTCTGGGGCAAATACTATGTGTTCGGTGCCGCCGCCGATGCGGGACTGTGGCCCGTTGCGGCCGCCGGTCTTGTCGCCTCGGTCGTCGCCGCCTTCTACTATCTGCGCATCATCAAGCTGATGTGGTTCGATGCGCCGGTGGACGACATCGCCACCGACGCCGCGCCGGTCGAGGCGAAGTGGATCGGGTGGGCTTGCGCCGCCTTCGCCTTCCCGTTGGTGATCGTCGGTCTGACCTGGCTGGAGCCGCTAACCAAGGCTGCGAGCGCCGGCTTCGGGAACGGGTAGGGCGTTGGCGCCCGTCCCTCTGGTCATCCTCGACGAGATCGACTCGACCAACGCCGAGGCGCGCCGTCTTGCCGAGGCCGGAGAGGCGGGCCCGCGCTGGATCGTGGCGCGCCGCCAGACCGCTGGCCGCGGTCGGCGGGGTCGCAAGTGGGACACCGATCAGGGCAATCTGGCGGCCACCCTTCTGATCACTACGCCCAAGTCGGCGGCGGAGGCGGCCCAGGCCACCTTCATCGCGGCCCTGGCCGTCGCAGACCTGCTGGACGTTTTCGTTTCGCCCGCGCTCGTTTCGATCAAATGGCCCAACGACGTCCTGCTAGACGGGGTCAAGGTTTCGGGCATCCTGGTCGAATCCGGCCGGCATGCGAACGGCGACCTCTGGCTGGCGGTCGGCATCGGCGTGAACCTAGCCCATGCGCCCGAGGGCACCGAACGGGGGGCGACCTCGGTTGCCGAGCGTCTGCGCGCCGACCTGGCCTATGTCCCGCCGATCGAGGCCGCTGCCGAAATCCTGGCCGAGACCTTCGCCGTCTGGTGGGGGCGTTGGCAGACGATGGGCTTCGAGCCCGTGCTGGACGCCTGGACCAGCCGCCTGACGGGCCTCAACGGACCGTGCGTCGCGCGGCTAGATAACGAGACGATCGAGGGCCTGGCCGAGGGGGTGGAGCCGGATGGCGCTCTGCGCCTGCGTCTGGCCGACGGATCGGTACGTTTGATTTCCGCCGGCGACGTCTTCTTCGGGAAAGCCGCCTGATGCTTCTGGCCATCGAGCAGGGCAACACCAATACGCTGTTCGCGGTTCACGACGGCACGGATTGGATCGCCCAGTGGCGCGCCGCGACCGAGGCCAGCCGCACAGCCGACGAATACGCCGTCTGGCTGAACCAGCTGATGGTGATGAAGGGGCTGAAGTTCGACGCCCTCGGCGGCTGCATCATCTCCAGCGTCGTGCCGCAGTCGATCTTCAACCTGCGCAACCTGGCGCGGCGCTATCTGAACATCGAACCTCTGGTCATCGGTGAGAACGCCGCGCTGGGCATCGAGGTGCGGATCGCCAAGCCCAGCGAGGCGGGCGCCGATCGTCTCGTGAACGCCGTGGGCGCCTCGCTGATGTATCCCGGCGACCTTCTGCTGATCGACAGCGGCACGGCGACGACCTTTGATATCGTTTCGGGCGACGGCGCCTTCGAGGGCGGTCTGATCGCGCCCGGCATCAATTTGTCGCTTCAGGCCCTGCACGAAGCGGCCGCCAAACTGCCGCGCATCGCCATTCAGAAACCCGAACACGTCATCGGCAAGGGCACGGTCGAGGCCATGCAGTCCGGCGTCTTCTGGGGCTATATCTCGTTGATCGAAGGCCTGGTCGGGCGCATCAAGGCGGAGTGGGGCAAGCCTATGACCGTCGTCGGCACCGGCGGAGTCGCCAGCCTGTTCGAAGGCGCGACCGACAGCATCGATCACTTCGATCCCGACCTGACTATTCGCGGCCTCCTCGAAATCTGGCGTCGTAACGCCCATTTGACTGATTGAATGAAAAAGCAAACCCAAGACGAACTCGTTTTCCTGCCGCTGGGCGGCTCGGACGAGGTCGGTATGAACCTGAACGCCTATGGCTTCGGCCCAGAGGCGAACCGTGAATGGCTGATCGTCGATGTCGGCGTCACCTTCGGTGACCTGTCTACGCCCGGCGTGGACGTGATCGTGCCCGATCCCACCTTCCTGGAGGGTGAGAACATCAAGGGCATCGTGCTGACCCACGCGCACGAGGATCACATCGGCGCCCTGGGCTGGCTGTGGCCGCGCATCAAGGCGCCGATCTACGCCACGCCCTTCACCGCCTATCTGATCCGCGACAAGCTGCGCGAGCGTGGCGTTCTGGATGAGGTCGAACTGATCGAGGTGCCGCTGGGCGGGACCGTCGATATCGGCACGTTCGGCGTGACCTTCGTCAACATGACCCACTCGATCGCCGAGCCCAGCGGCCTGGCCATCGATACGCCGCTGGGAATGGTGTTCCACACCGGCGACTGGAAGATCGACGACCAGCCGGTGATCGGGACCAAGACCGACGCCGCCGTCATCCGCGCCCTGGGCGACGAAGGCGTGCTGGCCATGGTCTGCGATTCGACCAATGTCTTCGTACCGGGTGTCGCTGGGTCCGAAGGCGATGTCGCCGTCGCCATCTCCAAACTGATCGCCAGCTTGAAGGGGCGCGTCGCGGTCGGCTGTTTCGCCTCCAACGTCGCCCGTATGGACAGCGTGATCCGTGCGGCCGAGGCCTGCGGGCGTCGCGTGGCCCTGGCCGGTCGTTCGATGCACCGGATCACGGCGGCGGCGAAACACGTCGGCATGCTGAATGACGTGAAGCCCTTCCTTTCGGACGAGGAGGCCCGCGTCTGGCCCGCCGATCAGATCCTGTATCTGTGCACCGGCAGCCAAGGCGAGGCGAGGGCGGCCCTGTCGCGCGTCGCTGACGGCACCCATCCGGTCGTGAAATTGGGTCTGGGCGACCACTGCATCTTCTCGTCGCGCCAGATCCCCGGCAACGAACTGGCGATCGGCAATCTGCAGGACCGCCTCGCGGATCGCGGTGTGCGTCTCTATACCGAGAAGGATCACCCGGGCATCCACGTCTCGGGCCACCCCTGCCGTGACGAGCTGAAGCAGATGTACGAATGGGCTCGGCCGCAGATCGCGGTGCCGACCCACGGCGTGCGTCGCTTTCTTCTGGAACACGCCAACCTGGCCAAGGATATGGGCGTTCCCGAAACGGTGACGCCGCGCAACGGCGACATGGTCCGCCTGGCCCCTGGCCCAGCCAAAATCATCGACGAGGTGCCGAACGGCCGCCTCTATGTCGACGGCGGCATGCTGGTGACCGAGCAAGGCGAGGCCTTGAAGGAACGTCGTCACGCCTCGACCAACGGCGTGCTGATCGTCAGCTTCGCCCTGGACAAGCGCGGTCGCATCGCCAGCGACATCGACATCCGCAGCGTTGGCCTGCCAGGCGATACCGCCACGCCGCTCGGCGATGCGCTGGACAAGCTGGCAGAGCGCGTCGAACAGGTGGTCAAGGGCCTGAAGGGCGATGCTCTGGACGATGAAATGGTCATCGAACAGGCTGTCGCCCGCGTGCTGAAAAAGGCCAGCCAGCAAATCTGGGATCGTCGTCCCATCGTCGAGACGGTCGTCCTGCGCGTCTGATGCAACCTTGACCGTTTGGGCGCATTGGTCATGCGCCTGAACGGTCGGGGAAACGCATGTCGAAAAAGCCTGCCCGTGCGCGCCGCCTGCTGGAGCGGATTCGGCACGCCCGTCATCCGCTGCGCGGTTGGCGGCGGTGGGCGGTGATTGCAGGGCAGGGGCTGGTCGGCTTCGTGGCCCTGTTCGCCGTCGTCAATCTGGTGCTCAGCCTGTCGACGTTCCGGGGCGAAGACCCCCTGGCGCGGACGGTTCACGAACTGCGCGTGCTGTGGTTCAGCCCGCCCGACGGCCAACCGATGTCGCCGACCGCCTTTCCGACCGTCTATGGTCGCGATCTGGGACCAGCGCCCGACACCGCCGCCATCCATGCCTATCTGGAGCGCGAGGCGGATGACGGCGTCTTTCTGCTCGACCACGTCATGGTCGATCGTATCCTGAAGCTGAACGGTCGGATCGATGCGCGCAGCGTGCCGTCGGGCGTCTATGTCGGCGCCCATGCCTTGGGACCGGACGGGATGCCGCTGGTGCCGGTGACCAAATTCATGGCGCAATATCTGCTGTTTCCGCGCCATGCCTATATTCTGGTCGTGCCTGAGAACGGGCCGGCCATCGCCTTCTCCGCCAGTCAGAACGCCAAGTTCGGCATCGACATTCATCCCGAACGACTGTCGGCCGAGATCGCGTCGTTCGATCCGAACGCCTATGACTTTCCCAGTTCGGGCGAGGCGCTGCACGAGATGACCCGCATCACCAATGACCGGGCGCGCGTCGCGACGGCCGTCGAAACGCTGAAGGGCGCCCAGGCTCGCCTGGCGCAGGAAGGCCTGACCTACGGCCTTCTGGCGCCGAACTCGAACACGGCGGTCGGTTGCGTGCTGCAAGGCGCCGGGGCGATCACGCAGCAGGCGCGCTCTTCGATCCTTCTGGCGCTGAGGGCGCCGGGGTTTGGCGCATCGTGCGAATAGCGGTCGCGCCGACGACCTCAACTCGGATATATCCATGCCGATGACCGAGCGACTCTTCCTGCTGAACCCCGACTGGCACGACGATCAGGGCGGTCCGTGGTTCTGCCCGCCCGGCGCCTATATCGAGGGTGTCCTGGCCTTCTATCCTCAGCTTCGCGATGCGCTGGACGTCGTCTATCTGGACCATCCGCGCCCGCGCCAGCCGGTCATCGACCAGGTCGGCGAGGCCCATCAGAGCTGCCCCATTCTGATCCTGGACGGCGAACTGGATTGGCCCGAGGCCGAGGTCAGCGAAACGACCGGCCGGCGCTTCCTTCAGGATCACGCCATCGCTCCCTATCTGGCGGCCCGCTACGGCGTCGGCCGGCCCCATCCCTAGAGGTCCGTCATGCCTATCGGCGTCTTCACCATGGTCGGCATCTACATCATCGCCTGGTGGACGGTGCTGTTCGCCGTGCTGCCGCTGGGCACGGCCAGCGAGACGCACGAGCCGCCGACCGACGGCTCACAATGGGGCGCGCCCAAGACGCCCAATTTGAAGAAGAAGTTCCTGACGACCACCTGGGTCTCAGCCTTGGTCTGGGTGTTCGTGATGGTGCTGATCTTCACGGGCTGGCTGCCCCTGCCGAACTTCGCCAGCGGCCCGGCTGTCTAAACGACGCATCGGCCTAGCTTTCGCCCCGTCCGAGCGGCTAAAGCCTTGTTCCGTCTCTACGCCTAGGATTCCCGACCATGCGCCTGTCGCGCTTTTTCCTGCCCACGCTGAAGGAAGCTCCTTCGGACGCCCAGATCGTCTCGCACCAGCTGATGCTGCGCGCCGGCATGATCAAGCAGGAGGCCGCCGGCATCTACGCCTGGCTGCCGCTGGGTTTGAAAGTTCTGCGCAAGATCGAGCAGATCGTGCGCGAGGAGCAGATGCGGGCCGGGGCGGTCGAACTGTTGATGCCGACGCTGCAACTGGCCGACCTGTGGCGCGAGAGCGGCCGCTATGACGCCTACGGCCCCGAGATGCTGCGCATCACCGACCGGCATGAGCGCGAGCTGCTGTACGGACCGACCAACGAGGAGATGATCACCGACATCTTCCGGGCCTATGTGAAGTCCTACAAGTCGCTGCCGCTGAACCTGTTTCACATCCAGTGGAAGTTCCGTGACGAGCGCCGTCCGCGCTTTGGCGTGATGCGGGGGCGCGAGTTCCTGATGAAGGACGCCTATTCCTTCGACGTGGACGAGGCCGCGGCCCGCGTCGCCTACAACCGCATGTTCGTCGCCTATCTGAACACCTTCGCCCGCATGGGCCTGAAGGCCGTGCCGATGCGTGCCGACACCGGCCCCATCGGCGGCGATCTGAGCCACGAGTTCATCGTCCTGGCCGAAACCGGCGAGAGCGAGGTCTTCTGCGACCGCAAGCTGGTCGAGATGCCCGCGCCCGGCGACGACTTCAGCCCCGAAGCCGTCCAGGCCGTCTTCGACGAACGCACCGCCCTCTACGCCGCCACCGAAGAGATGCACGATCCGGCGCAGTTCGAGGCCAAGACCGCCGAGGGCGACCGCCTGTCGGCGCGCGGCATCGAGGTTGGCCACATCTTCTACTTCGGCACCAAATACTCCGCCCCGATGAAGGCCAAGGTCGCCGGGCCCGACGGTCAGGACGCCGAGGTCCACATGGGCAGCTATGGCGTCGGCGTGTCGCGCCTGATGGGGGCCATCATCGAGGCCAGCCACGACGCCGGCGGCATCATCTGGCCTGACGCGGTCGCGCCTTTCGACGTGGTCGTGATCAATCTGCGCGCCAATGACGAGGCCGTCTCGGCCGCCTGCGAAGACGCGGTGGCCCAGCTTGAAAAGCTCGGCAAGGACGTCCTCTACGACGACACCGACGAACGTCCCGGCGGCAAGTTCGCCACCGCTGACCTGATCGGCGTGCCATGGCAGCTGACCGTCGGTCCCAAGGGGCTGGCGGACGGCGTGGTCGAACTGAAACGTCGCGCCACCGGCGAGAAGGTGTCCGTGCCGCTCGCCGACGCTATCGAAAGGCTGACCGCTTGAGCCTGCCGTCTCGTCCGTCCGGCGCCTTCTCCTCGTGGGAGATCGGCCTGGCCCTGCGCTACTTGCGCGCCAAGCGCAAGGAAGGCGGCGTCGCCACCATCGCTGTAATCAGCTTCATCGGCATCATGCTGGCCGTCGCTGTGCTGATCAGCGTGATGAGCATCATGTCCGGCTTCCGCAGCGAACTGCTGGGCCGCATGCTGGCCTTCAACGGACATATGTATGTGCAGGGGCAGGTCCTGACCTCGCCGGATCGCGAAGCCGCGCTGAAGCGCATTCAGGCCGTGCCGGGCGTCGCCAGCGCCAGTCCGCTGAACGAGGCGCAAAGCCTGATCCGCGTCGGCAGCTATACGACCGGCGCCATCGCCAAGGGCATCCGCCCTGAGGATCTGGCCAAGACCCAGTATGTCTTCGACAGCTTAAGCCCGCAGGAACGCGCCAGCTTCGGCAAGGGCCCTTATGGCGGCGACCGCATTCTGGTCGGCGCGGCCTTGGCCAATTCCATGGGTCTGCGCGTCGGCGATCCTGTGACCCTGTATTCGCCGACCGGGGCCGACAGCGCCTTCGGCAATCTCGGCGGACTTGAGAAGACCTATTTCGTCGGCGGCCTGTTCCGCTCGGGCGCCGCCGACTATGACCGCGCCTTCATCTTCATGCCTCTGGAGCAGCAGCAGCTCTTCTTCGGCAAGGAAGGGGTCTGGGACGCGATCGAGATCAAGGTCGACGATCCCGATCAGGTCGGCGCCCTGACCGCCGCCATCCGCGACGCGGCCGGTCCCGGCTCGGTCGTCAGCGACTGGCGCGAGCGGCTCGCCGCCTTCTATGGCGCGCTGAAGGTCGAACGAGTGGCCATGAGCATCATCCTGGGCCTCGTCGTCGCCATCGCCGCCATGAACATCATCTCCGGCATCGTCATGCTGGTGAAGAACAAGGGCCGCGACATCGCCATCCTTCGCACCATCGGCGCCAGCCCCTCGGCGATCCTGCGCGTCTTCTTCATGGCCGGCGCCAT
This sequence comes from Brevundimonas vesicularis, assembly GCF_027886425.1. NCBI lineage: Bacteria > Pseudomonadati > Pseudomonadota > Alphaproteobacteria > Caulobacterales > Caulobacteraceae > Brevundimonas > Brevundimonas vesicularis. Next base: position 2,078,588 of record NZ_CP115671.1, on the reverse strand, counting down.
GATCGGGGTCGCGGGCACCATCGCGGGGCTGATCCTGGGTCTGCTGTTCTGCTGGAACATCGGTTCGATCCAGCATTTCCTAGAGTTCGTCCTGCAGACCAAGCTGTTCGATTCCGACGTCTATATGCTGGACGCCATCCCGGCCCTGGTCGATCCGGTGGACGTGACCTGGGTGGCCTTCTGGTCCCTGTTGATGAGCTGTATCGCCAGCCTGCCGCCGTCCTGGAACGCGTCTCGCATCGATCCCGTAGAGGCGCTCCGCTATGAGTAAGGCCCCCATCCTTTCGGTGCGCGGCTTGACCCGCACCTATGACACCGCCCAAGGCGGCCTGACCGTGCTGAAGGGCGTGGATCTGGACGTCTATCCGGGCGAACTGGTCGGACTGATCGGACCGTCGGGCTCGGGCAAGTCGTCGCTGCTGCACGCCGCCGGCCTGTTGGAGAAACCCACCAGCGGCACGGTCGCCATCGACGGCGAACAGGTCGGCGATCTGGACGAGCGCGCCCGCACGCGCCTGCGCCTGGGCCGGATCGGCTTCGTCTATCAGTTTCACCACCTGCTGCCCGAGTTCGATGCGCGCGACAATGTCGCCCTGCCGATGCGGATCGCCGGCGTGTCCCAGGACGAGGCGCGCAAACGCGCCGAGGTCACGCTGACGGCCCTGGGGCTAGGCGAACGCCTGACGCACCAGCCGGCCCAGCTGTCCGGCGGTGAACAGCAGCGCGTCGCGATCGGCCGCGCGCTCGCCAACGGCCCACGCCTGCTGCTCGCCGACGAGCCGACCGGCAATCTGGATCCGACCACCAGCCAGTCGGTGTTCGAATCCCTGCGCGACCTGGCCAAGACCACGGGCGTCGCCGCCCTGATCGCCACCCACAATATGGAGTTGGCTGGCCATATGGACCGCGTCTTCGCCCTGAAGGATGGTCATCTGGAACAGCGCGAGGCCCAGAGTCACGCCTACTGAGCCACGCCTATCGATCAGCTGACGGCGGCGTCGCCCCAGATCGCTCGCAGGCGTTCGGGGCGGCGGCATCCGATCCGGTAGGCCTGATAGCTGGCGGCGTGGCGTTTGGCGTAGTTCTGGTGTTCCTCGCCGGCCGGCCAGAACCGCTGGGCGCCGACGACCGGCGTGGTGAAGCTCTTTCTCAGCATGCGCATCGCCGCATCGCGCGAGGCGATGGCGTCCGCGCGTTGGGCCGCTGTCGCAAAGACGGCGGATCGATAGGACGGGCCCTGGTCGCAGAATTGACCGTTAGGATCGGTCGGGTCGATGGTGCGCCAATAGCGGTCGACCAGGGTGCGATAGCTGACCACGCGCGGATCGAAGGTCACCTGCACCGCCTCCATATGGCCGGTGCCGCCGCGCACCACCTGCTCATAGGTCGGGTTGGCGGTATGGCCGCCGACGAAGCCGGACACGGCCGAGCGCACTCCCTGCACGTCGTCGAAGGCCTTCTCCTCTGACCAGAAGCAGCCGCCGGCGAAGATCGCGGTCTGAAGCGCCGTCTGCGCCTCGGCCTGACGCGCCAGGGGCGCGCCGAACGCCAGTGCAGCGACGGTCAAGGATGCAACGGCGGCGAGGGCGGTCGCGCGAAGGGACATGGTCTCATCTCCTGTTGCAATGACTACGACGGCGACGCGCAAACGGTTTCACCGAGAACGACTTGACCGGAACAAAATGCCAACATAGAACATTAGCAGAACATATTGGATGTGTCGGAGCCAAGGTCATGCCGCGTTTGATGAGGGATATGCTGTCGCTGGCGTCGTGCGGCGGTTTCGTCTGGATGGTCTGGACCGTGGCGATCAGCGTCACCGCCTGAGGTCAGACGAATTAGACACTTTAGACGGTCTTTTTTGAGGATCGTCCGAAGCCAGCGATCCACAGCCGATCCGTGGGGCGACCGGTTTGCGATGGCCGCGCGCCGCCCGATATGAGACTCAGGGTAGAGTAGGGCTCTTCAGCGGGCCAGGGTCGAAGAAGGCGTGAACGAGCCGGTGAACAGTCAGGGTTTTGTCCATCTGCGGGTCCGCTCGGCCTATTCGCTGCTGGAAGGCGCGATCAAGGCGGCCAAGGTCGGCAAGCTGGCGGCCGACGCCGGAATGCCGGCGGTCGGGGTGGCGGACCGGGCCAATTTGTTCGGCGCGCTGGAGTTCAGCCAGACCGCGAAGGATGCAGGCGTTCAGCCGCTCGTGGCCTGCGCCCTCCCGGTCTTCGGCATCGGCGGCCAGATCAACGCTCGCTGGGCCAAGGTTCCGACCGTGGTTCTGCTGGCCCAGGATACGGCCGGGTGGCTGAACCTGTGCGCCCTGTCGTCATCCGCCTATCTGGACGCCGGAGAAATGGCCGAGCCGGGCGTGGCCTGGGAGCAGGTGGTCGCCCGCTCCGAAGGCCTGATCCTGCTGTCCGGAGGCCCGGACGGCCCGGTCGATCCGCTGTTCGCCCAAGGCAAGAAGGCCGAAGGCGCCGCTGCTCTGGCGGCGATGAAGGCGGCGTTCGGCGACCGCTTCTACGTCGAGCTGCAACGCCACGGGCTGGAGGACGAAAAGCGCGCCGAGCTGGGACTGGTCGAATGGGCCTATGCCAACGATGTGCCGCTGGTCGCCACCAACGACGTCTATTACGCCAAGGCGGCGCAGGCGAAATCGCACGACGCCCTGCTGTGCATCGCCGACGGCGCCTTCACCGGCCAGGAGGATCGCCGCCGCATCACCGGCGAACACTGGTTCAAGCCGGCCGCCGTCATGCGCGAGCTGTTCGCCGACCTGCCCGAGGCTTGCGACAACACCATCGACATCGCGCGGCGCTGCGCCTTCCTGGTCAATACTCACGCGCCCATCCTGCCGCGTTTCGATACCGGTGCCGGGCGCTCCGAGGCCGATGAACTGGCCCACCAGGCGCGCGAGGGGCTGAAGGTCCGCCTGACCGAGGTCACGCCGGCCGTTCCCGAAGAGGAATACTGGACCCGCCTGGAATGGGAGGTGGGGATCATCCAGCAGATGGGCTTCCCCGGCTACTTCCTGATCGTGTCGGACTTCATCAAATGGGCCAAGACCCACGGCATTCCCGTGGGGCCGGGGCGTGGCTCCGGCGCCGGCTCGCTGGTCGCCTGGTCTCTGACCATTACCGATCTGGACCCGCTGCGGTTCGGCCTGCTGTTCGAGCGATTCCTGAACCCCGAACGCGTCTCCATGCCCGACTTCGACATCGACTTCTGCCAGGAGCGGCGGGAAGAGGTGATCGACTATGTGCAGGACCGCTACGGCAAGGACCGGGTGGCCCAGATCATCACCTTCGGCACCTTGCAGGCGCGCGCCGTGCTGCGCGACGTGGGCCGTGTGCTGCAGATGCCGCTGGGCCAAGTCGACCGGCTCTGCAAGATGGTGCCGAACAATCCGGCTGCGCCCGTCACCCTGGCCCAGGCCATCGACATCGAGCCGCGCCTGAAGGAGGCGCGCGACGCCGAGCCGGCGGTGAAGACCTTGCTGGAAACCGCGCTGGAGCTGGAGGGGCTATACCGCAACGCCTCGACCCACGCCGCCGGCATCGTCATCGGCGACCGGCCGCTGACGGAACTAGTGCCGTTGTATCAGGATCCGCGCTCCACCATTCCGGCGTCCCAGTTCAACATGAAATGGGTCGAGCCGGCGGGCCTGGTGAAGTTCGACTTCCTGGGCCTGAAGACGCTGACGGTGCTGGATCGGGCGCGCGGCTATCTCGAACGGCGCGGCGCAGCCAGGGACTGGAACAGTCTGCCGCTGGACGATGCGCGCACCTATGAGCTGATGGCCTCTGGCCAGACGGTAGGGGTGTTCCAGCTGGAATCTCAGGGCATGCGCGACACCCTGCGCAAGATGCGCTGCGGCTCCATCGAAGAGATCACCGCCCTGATTTCGCTTTATCGGCCGGGGCCGATGGAGATGATCGACACCTATATCGACCGTAAGTTCGGGCGCGCCGAGGTCGATTACCTGCACCCCAGCCTGAAAGAGGTGCTGACCGAGACCTACGGCGTCATCATCTACCAGGAGCAGGTGATGAAGATCGCCCAGATCCTGGCGGGCTACAGCCTGGGCGAGGCCGACCTGCTGCGCCGGGCCATGGGCAAGAAGAAGAAGGAGGAGATGGATTTCCAGCGCCTCCGCTTCGTCAAGGGCGCCGCCGAAAAGGCCGTGCCGGAGGTGCAGTCCGGCTTCATCTTCGACCTAGTCGCCAAGTTCGCCGGATACGGCTTCAACAAGTCCCACGCTGCCGCCTACGCCCTGATCTCGTTCCAGACGGGTTGGCTGAAGGCCAATCAGCCGGTCGAGTTTTTCGCGGCGTCCATGAGCCTGGACTTGTCGAACACCGACAAGCTGGCGGTCTTCTATCAGGACGCCAAACGGTTCGACGTGCCGGTCTTGGCGCCCGACATCAATCGCTCATCGGCCGACTTCGACGTAGCCTGGGACGACGACAAGGGGGCGGTGCTCTACGCTTTGGGCGCGATCCGAAACGTGGGTCTCGAGGCGATGAAACACGTCATCGAGGTACGCGAGACGGGGGGGCGGTTCGCCGACATCTTCGACTTCCTTGAGCGCGTCGATCCGCGCAGCGTGAACAAGCGCGCGCTGGAAGGTCTGGCCAAGGCCGGCGCCTTCGACAGCATCCACCCGAACCGGCGTCAGTTGCTGGAACAGGCCGACGTTCTGATGGCCTATTGCCAGAGCGTGGCGGCCGAACGCGCCTCGTCGCAGGTGTCGCTGTTCGGCGGCGACCAAGCCCATGCCGCTCGGCCGCGTCTGAAGAGCGTTGAGCCCTGGGTCGGGCCGGAGCGGCTGGATCATGAACTGTCGGCGGTCGGCTTCTATCTGTCGGGTCACCCGCTGGACGAGATGACCTCAGCCCTGAAGCGCAAGCGCGTCACCTTCGTCGCGGAAGCGATTCCGCTGGCGGAGTCCGGCCACGAGGCCTTCCAGATGGCCGGCGTCGTGCGTCGCAAGCAGGAGCGGGCCAGCGCGCGGACGGGCGAGAAGTTCGCCTTCGTGACCTTCTCGGATCCGACCGGCGAGTTCGAATGCCTGTTCCCGCCCGAACAACTGCGCAAATGCCGCGAGGTGCTGGAGCCCGGCGCCTCGGTCATGGTGCGTGTGCGCGCCAAGTCGTCGGAAGGGGAGGTGCGCTTCTTCGGCGACGACGCCTCGCAAATGGATAATCTGCTGGACGACGCCAACATCGGCCTTCGTATCCATGTCTCGGCCCGCAGCGCGGACGCCGAGGCGCTGAAGGCGCGGCTGGAACGCGCGCGATCGGGCGCGATCGGCAAGGGCGGGGAAGTGTCGCTGATGATTGCGGGCCTCGAGCAGGGGCGCGAGGTCGAGGTCAAGATTCCCGGTCGCTACCGCCTCGACGGCGCGTTGCGCGGCGCATTGAAGTCAGCGCCGGGCGTCGTCATGCTGGAGGACGCCTGAGCCTTCGCGGATATGGTCAAGCTTTTGATTTTTCGGAACCTCACGGACGCGTGATGGGTTTGATCAGTCCATAGGGAGACTGTTCCAATGAAATATCTCGCCATCGCCAGCGTCGCCTCGCTGGCCCTTCTCGCCGCCTGCAACCAGGGTGGCGACAGCGCCGCCCAGAACACCGGCGAAGCGGTCAACGCCACCCAAGACGCCACGTCCGGCGTCGTGGGCCAGACCTCGGCCATGACCATGGGCGCCAACACCGTCGACGGTTTCGTCACCGGCCTGGGCACCGGCAACATGTATGAGCTGGAAGCCGCCAAGATCGCCGCAGCCAAGTCCAAGAATGCGGACGTGAAGGCCCTGGCCGCCATGATCACCAAGGATCACACCGCAGCCGGCGAGAAGCTGGCCGCCGCTCAGGCGACCGCTGCGCCGAACGTCGCCATCCCCACGACGTTGGACGAACGCCGCAAGGGCCTGATCGACAATCTGAACGCCGCGACGCCGGACGACTTCGACAAGGTCTATCTGGACCAGCAGGTTGCCGCCCACAACGAGACGCTGACGCTGCTGAACGGCTTTGCCGACAACACCGAAGCGCCCGCCCTGGCCACGCTCGCACGCGAACTGGTGACGCCCGTCACTGCACACCGCGACCGCGCCCGCACTCTGCTGGACGCGATCAAGTAAAGGCAGCCGTCGCGTTGCTGACCAAAGGCGGTCCCGAAAGGGGCCGCCTTTTCCGCATTTGCAGGGCTGCGCTTGCTATTGGGGCCCATCCGGCCTACATGGCCCCCGCATTTCGCAACGCGGGAGAGGCGCGCTTCGGGGAGACATCCCGATCCGCACCATTCCGAGGGTCTTTCAGACCTTTAATCCCCCGCGCCACGTTTGATCGGAAAAAGGACTGAACGATCATGGCTCTGCCTGAATTCTCGATGCGCACCCTGCTTGAAGCAGGCGCCCACTTCGGCCACCAGACGCACCGCTGGAACCCGAAGATGGACCGCTACATCTTCGGCTCGCGCTCGAACATCCACATCATCGACCTGTCGCAGACGATGCCGCTGTTCCACCAGGCTCTGGTGGCCGTGCGTGAAGTCGCCGCAAAGGGCGGTCGCGTTCTGTTCGTCGGCACCAAGCGCCAGGCCGCAGAGCCGGTCGCCGAAGCCGCCAAGCGCTGCGCCCAGTACTACATGAACAACCGTTGGCTCGGCGGCACGCTGACCAACTGGCGCACCGTTTCGGGCTCGATCGCTCGTCTGCGTGAGCTGGAAGGCATTCTGGAAAACGGCGGCGAAGGCCGCGTCAAGAAAGAGCTGCTGAACCTGCAGCGCGAGAAGGACAAGCTTGAGCTGTCGCTGGGCGGCATCAAGGACATGGGTTCGATCCCGGACATCATGTTCGTGATCGACACCAACAAGGAAGCGATCGCGATCCAGGAAGCCCGCAAGCTGAACATCCCGATCATCGCCATCCTGGACACCAACTCGGATCCGGACGGCATCACCTATCCGGTCCCCGGCAACGACGACGCCGCCCGCGCCATCCAGACCTACTGCGACCTGATCGCCGACGCCGTTCTGGACGGCCTGGCCGCCGGCGCTTCGGCCTCGGGCATCGACCTGGGCGCTTCGGAAGCTCCGGTCGAGCCGATGCTGCGTGAAGCCTCGGCCCCCAAGGCTGAAGCCGAAGCCGCGCCGGCCGGCACGGAAGGCGCCGCCGCCGAACTGGAAGCCGCTGCTGAGCCGGCTGCCGAAACCGAGAAGGCCGAGGGCTAATCGCCCGCCGGGCGGCGTTCGCGTTCTTGAGCGCCGCCTGACGAACTGACACACGGCCGGGCTAAATCAGTCCGGCCGTTCCCACATACGAAATCCCCCAAGGAGAAGAACATGGCCGAGATCACTGCCGCCCTCGTGAAGGAGCTTCGCGAGCGTTCGGGCGTCGGCATGATGGACTGCAAGAAGGCGCTGGTCGAAAACGACGGCAACATCGAAGCAGCAATCGACTGGCTGCGCGCCAAGGGCCTGTCCAAGGCCGCCAAGAAGGCCGACCGCGTCGCCGCTGAGGGTCTGGTCGCCGTCGCGTCGAAGGAAGACGGCAAGGGCGAAGTCGCCGCCGCCATCGAGTTCAACGCCGAAACCGACTTCGTCGCCCGCAACGAGCTGTTCCAGAACGCCGCCAAGTCGTTCGCCCAACTGGGTCTGGAGCACCACTCGGTCGAGGCCCTGCACGGCGCCGAACTGGAAGCCGGCAAGACGGTCCAGGACGAAGTGACCAACATGATCGCCACCATCGGCGAAAACATGCAACTGCGCCGCGCCGCCCGCCTGTCGGTGTCGGAAGGCGTCGTCTCGACCTACGTCCACAACGCGGTTTCGCCGGGCGTCGGCCGTATCGGCGTGCTGGTCGCTCTGGAAGGCGAGGGCGACAAGACCGCGCTTCGCGAACTGGGCCGCAAGATCGCCATGCACGTCGCCGCCACCGCGCCGCTTTCGCTGAACACCGACGACCTGGACCCCGCCGCCATCGAGAAGGAACGCACCGTTCTGACCGAAAAGGCCAAGGAAGAAGGTCGCCCGGAAGCCATGATCGCCAAGATCGTGGAAGGCCAGATCAACAAGTTCCAGAAGGACGTGGTGCTGTCCAAGCAGCCGTTCGTCATGGATCCGGACGTGACCATCGAACAACTGGTCGCCAACTCGGCCAAGGAACTGGGCTCCTCCAACCTGCACCTGGCGGGCTTCGTCCGCCTGGCGCTGGGTGAAGGCGTCGAGAAGGTCGAAGGCCCCGACTTCGCGTCGGAAGTCGCCTCCATGATGGGCGGCAACTAAAAACATTCCCCTCATTCGTGAGGGTTTTGTATCAGAAGGGCGCGTTCGGCTTTGATGGCCGGCGCGCCTTTCGTCTATAAGAAGCCGCCTGATTCAATGGCGCCGCAGTCAAACGGACCTTCCCGCATGCCCGACGCCCCCTCGACCTTCCGCTACAAACGCGTCCTGCTGAAGGTGTCGGGCGAGGTGCTGATGGGCGACCAGTCGTTCGGCGTCGATATGAAGACGGTCGATGCTGTAGCCAAGGCCGTCGCGGACGTAGCGGCCGAGGGCGTGGAAATCTGTCTGGTCATCGGTGGCGGCAACATCTTCCGCGGTCTGTCCAAGGCGGCCGCTGGCATGGAGCGAGCCCAGGCCGACTATATGGGCATGCTGGCGACGATCATGAACGCCCTGGCCATGCAATCCGCGCTGGAGAAGATCGGCGTCTCGACCCGCGTGCAGAGCGCCATTCCGATGGCGGCCATCGCCGAACCCTACATTCGTCGTCGCGCCCTGCGGCACCTGGAAAAGGGCCGGGTCGTGATCTTCGCCGCCGGCGTGGGCGCACCGTTCTTCACCACGGACTCGGGCGCAGCGTTGCGTGCGGCGGAGATGGGCTGTGACGCCCTTCTGAAGGGCACCAGTGTTGACGGGGTCTATACCGCCGACCCGAAGAAGGATCCTGACGCGACGCGGTATGAGACGCTGTCCTATCAGGATGTGCTGGCCAAGGATCTGCGCGTCATGGACGCCTCGGCCATCGCCATGATGCGCGACACGGGCATACCGATCGTGGTCTTCTCCATTCGAGAAGACAATTCGCTGCGCCGGACCCTGACCGGCGAAGGCACGTTCACGGTCATTCAGGACGTCGCCTGAACGTTCGCCTGACCAGGAAAGACAAGAGAGACCAAGACCATGGCAAAGCCTGAACTGAAGACTTATCGCGACCGCATGGATCGCTCCGTCGCCGCGCTGAAGGAAGAGTTCAGCGGTCTGCGCACCGGTCGCGCCAACGCCGGCCTGCTGGAGCCCGTGCGGGTCGAAGCCTACGGCTCGGCCTCACCCCTGACCGCCGTCGCCGCCATCAGCGTGCCCGAGCCGCGCATGATCAGCGTCAGCGTCTGGGACAAGGGCATGGTGGTCGCCGTCGAAAAGGCGATCCGCAACGCCAACCTGGGCCTGAACCCGATCGTGGACGGCCAGACCCTGCGCATTCCGGTGCCGCCTCTGACCGAGGAACGCCGCAAGGACCTGGTCAAGCTGGCCGGCAAATATGCCGAGCAGCAGAAAATCTCGGTTCGCAACGTCCGCCGCGACGCCAACGACGACCTGAAGAAGGCCGAGAAGGCCGGCGAGATCAGCCAGGACGAACAAAAGAAGATGGAGACCGAGGTCCAGAAGGACACCGACGCGGCCATCAAGCGCATCGACGAGACCTTGAAGACCAAGGAACAAGAGATCATGCAGGTCTGAGGCGAAACGGCTGGGTCCGGAAGGGATCGCACGACAGATGACGGCAGACCGCGCCGCGCCTTCAGGCCAAAGCCCAGACAAGCAGGGTCAGGACGGCCCGCGCCACGTCGCCATCATCATGGACGGCAATGGACGCTGGGCGAAGGCGCGCGGTCTGCCGCGCGCCCTTGGCCACCGCGAAGGCGTCCAGGCGCTGAAGCGTACGATCCAGGCGGCGCCGGATCTCGGCATCGATTGCCTGACGGTGTTCGGCTTCTCCACCGAAAACTGGAGCCGGCCCGAAGACGAGGTATCGGATCTGATGGGGCTGGTGCGGTCCTACGTCGCCAGCGATCTGGCCCGCCTCACCAAGGCCGGCGTCCGGCTGAAGATCCTGGGGCGACGCGAAGGTCTGCCGGCCGACATCGCCGCCATCATCGAACGGGCCGAGGCCCAGACCGCCCATAACGATCGATTCCTGTTGCAGGTCGCCTTCAACTACGGCGGTCGTGCGGATTTGGTGGACGCGGCGCGTCGCCATATGGAGCGGGTGCTGGCGGGCGAGACGGTCGAGCCTTTCAACGAGGCGATCCTGACCTCGGGCCTGGCCACGGCGGGCTCGCCGCCGCTTGATCTGATCGTGCGCACGTCGGGCGAGCAGCGACTGTCGAACTTCCTGTTGTGGGAGGCCGCCTACGCCGAGCTCGTCTTCCAAGACATTCTGTGGCCCGACTATGGCCCCAAGGCGCTGGCTGAGGCGATCTCGGCCTTTGGTCAGCGCGATCGCCGTTTCGGCGGACGCGTGATCGCGCCTGAGCGCGCGACAGCCTGATGGCGGTCAAGGGTCGGGATATCGCCCTCAGGGCTGCGTCCGCCGTCGTGCTGGCGCCCGCAGCCGTCGCTGCGACGTGGGGCGGCGGCGTGTGGTTCCTGGCGCTGATGATCGTCGCCAGCGTCGTCCTGGCTTTCGAATGGGCGGCGATGAGTGCGCCCCATGCGCGCCGCGTCATGGGCGGCGCGGTCAGCTTCGGCGTCGTGGCTGCTGTAATCAGCGCTCATTTCGGCGCCATGTCCGTCGCCTTCATCATGCTGGTGTTCGGCGCGGTCGCGGCCGGAGTCTATGCCCGTAGTCGAGGGCAGGAGGCGCTGGATGCCGCCTATGGCGTGCTCTATCTCGGCTGGCCTTCGGTCCTGCTGATCTGGCTGCGCGACGTCGACAGTTTGATAGGGCTGCACTGGACCGTGCTGGTCTTCGCCGTCGCCTGGTCGGCCGACATCGTGGCCTACCTGGCAGGATCCACCTTTGGCGGACCCAAGCTGTGGCCGCGCTTTTCGCCGAACAAGACCTGGTCGGGGTTCATCGGCGGCGTTGCGGCCGGCGCGGTTGCGGGCGCCGTAATGACGGCCTGGGTCAATATGGGCGCCTTGAGCGTCGTCTGGGGGGCGGTGCTGGGCTTTGCCGCGGCCTTGGCGACCATGGCGGGCGATCTGTGGGAATCGGCGCTGAAGCGACGGTTCGGGGTCAAGGATGCGGGCAACACCATTCCCGGCCACGGCGGCCTGCTGGACCGTGTCGATGGTTTGATGTTCGCGGTCGTCGTCGTCGCGGCGGGCCGACTGATCGTCCTGATGCTGGAGCGTGGGGCGTGATCCGGCGTCGCATCACTGTGCTTGGCGCGACCGGATCGGTCGGCGCTTCCACGCTGGACCTGATGGCTCAAGCCGAGGCGACGGGCACGGGCGCGTTCGAGGTCGAGGCCCTGACGGGCGGCGCCAATATCGCCAAACTGGCCGAGCAGGCCAAACGCTGGCGGCCCAAGCTGGCCGTGACGGCGGATCCTGCGCGGTTGGGCGAACTGCGCGACGCCTTGTCCGGCACGGACGTCGCTGTCGCCGCCGGCGACGCCGCCATCGTCGAGGCGGCGACGCGACCCGCCGACTGGATCATGGCGTCCATCGTCGGAGCGGCGGGTTTGAAGTCCGCGTGGGCGGCCGCGGGAACGGGTGCGACCCTGGCGCTGGCCAACAAGGAAAGCTTGGTCTGCTGCGGGCCCGCCCTGATCGAACGGGTCAAGCGGGCAGGGGGGCGCTTGATCCCCGTCGATTCCGAGCACTCCGCCATCTTCCAGGTGTTTCCGGCCGAAGCGCCTGAGCGGGTGGCCAAGCTGATCCTCACCGCATCGGGCGGGCCTTTTCGCAAGACGCCGCGCGAGCAGATGGTCGCCATCACGCCGGAACAGGCCGTCGCCCACCCTAACTGGAGCATGGGCGCCAAGATTTCAGTCGATAGCGCCACCATGGCCAACAAGGGCCTGGAGATGATCGAGGCGGCTTATCTGTTCGATACGCCGCAGGATCGGATCGACGTCGTGGTGCACCCCGAATCGATCATCCACAGCCTTGTGGAATATGTGGATGGTTCGACGCTGGCCCAGATGGGACCGCCGGATATGCGCACGCCGATCGCCTGCGCCATGGCCTGGCCGGATCGGATCGCGTGGCCGGCGCCCAAGCTGGATCTGGCTGCGCTGGGTCGGCTGACGTTCGAAGCGCCCGATCTGACGCGCTTTCCCGCCCTCGATCTGGCGCGTCAGGCCCTGAAGGCGGGCGGCGCGACGCCCGCCGTGTTCAACGCCGCCAACGAGGTCGCCGCCTTCGCCTTCCTTGACCGCAAGCTGGCGTTTCTCAATATTGCCGCAGTCGTCGCCGAAACCCTTGAGCGTGCGACGAAAGCGGGGATGGCTTTCGGTTCTGGAGACGCCTGCGGCGCGGCCCTTTCGGTCGACGCCGAGACGCGTCGAATGGCCGAGAGCGTCATCGCCAGCCTTGCGAATGCGGCCTGACAGCAGGCCAGGGGAGACGATTTTCGAATGCTGGGCGTCCTGGGTCAGGTCCTGATCTCCATCGCCTCGTTCCTGCTGGTGCTGACCTTTATCGTCACCATCCACGAACTGGGTCACTTCCTTGTCGCGCGCGCCTTTGGCGTGAAGGTGGATCGGTTCGCGGTCGGCTTCGGCAAGGCCGTGGCCAGCCGCACCGATCGTCACGGCATCGAATGGCGTCTCGGTTGGCTGCCGCTGGGCGGCTATGTGAAGTTCTCGGGCGATCTGGATGCGTCCAGCGTGCCTGACCGGGCCGGATTGGATGAACTGCGCAGCCGCGTGGTCGCCGAGCGTGGACCGGGCGCCGAGCGCGATTATTTCCATTTCAAGCCGGTGTGGCAGCGCGCCCTGATCGTCGCGGCCGGGCCCATCGCGAACTTCATCCTGGCCATCACCATCTTCGCCCTCGTCTTCATGGCGGTCGGCGTGTCCTTGCGCCCCGCGCGTGTCTCTCAGGTGCAGGCGGGATCGCCGGCCGCCGCCGCCGGTTTCCAGGTCGGCGACCTGATCACCCAGGTGAACGGCAAGGCCATTAGGGACGGCAGCGCGGTCACCCGCACCGTCATGCTTTCGACCGGTGATCCCGTGCGCTTCACGGTCGAGCGCGCCGGGCGTCCTGTCGAACTGGTCGCCACGCCGGAACGCCGCGAGGAAAACGACCCCATCGCCGGACGCGTCAAGGTCGGCCGCATCGGCCTGGGGCTGGGCTCGTCGGCCGGTGATGTCCGCCACGTGCGCTATGGCCCCGTCGAGGCTGTCGCCGAGGGAGCGCGCCAAACGGCCGACGTCATCGGCTCGACCTTGACCTACCTCGGACGCCTGGCGACGGGCCGCGAGTCGGGCGATCAGTTCAGCGGTCCGCTGGGCATGGCCAAGGCGACGGGCTCGCTGACCACGGCTGCGGTCGAGGCCAATCCAGCGCCTAGCGCCATGGCCATCAACCTGATCCTGACGCTGACAACCTTGGCCGCCATACTTTCGATCGGAATCGGCTTTCTAAATCTGCTTCCCATTCCGGTCCTCGACGGCGGGCATCTGCTTTTCTACGGCTATGAGGCTGTGGCGAAACAGCCTGTGTCGGCGCGATTCCAGGAGATGGGCTATCGTGCAGGCCTTGCGCTTTTGGCGGGATTTATGTTGTTCGCAACGTGGAACGACCTACAGAAGCTCAATATCTTCCAATTCCTCGGCGGGCTCGTCTCGTGAGCCGACGCCAGCCCCCGACGGTTTCCCGAATGAATGACATGACCTCTCGCGCCGCCCTTCGACTGAGCGCCCGCTCCAGCCTGCTGGCTCTGGCGGTCGCCGCCGGTCTGGGGGCACCCGCGCTGGCGCAGACCGCGCCGGCGACGACGCCTGCCGCGCCGGCTCAAACGCCCGCCCAGACCCCCGCTCCGACGGCCGCGCCTCAGGCGGCGGCGAGTGCCGCCGAACCGCGCATCGAGATCGCTGCGCCGCAGACGATCACGATAAACCGCATCATCGTTCAGGGCGCGCAGCGGATCGACCAGACGACGGTCCTTTCCTATCTGCCGATCCGTCCCGGTGATGCGGTCGACGCCTCGGTGCTGGACGTCGCGGTGCGCACCCTGTCGCGGACGGGCCTGTTCGCCGATGTGCAACTGGGCATCCAGAACGGCGACCTGATCGTCCAGATCGTCGAGAACCCGATCATCAACCAAGTGGTGTTCGAGGGAAACAAGGCGCTGTCGAAGGACAAGCTGACCAAGGAAGTGACCCTGGCGCCGCGCGGCATCTATACCCGCGCCAAGGTTCAGGAAGACGTCGGCGCCATCGTCGAACTGTATCGCCTGCAGGGCCGCATCTCTGCGACCGTGACGCCCAAACTGGTCCAGCTGGAGCAGAACCGCGTCGATGTGATCTTCGAGATCAACGAAGGACCGCAGACCGGCATCAGCGCCATCAACGTGCTGGGCAACGAGGCGTTTTCCGATCGTGACGTGCGCGGCGTGATGGTCACGGAGAAGTCGACCTGGTGGAAGTTCTTCTCCAACAACGACAACTACGATCCCAACCGCCTGGAATACGATCAGGAGCAGTTGCGGAAGTTCTACACCAACCGCGGCTATTACGACTTCCGCGTGGTGTCCTCGGTCGCCGAGCTGCAGCCGGACGATCAGGCGTTCCAGCTGACCCTGACGCTGAACGAAGGCGACAAGTACAACTTCGGTGAGATCAAGGTCGTCACCCAGAATGACCGCCTGAATGCCGACTTCCTGAAGGCTCTGGTGCCGATCCGGGAAGGCCAGCTGTACGAAAGCGACAAGATCGAGCAGGCCGTCGACGCCCTGACGTTCGCGGCCGGTTCGGCCGGTTATGCCTTCGTCGAGATCAATCCGACCTACAAGGCTAATCCCGAGACCGACACGGTCGATGTGACCTTCAACGTGTCCGAGGGCCAGCGCGTCTATATCGATCGCATCAATGTGGTCGGCAACACCCGCACGATCGACCCGGTGATCCGCCGCGAACTGCTGCTGACCGAGGGCGACGCCTTCAACCGCGCCCTGATGGAGCGCTCGCGCAACAACCTGCGCGCCCTGGGCTTCTTCAAGGACGTGACGGTCGAGGAAACGCGTGGCAGCGCGCCGGACCGCTCGATCATCAACGTCAATGTACAAGAGCAACCCACCGGCGAACTGTCCGTCGGCGCGGGCTTTAGCTCCGTCGACTCCTTCACCGTCAATCTGGGCATCTCGGAGCGGAACTTCCGTGGGCGCGGCCAGAACGTGGTCGCCCGTCTGGAGTGGGGCTCGCTGCGCCAGCAGGTCGACTTCCGCTTCACCGAGCCGAAGTTCCTCGGCCGTGACCTGCGCGCCGGCTTCGACCTGTTCCACTCGCGCTATGACCTGAGCCAGTACTCGTCATACGACTATCGCTCGACCGGCGCGGGCCTGCGTCTGTCCTATCCGCTGAACGGAAATATGCTGCTGAGCACGCGCTATTTCCTGAAGTCCGACGAGATCATCGTGCCAACGGGCTTCTGCTCGGGCGTGGGGCAGGGATCTTCGGCGCTGTGTGACCAGATCGGCAGCTTCATCAACTCGTCGGCGGGCTACACGCTTCAGGTCAACTACACCAACGATCCGATCCGTCCGACACGCGGCTGGGCCGGTTCGCTGCGTCAGGACCTCGCGGGTTTGGGCGGCGACGTGAACTATGTGAAGACCGAGGCTGATGCGAGCTGGTACTATGGCATCACGCCAGCCTGGGTCGTCAGCGTTCAGGGTTCGACCGGCTACGTCAGCGGCTGGAACGGTGACCCGATCCGCATCAACGACCGCTTCTTCAAGGGCGGCAACAGCTTCCGCGGCTTCGAGACAGCCGGTATGGGGCCGCGCGATCTGAATACGACCGATGCCCTGGGCGGCAACTTCTACGCCATCGGCACGGTCGAGCTCACCGTGCCGAACTATCTGCCCGAGCAATACGGCATCAAGACCTCGCTGTTCGCCGATGTCGGTACGCTGGGGGTGCTGGATGACCGCTACAAGCTGACGTCCACCGGAACGGTGAACACCAATATTGCCGATGAGCTGTCGCTGCGCGCATCGGCTGGCGTCAGCATCCACTGGAAGTCGCCAATGGGTCCGATCCGCTTCGACATCTCCAAGGTCCTTTCCAAGGAAGATTACGACAAGACGGAATCCTTCCGCTTCTCGACCTCCACTCAGTTCTAATCGCGGCTTTTTCGACCGCACGAGGAAACACCATGAAAGCTCTGATCATCGCGGCGACCGCCGCTGCTTCGCTCATCGCCACCGCCGCTTCGGCGCAACAGGCCGGCGCGCCGGCCAACCCCGGCCCGGTGATCCCCGGCGTCTGCGTCTATTACAACGCGCGTCTGCTGGCCCAGTCGTCGGCCGGTCAGGCCGTCGAAGCCCGCATGCAACAGTTGGCTCAGGAAGTTCAGGGCGAGCTGCAACCTTACGCCACGTCCATCCAGTCGGACGCTCAGCAACTGCAAGCCTCGGGCTCGAGCCTGCCGGCCGACCAACTGCAACAGCGCCGTCAGGCCCTGCAGCAGCGCGCGCAAGAGGCCCAACAGCTGGAAGCCACGCGTGAAAACGAGCTGCGCTACACCCTGGGTATGCAACGCCAGGCCATTACCGAGGCCGTCTCGCCGATCCTGACCGCCCTGTATCAGGAGAAGGGCTGCGGCCTGCTGCTGGACCGCGAGAGCGTCTTCATGATGAACCCGGCCATGGATGTCACTGACCTGGCGATCCAGCGCCTGAACACGGCCCTGCCGACCCTGAGCTTTAACCGTATGGCCGTGCCGGCTCAGACGCAGGCTCAACCGGCCGCCGCCAACTAAGTCGTCGATGCCCGATCCCCGCTTTTTCGAAACCCTGTCGCCCCTCAGCGTCGCCGATTTGGCGGCGCAGATCGGGGGCGAGGTCGAGCGGGGCGGGGATCGCATGATCGCCTACGTCGCGCCCTTGTCCTCTGCGGACGGGGGCGCGATCGCGTTCTTAGGCGACCGCAAGTTCGCCGCCGCGCTGGCGACGACACAGGCCGGCTGCGTCATCGTGCCGGCTGAGGCCAAGGACGCCGCGCCGTCGTCCGCCGCTGTCATCATCTCGCGCACGCCTCAAGCCGCCTGGGCCAAGGCGTCGTTGGCGCTGCATCGGCCCATACTTCTGGACAAAGCGATAACCCGCGACGAGGCGGGCGAGGACGACAGCGTCGTGGTCGAACCGGGCGCGATCCTGGGGCAGGGCGTCCGCATCGGTCGAGGGTCCCGCATTGGCGCCAACAGCGTCATCGCGCCCGGCGTGCAAATCGGCCGTGATTGCGTGATCGGCGCCAACGTCAGCGTGGCCTTCGCGCTGATCGGCGACCGGGTGAAGCTGTATGCCGGCGCCCGGATCGGCGAAGCGGGCTTCGGCGCCACGGGGACAGCGGCGGGGGTCATGGATATTCCCCAACTCGGTCGCGTCATCCTTCAGGACGGCGTGACGGTGGGCGCCAACTCGTGCATCGACCGTGGCGCCTATGACGACACGGTCATCGGCGAGAACACCAAGATCGATAATCTGGTGATGGTCGGCCACAACTGCGTCATCGGCCGCAACTGCTTGCTGGTCGCCAATACCGGCATCTCGGGCTCGGTGACCGTGGGCGACAATGTCATCTTCGGCGGCAAGGCGGGGATCGGAGACCACATCACGATCGGCGAGGGTGCGCGCGTCGCGGCCGGAGCCGGTGTGCTGGCCGATGTTCCCGCTGGCGAGACCTGGTCTGGTTATCCGGCGCGTCCGATCCGACAGTTCTTGCGCGAGACGGTCTGGCTCGCCAAACAGGCCTCATCAAAGAAGGCTCCAAAGGAATCATAGGGATGAGCGACGCGACTGCCGTTGAAGGCAAGATCGATTACGCCGAGGTGATGCGGCGGCTGCCGCACCGTTATCCCTTCCTGCTGGTGGACAAGGCCGAAGACTTCGTGCCTGCTACGTCGATCGTCGGCATCAAGAACGTCACCCACAACGAGCCCTTCTTCCCGGGGCATTTCCCGATCGATCCGGTCATGCCCGGCGTGCTGATCGTCGAGGCCATGGCCCAGACCGGCGCACTGTTGATGTCCAAGACGCTGGATGTCGCCGTGGCCGACAAGGTCATCATGTTCATGTCGATCGACGGGGTTCGTTTTAGAAAGCCCGCGAGGCCCGGCGACCAACTGCGCATGGAGGTCAAGGTGATCCGCGCGCGGGGCGACGCCTACAAGTTCCGGGGCGAGACCTTCATCGAAGGCAAGCTGGCGGCCGAAGCCGAGTTCATGGCGATGGTGGTGACTGTGCCTGCTCCAGCGCCTGGGCCGGCGGCCTGATGACCGTTCATCCCACGGCTCTGATCGACGCGACGGCGACCTTGGGCGAGGGGGTTCAAGTCGGCCCCTGGTGCACGGTCGGGCCGAATGTGGTGCTGGGCGACAATGTGCGTCTCGTCAGCCATGTCGTGGTCCAGCAGGACACGACGGTCGGGGCCGGGACGGTCATCCATCCCTTCGCCGTCATTGGCGGCGACCCGCAGCACAATGGCTACAAGGGCGAGACGGTCCGGCTGGAGATCGGCGAGAACAACGTGATCCGCGAGCACTGCACCTTCAATCGGGGCACGCCGCAGGGGACGGGCGTCACGGTCGTGGGTTCGAACAACCTGTTCATGACCGGCGCCCACGTCGGCCACGACTGCGTTGTCGGCGACAATGTCGTCATGGCCAATAACGCGACCCTGGGCGGTCATGCTCAGGTCGGGGACAAGGTGTTTCTGGGCGGACTGTGCGCGGTGCACCAGAACGGTCGTGTCGGGCAAGGCGCGATCATCGGCGGTCTGGCGGCGGTGACGCGCGACGTCATCCCTTATGGCTCGGCCTGGGGCAATCACGCGCGTCTGCGTGGGCTGAATCTGATCGGGTTGAAGCGTAAGGGCTACGGCAAGGATCAGGTGCGGCGTCTGCTCGCGGCCTATCGTGATCTGTTCGAGGGAGAGGGCGAGTTCGCCGGTCGGATCGATGGCGTGGCGGAACGCTATGCCGACCTGCCGGAGATCACGCAGATCATCGCCTTCATCCGCGACGGCGGGCGGCGTCCGCTGTGCCTGCCGAACGCGGAATGAGCGCGGCTGAAAAGCTGGGTCTGATCGCGGGCGGCGGTGATCTGCCGGCGGCCGTCGCGGCGCGTTGCGACGCGCTAGGGCGGCCTGTTTTCGTGATCCGACTGTCCGGGTTTGCCGATGAACATCTGGCGCGCTGGCCCGGCGCCGAGTTCGGCATGGCGCAGATCGGCGCGATCCTGAAGGCGTTGAAGGCCGAGCGCTGCACGACCGTGTGTCTGGCGGGCATCGTCAATCGGCCGGATTTCAAGACGCTCAAGCCTGATTTCAAAGGGGCGACCCTGTTGCCGGGCATCGTCGCCGCCGCCTCCAAAGGCGATGACGCCCTGCTGCGTAAAATCCTGTCGGTGTTCGAGGCCGAAGGCTTCGCCGTCGAGGGCGCCGATGACATTCTGGGCGGCGACACGCTTGGCGCGGGCGCCCTGGGCGCCGTCTCGCCGACCGAGGAGCAGCTAGACGATCTGAAGAAGGCGCTGCATGTCGCAGAAAAGTCAGGCGAACTCGACATCGGTCAGGGCGCCGTGGTCTGTGACGGCCTGGTCCTTGCGGTTGAGGCGCAGGAAGGCACGGACGCGATGCTGACCCGCGTCGCCAACCTGCCGAGCGATCTGCGCGGGACCACCGATAGTCCCAAGGGCGCGCTCGGAAAGGCGCCCAAGCCCATTCAGGATCTGCGCGTCGATATGCCCGTGATCGGGCCGCGCACCGTCGAAATGGCGGCGGCGGCGGGTTTGGCTGGTATCGGCGGCGTGGCGGGACGTTTGATCCTGATTGATCGCGCAGCCATCGTCGAGACGGCGAACCGTCTGGGCCTGTTCGTCTGGGGCGTGGATCGGTGAGCCGTCCGCTGAAGATCATGCTCGTGGCGGCGGAGGCTTCTGGCGATGCGCTGGGCGCCGGTCTGGCCAGGGCGTTGAAGGTGCGGTTAGGCGACGGTGTGGCCTTTGTCGGCGTCGGCGGACCCAAGATGGCGGCCGAAGGCGTGGTTAGCCCGTTCGACATCGCCGAACTCTCGATCCTGGGCTGGATCGAGGGTTTGCGCGCCTATGGTAAGGTCAAGCGGCGCGTCGAGCAGACGGCGGCGCTGGCCGAGCGGGAAAAGCCCGACGCCGTGGTGCTGATCGACAGTTGGGGCTTCACGATCCGTGTGGCCAAGGCGATCCGGGCCGCGCGCCCGGACCTGCCGCTGATCAAATACGTCGGGCCTCAGGTCTGGGCCTCGCGGCCGGGCCGGGCCAAGACCTTGGCAGGCGCTGTCGACCATCTTCTGGCCCTCTACGGCTTTGATGCGCCCTGGTTCGAGCGCGAGGGCCTGCCGACGACTGTGGTCGGTTCGTCTGCGCTTCATATGAACGTGGATGCTGCGGACGGTGCAGCGTTCCGCGCGCGTCGTGGGATCGCCGCCGATGCGCAGCTTCTCTTGGTGCTGCCCGGCAGCCGGCCCAGTGAGATCACTCGAATGGCCCCCATCTATGAGGCGACGGTCAGAAAACTGAAGACCACCAATCCCGGCCTGGAAGTCGCCGTGGTCGCTGCGGGGACGGTGGCTCACGATGTTGCAGGCCGCGTCGCCGCCTGGCCCTTCCGCGCTCACCTGGTCGACGAAGCCGAAAAGTATGACGTCATGCGAGCCGCGACCGTCGCCCTGGCCACCAGCGGCACCGTGTCGACCGAACTGGCGCTGGCAGGCGCGCCGATGGTCATCGCCTACAAGATCGACGGGCTCAGCTATCAGCTGATGAAGCGGTTCGTGACGGCCAAACACATCACACTGTTCAATGTCGCGGCTGACGACCGGATCGCGCCCGAGTTCATTCAGCACGAGGCGACCCCGGCCATTCTGACGGCGGCGGTCGGGCGGCTGCTGGCCGACCCGGCCTTGGCAGCCGAACAGGCGCGTCGCCAGACGGAGGCATTGGACCTGATGGGGCGCGGAGGACCGGACCCCTCCGAACTGGCTGCCGATGCGGTGCTCAAGGTCATCGCCGACAAGTCGGCGAGCTGACGATGGCGCGGGCGCTCAGTCCGCGACGTGCGGCCGAGGTCCGCGCCGCGCTTCAGATGGCGGTCGGCGCGATGGCTGCGCTCTATCTCGCGACCTGGCTGAACCTGCCGCACCCATACTGGAGCGTGATTTCCGCCATCGTCGTCATCCAGGCGAGCGTCGGCGGCGGCGTCCTGACCGTCGCGCGCGACCGAGCCATCGGTACGGCGACCGGAGCGCTGGCGGGGGCGGTTTTCGCCTTCCTTCGTCCGCCCGGCCTGGAGAGCATGGCCCTGAGCATCGCCGTCTCCGCAGGGCTGCTGGCCTTCTTTGCAACCGGGCGGCCATGGCTGAAGGTCGCGCCCGTGACGGCGACCATCGTCATCGCCGGTGGGACGGGTGCAGAAGGGCCGGCGTCCCTGGCGATGGATCGGGTGATGGAAATCCTGGTCGGCAGCGGCGTCGGGGTTCTGGCGATCCTGGCCCTGTTTCCGCGCCATGCCAGGCAGTCCTTCAAGCTTCAGGCGCGCGAGGCGGCGGGCGAAGCGGCGAGGCTGTTGGCCTTGGTCTCAAAGGCCGTTCCGGAGGATGCCTCCGAAATCTCGCGCCGTCATGCCGATCTGAAGCGGCGGCTGGATGCGTTGGGTCAGGCCGCCAAGAACGTCATCGATCTGCCCGGCCCGCAACGTGAGACGGCGGATCGAGCCGCGCTCGTGCGCGCCTTCTGGCGCGTGCGCAGCGACATCGTCATCCTGGGGCGCGGTTTCCAGGCTGAGGGCGCTGGCGCCCGGCTGGATCCCTGGTCGCAGGACGCGGAGCGGGCGGTGGAGCAACTCAAGGCTCTGTCTCAGGGCAAGGCCGCCCAGCCCATGGGCGCGATCGACCAAAGCCTGGCCTTGTCCATGGCCGTCGAGGGCGACGATGTGGCTTTAGGCGCTGCTGCGATCGGCGTGGCGCATATGCACCGCGATCTGGACGACCTGGCTGCACGGTTCGCGGATCTGAAGCTGGTCTGACGACAAAGAAAAACGCCGGGGATGTCTGCCCGGCGTTTTGTATTTTTAGCCTACGTATCAGCCGCGCTGTTCGATCGGCACATAATCGCGCTGGGTCGGGCCCGTGTAGAGCTGACGCGGGCGACCGATCTTCTGCGACGGATCGGCCATCATTTCCTGCCACTGCGAGATCCAGCCCACGGTGCGGGCCAAGGCGAACAGAACGGTGAACATGGTGGTCGGGAACCCCATCGCCGACAGGGTGATGCCCGAATAGAAGTCGACGTTCGGGAACAGCTTGCGCGAGGTGAAGTATTCGTCCGACAGGGCGACCTTCTCCAGCTCCTTGGCGACCAGGAACAGCGGATCGTTTTCGCGGCCCGTGGCGGCCAGCACTTCATAGGCCGACTGCTGCATGACCTTGGCGCGCGGATCGTAGTTCTTGTACACGCGGTGGCCAAAGCCCATCAGCTTGTACTTGCGGTCCTTCACGCCCTGGATGAACTCCGGGATCTTGTCCGGGGTGCCGATTTCCTTCAGCATCGTCAGCGCTTCTTCGTTGGCGCCGCCGTGCGACGGGCCCCACAGGCAGGCGATGCCGGCGGCGATACAGGCGAACGGATTGGCGCCCGACGAACCGGCCAGACGCACGGTCGAGGTCGAGGCGTTCTGTTCGTGGTCGGCGTGCAGGGTGAAGATGCGGTCCATGGCGCGAACCAGGGCCGGATCGACATGATAGTCCTCGGCCGGAACGGCGAAGCACATGCGCAGGAAGTTTTCGGCGTAGGACAGGTCGTTGCGCGGCGAAACGAACGGCTGGCCGATGTGGTATTTATAGGCGCGGGCCGCGATCGTGGGCATCTTGGCGATCAGGCGGATGGCTGAGATGTCGCGCTGGATCGGATCGTGGATGTCCAGGCTGTCGTGATAGAAGGCCGACAGGGCGCCGACGGTGCCGACCATGATGGCCATCGGGTGGGCGTCGCGGCGGAAGCCTTCGAAGAAGCGATCGAACTGGCTGTGCAGCATCGTGTGGGTGGTGATGCTGTTTTCGAACTTCTCGTACTGGGCGGCGGTCGGCAGTTCGCCGTGTAGCAGCAGGTGGCAGACCTCGACGAAGTTCGACTTCGACGCCAGCTGGTCGATCGGATAGCCGCGGTGCAGCAGCACGCCAGCGTCGCCGTCGATATAGGTCAGCGCCGATTCACAGGCCGCCGTCGAGGTAAAGCCGGGATCGAAGGTGAAGGCGCCCGTTCCCGCATAGAGTTTGCGGATGTCGATGACGTCCGGACCGGTGGAGCCCGAAAGGACCGGCAACTCGATCGTCTTGTCCTCGAAGGACAGGGTCGCCGAGCCGGCGGGTTTGGCTTGTTCAGTCATGAATGCCCCTTTGCATCACACGTCCAGGCGCGGGGAGGCGTCGGCCGCTTTTTGGTTTGTGGGTGATCACTTAGTCTGTTGCAGCGCATCATCCAAGCGCCCGAGACTTTCGTCGCGCCCAAGAGCCGACAAAGTTCGTGCAATATCAGGTGATGTTGACCCTGCGGTAAGCGCTGAGCGCATTGGCGGGCCGATCTTTCCGAACCCGACGCCCTCGGATTCCGCAAAGGTCTTGAGCTCGGCTTCCAGCGCGAAGACGTCCCAGGATTGGAACAGGGACAGCCGCTCATGCAGGCGGGCGAGGCGATCCAGCGTCTCACAGGACAGCAGCGCCTTCGCCTTGTCGTCCAGGATCAGCGGACGGGATTTCAGAACGAAGGCGGTTTGGTCGGCCAGATCGAGGATCGTCTTGGCCCGGTCCTTGACGAAAGGCATGGCGCGCTGGAGGCGGGCTTCATCCGCCTCCGCCAGGGCGTGACCCTTCTGCAGATGCGCATCCAGCGTCAGCTTGGCGAGACGTTCGTCGTCGGCGAGGCGCAGCCAGTGCGAATTGACGTGGGCCAGCTTGTCGAAGTCCAAGCGGGCGGGCGCCTTGCCGATGCCGGCGAGATCGAACCATTCGATGGCCTGAGCGTCGCTGAACAGTTCGTCGTCGCCGTGCGCCCACCCCAGGCGAGCCAGATAGTTGCGCATGGCCTCGGGCAAGTAGCCCAGCTCGGCGTATTCATGCACCGCCTGGGCGCCGTGACGCTTCGACAGCTTGGCGCCGTCCGGTCCGTGGATCAGGGGGATGTGGGCGAAGGTCGGACGCGTCCAGCCCAACGCATCGTAGATCAGGCTCTGGCGCGCGGCGTTGTTCAGATGGTCGTCGCCGCGAATGACGTGGGTCACGCCCATGTCGTGGTCGTCCACAACGACGGCGAGATTATAGGTCGGCGCGCCGTCCGAACGCAGCAGAACCAGATCGTCCAGGTCGTCGGTCGACCAGTTCACGTCGCCCTGGACCTCATCGGCCACCGTGACCGTCGTCGCCTTTGGCCGACGGAAACGCACGACGTGCGGCGAGGCCAGATCATCTACGGTCGGCTCGCGGTCGCGCCAGGGCGATTCGAAAGTGCGCTTTTCGGCCTTGGCCTCATCGCGCAGACGACCGGTCTCCTCGGCCGAGGTGAAGTCGCGGTAGGCGTGGCCGGTTTCGAGCAGTTGATCGACCACCTCGCGGTGGCGGTCGGCCCGGCTGAACTGGAACACCGGCTCGTCGTCGGCGAACAGCTCCAGCCAGCTCAGGCCGTCGAAAATGGCCTTCACCGCCTCATCCGTCGAGCGTTCACGGTCGGTGTCCTCGACCCGGATCAGGAAACGTCCAGCGTGTCTCTTGGCGTACAGCCAGTTGAACAAAGCGGTTCTCGCCCCGCCGATATGCAGATAGCCTGTCGGCGAGGGGGCGAAGCGGGTGACGACAGTCGAGGAAGGTGAGGTCATGGGGGAGGGGTCCGTAAGCGAGGCCCTTATACGCCCCGATGCGGCAAAACCTACCCCCGCTGCGCGATTGCGCGCCTGGCTGCACGCCGAGGTCGCCGCCCAGACCCTGAGATGGCGGCTATGGGCGCCGGTCGCATTCGGAGCGGGCGGAGGCGTCTATTTCGCCCTGCGAGCCGAGCCAGTCTTGTGGCCCCTGTTGTTGGGCGCCGCCTTGGCCTTTGGGCTTTGGGTGATGGCGCGCCGGCGCGGCGGGTCGCGGCGTCTGACCTGGCTGCTGTTGATGGTGGCCTGCGCGTCAGGTGGGCTGGCGGCGGCCAAGGTGCGCACCGAAGCCGTCGCCGCGCCGATCGCGCCCGCCCTCAGCGAACCGACCTTGATCGAAGCCTGGGTCGTCGATGTCGACAGCCCGGGGCAGCGAGGCGCGCGGGTCGTGATCGCGCCGGTCTGGATTCGCGGACTGGCGCCCGAAAAGACGCCGGTGCGCTTGCGGGCGACGGTGCGGGGCGAGCCGCCGCGGCCCGGCGAAGCGATCCGCTTGTTTGGCATTCTGAATCCGCCGCCTGCGCCGGCCAGCCCCGGCGCCTACGACTTCGGCCGCAACGCCTTCTTCCAAGGTATGGGCGGCGTGGCGTTCGCCTTGGGTGAAACGCGTGGGGCCGAGCTTGCCCCGCCGCCGTGGCGACTTCGACTTGAAATGGCGGTCAACGGCGCCCGTTTCGCACTGGCCGAGCGGATCGTGGCAAGACTCGGCGAACGGACCGGCGGGATCGCCGCCGCCATGACGACCAGTCACGAAACCTGGATCAGTCAGGAGGACATGGATGTGATGCGCGATTCCGGCCTGGCGCACATCCTGTCGGTGTCAGGGCTGCATATGGCCATCGTCGGCGGTTTCGTCTTCTTCGCCGTGCGGCTGGGCGTGGCGGCCTGGCCTTGGTTGGCTCTGCGGGTTCACGGCAAGAAGGTCGCAGCATTGGCGGGCCTCACGGCGGTCGGGGTCTATCTGGTGGTGTCGGGCGCGCCGCCGCCGGCCGAGCGGGCGGCGATCACCGCCTCCATCGCCTTTCTCGCCATCCTGCTGGATCGACAGGCGGTGACGATGCATGGCCTAGCTGTGGCGGCCTTCATCGTTCTGGCGATCCAGCCTGAAGCCATCGTCACGCCGGGCTTCCAGATGTCGTTCGCGGCGACGGCGGCTTTGGTCGCCCTGGTCGAGGCCTGGCCGAAGCGCCCGCGCGAAATATCCGCGCCCTGGCCGATCCTGGCCATGCAGCGGCTGGGCGGTTGGTTGACGGCGGCTGTCGCGGCCAGCGTCGTCGCAGGATTGGCGACGGGCCCGTTCGCCATGCAGCATTTCAACCGCACCGCCATGTACGGACTGCTCGCCAATCTCGGCACGTCGCCCGTGGCGGACTTCATCCTGATGCCCGCGCTGGCCTTGGGCGCAGCGCTGGAACCCTTGGGGCTGGGGGGACCGTTCCTGACGGTCGCGGGATGGGGCGTGGACCTGATGTTGGCGATCGGCGCCTGGACGGCGGGATTGCCCGGCGCAGTCAAAACGGTCGCCAGCGCGCCCAACTATGTCCTGCCGGTCGCCTTTCTGGGCGTATTGTTCGTCTGTCTGTGGCAGGGCCGGCTGCGATGGTTGGGACTGCCCTTCGCAGCCGCCGTCCTGATCTGGCCACGTGCGCCGACGCCAGACCTCTGGATTGGCGATGGCGGGACGAACGCCGCCTTTCACCGTGATCAGGCGGCCGTCGTGGTCCGGCCTGGCGTGCGCGAGTTTGCAGTCGATCTCTGGTCGCGGCGACGAGGGCTGACCATGATGGATCGGTCGGAGACGGGCTGGGTCTGCGACCGCTTCTCCTGTCGACCGGACACCAATGAGGCGGGTCCCGTGGCGATCTGGTGGGGGCGAAAGTCGCCAAGCTCAGATCAGATGGAGACGTTATGCCGCGCAGCGCCCGTCGTCAGCGTCCGCGCCGTCGTCTCGTCGATCCCAAGCGCCTGTCAGGATCGCCTTGTCTTGGACGGCATAGACTTCTCGCGGGGTGGGGCGGTGGAGTTGTGGCGCGTCCGTTCGGGCGAGCCGAATCGATGGCGAGCGGTGTGGACGGCCGACGTTCGTGGCGACCGCCCCTGGGCGCGTCAGCCCGATCCGGAGGTCAGTGATAGCGGCGCATAAGGCCGACCAGCTTGCCTTGGACCGCGACCTGATCCGAGCCATAGATCTTGGTCTCGTAGTTGCGGTTGGCGGGTTCAAGCGCGATCGAGGCGCCTTTCTTGCGAAGGCGTTTCAGCGTCGCCTGCTCGCCCTCGACCAGAGCCACCACGATCTCGCCGGAGGCAGCGTTGTCGGTCGATTTGATCACCACCATGTCGCCGTTCAGGATGCCTGCCTCGATCATGGAGTCACCTTCGATCTCCAGCAGGTAGTGCTCGCCCGAGCCCAGCATGGACTCCGGAACCGGATACCGGGCCGTTTCATGCTCGATCGCATCAATCGGTGTGCCGGCGGCGATCTTGCCCATCAGCGGCAACTCGCGGGTGTCGTTGGCCGCCATCGGGGCCGCAGGTCGGACACCCCCGCCGCCCTCGATGACGTCGGGCTTGAACCCGGCGCGACCGCGCGGCGCGCCGGCCGTCGCCTGTTCGGGCAGTTTCGTGACTTCCAAAGCGCGAGCGCGGTGAGCGAGACGGCGGATGAAGCCGCGTTCCTCCAGCGCCGTAATGAGTCGGTGAATGCCGGACTTGGAAGCCAGATCGAGCGCCTCCTTCATCTCGTCGAACGAAGGGGAGACGCCGGTCTCCTGGATGCGTTCATGGATGAACATCAGCAGTTCATGCTGTTTGCGCGTGAGCATCGCCAGGCCCTCATGCGCCCGCCGACGAATCGGAACGGGCCGTGAACATTTGTCGATGTTCTGTAAGTGTTCCTTGCTAATGTCAACTTAACGGCGAGGCTTGCCGCCGCATCTCGGCTCAGATGAACAGCAACTGACGGGTCGCCGCCTCAACATCGGCCTGGCGCATCAGGCTCTCGCCGACCAGGATCGCCTGGGCATGGGCAGCCGAGACGCGCGCCACGTCGTCGGGCGTAAAGATGCCGCTCTCGGCGACCAGCAGAGCGCGCACCGGGCTGAGCATGGACAGCCGCTCCGTGGTTTCCAGATCGACCTCAAACGTGCGCAGCGAACGATTATTGACCCCCACCAGATCGCCGCCGAGCGCACAGGCGCGCGCCATTTCTTCCTCGTCGTGGGTCTCTATCAGCGCATCCATGCCGAACCGTTCGGCTTCCGATAGCAGCTCGGCGGCCAACCGGTCATCGACCATTGCCAAGATGATCAGGATGCAGTCGGCGCCCAAGGCGCGGCTTTCGGCGACCTGCCAGGGATCGACCAGGAAATCCTTGCGCAGGCAGGGCAGGGCGACGGCCTCGCGGGCCTGCCCCAGATAGGCGTCGTCGCCTTGGAAGCTGGGGCCATCGGTCAGGACCGACAGACAGGCCGCGCCACCGGCCTCATAGGCGCGGGCCAGGGCCGGCGGATCGAAATCGGGCCGGATCAGGCCCTTGGACGGGCTGGCCTTCTTGATCTCGGCGATCAGGGCGGGACGACCGGTTTCCTCTCCGACCCGCTCCAACGCAGCGCGAAAGCCGCGCGGGACCGATGCGGCGCGGGCCAGGGCTTCAATCGTGTCCTGTGAGGTCGCCGCTTTGCGGGCGGCGACGTCCTCGCGCTTGTAGGCGGCGATGCGGTCCAGAACGTCGGTCATGCGGGCTCTTCGCTTTCCAGCGGCGTGGAGGTGATGCGGGCCAGACGATCCAGCGCCTCGGCGGCTCGACCGTCGTCGATGGCGCCAGCCGCGAGCGCGGCGCCCTCGGCCAGATCGGCCGCGCGATCGGACACCACGAGGGCGGCGGCGGCGTTCAGCAGCACGATGTCGCGGTAGGGTCCGGCCGCGCCAGCCAGAAGCGCGCGCAGGGCGACGGCATTCTCCTCGGCGTCGCCGCCGCGAATGTCTGCAATAGAGGCGCGCGGCAAGCCGGCGTCCTCGGGCGTGACCTGGAAGCGACGAACCGCGCCATCCTTCCATTCGGCGACGTCCGTGGGGCCGGAAGTCGCCAGTTCGTCCAGGCCTTGGCCGTGAACGGTCCAGGCCCGGGTGGCGCCAAGCCGGCCCAGCACCTCGGCCAGCGGCTCCAGCAGGCGCGGATCATAGACGCCCATGACCTGTCGTCTTGCAGACGCCGGGTTCGAAAGCGGTCCCAACAGGTTGAAGACGGTGCGAAAACCGATCTCGGCACGCACCGGCCCGACGTGACGCATCGCCCCATGATAGGCGGGCGCGAACAGGAAGCAGATACCGGCCTCGTCCAGCGCCTTCTTCTGCTGCGCCTGCGACGCCATCAGGTTTACGCCCAAAATCGACAGAACGTCGGAAGATCCTGATTTCGATGACATTGCGCGGTTGCCGTGCTTGGCGACCTTCAGACCCGCGCCGGCTAGAACCAGGGCCGCGGCGGTCGAGATATTATAGGTGTGCTGACCGTCGCCCCCGGTGCCGCAGGTGTCGATCACCTCATAGGGATGATCCAGCGTCAGGGCGGCCTCGCGCATGGCGCCCGCGAAGGCGGCGATCTCGTCCACGGTCTCGCCGCGCATCCGCATGGCGGTGACGGCGGCGGCGACCTGCGACGGGGTCGGCTCGCCGCGCAGGCAGGCGGCGAAAAAGTCGTGCGCCTGCTGGGACGTCAGGGGATGGCCCTCGACCAGTCGGGCGAGGATCGGCTTGAATCCGTCGCCCACGGTCAGGCGGCCGCGAGGCGCTTTACGCCGGCGATCTCGAGGAAGTTGGCCAGCATGTCGTGACCGTGTTCGGTGGCGATGGATTCGGGGTGGAACTGCACGCCGTGGATCGGGCGGGTGCGATGCTGCAAACCCATGATCTCGCCGTCGGCGGTCCAGGCGGTGACTTCCAGGCAATCGGGCAGGGTTTCGCGCTTTACCGCCAGCGAGTGATAGCGTGTGGCGGTGAAGGGCGAGGGCAGGCCTGCGAAGACGCTCTGGCCCTCATGCAGGATCGGCGAGGTCTTGCCGTGCATCAGGGTCTTGGCGCGGATGACGTCGCCGCCGAAGGCCTGGCCGATGGCCTGATGACCCAGGCACACGCCCAGGATCGGCATCGACGCTGGCGCGGTCGTGATCAACGGCAAACAGATGCCCGCCTGATCGGGCGCGCAAGGGCCGGGCGACAGCAGAACGGCGGCGGGGTTCAGCGCCCACGCCTCGTCCACCGTCAGGTCGTCGTTGCGCACCACATGCGTCGGCGCGCCCAACTCCGCGAGGTAGTGGACGAGATTGTAGGTGAAGCTGTCGTAGTTATCGACGACGAGGATCATGGCTTGGCTTCTAGGCGTGACGCGCGTCCGCGCCAAGCGGGCGCGGCCTTAAAGCGCATTTTAACTCGACGGGACTAGGACTGGGCCGGTGAAACTCGCCGCTGAAAAAGACATCGCCGCCAAGATCGCCGCCGCAAAGGCGAAGCTGGTCGTGGTCGAAACCCGGCCCAACCCCGTCGCCGCGCTTGGCGCAGCCGCGCTCGCGGCCACCGCAGCGGTTCTGATGGCAGGCGTCGTCATCATCGGGCCGGGCGTGCAGTTCAACGACCCGGCAATGACGATTTCGCGCTAGCGATTGCCGGTGCGAAAGCGCCAGGCGTCTTCCGCCGCCCGCATCGGCGCCCGCGCCTTGTGCTGGGTCTCGGCATATTCGGCCGCAGGATCGCTGTCGGCGACGACGCCCGCCCCGGCCTGAACGAAGATCCGATCGTCAGCGAACAGGGCGGTGCGCAGGGTGATGCAGATGTCCGCCTCGCCGCCGGCTGAAATATAGCCGACGCCGCCGCCGTAACCGACGCCGCGCTTTTCGCTTTCCAGTTCGTCGATGATCTCCATCGCGCGCACCTTGGGCGCACCCGACAGGGTCCCGGCGGGCAGAGCGGCCAGCAGCGTGTCCACCGCATCCAGCCTGGGATCGGCCTTGCCGCGCACGTTGGAGACGATGTGCATGACCTGGCTGTAGCGCTCGACGACAAAGCTCTCGGTGACTTCGACCGTGCCGGGCGCCGCGACGCGGCCCACATCGTTGCGGCCGAGGTCCAGCAGCATCAGATGCTCGGCCAGCTCCTTGGGATCAGCCAGCAGTTCGACTTCCAGCGCCTTGTCCGCCTCTGGCGTCGCGCCGCGCATGCGGGTGCCGGCCAGCGGCCGGATCGTGACCTCGCCGTCCTTCAGCCGAACCAGGATCTCGGGGCTGGAGCCGGCGAGCTGGAAGCCTTCGAAGTTCAGATAGAACAGATAGGGCGAGGGGTTCTGGCGACGCAGCGAGCGATAGAAGGCGAAGGGATCGTCCGTCCACGGAGCTGAGAACCGATGGCTGAGCACGACTTGGAAGATGTCGCCGGCGCCGATGTAGTCCTTGGCCCTGGCGACCATCTCGCCGAAGGCCGGCTGGTCCACCGGCGAGGTGAAGACGGGAGGCGGCGTTTGCTGCGGAGCGGCGCGAACGGGCAGGGGTTCGCGCAAGGCCGTCTCGAACGCATCCAGCCGCGCCGTCGCGGTGTCGAACGCCTCTTGCGGGGAGATGCCGGCGTCGGGATAGGCGGCCGATACCAGAACGATCTCATGGCGAACCGAATCGAAGATGGCCACCAGCGACGGCCGTGTCAGCACGGCGTCGGGCAGATTGAGCGGATCAGGGTTTGGCGCGCCCAGCGGCTCCAGCAGTCGCACCATGTCATAGCCGAAGACGCCGAACAGGCCGGCGGCCATAGGCGGCAATCCCTCCGGCAGATCGAACTTCGACGCCGCGATCAGTGCGCGCAGGGATTGCAGCGCCGGCAGGGGTTCGGCCATGAACCGACCTTCGCCTATGGCTGAGCCGCGCGACAGTTCCGCCGCGTTGGATCGACAACGCCAGACCACATCGGGATCCAGCGTCAGGATGGAATAGCGTCCCTTGACGGCACCGCCCTCGACCGATTCCAGCAGACAGGCGTACGGCCGATCGCGCCCCAGCTTTAGATAGGCCGAGACCGGGGTTTCCAGGTCGTCGATAATCCGGCGAACCAGGACCTGCGGCCGACCAGCCGAAAGGCCGGCCGCGAAGGCGTCGAGCGTGATGTCGCGCGAAGCGTCGTCGGTCATTGCGCCGGTGCGGCGGGCGTTGCGCCACCCGACAGACCCAGGGCCGACAGCGCCTGGGCCGGGTCGTTCTTGGCCTTGGAGCGCTGAGCGCCCGCCGAGACCGACGATTCGACCATCGCCTGCACCAACTCCTGGGTCAGGCGCGGGCGGACCTGCTCAGCCAGCGGACCGGCTACGGCCGGATTGGCGGCGCGGACGTTGTCGACGCGGCCGACCACATAGGCGGTTTGCGACGCCGGCTGCGAGAAGGCCTGGCCCTTGGATTGGCCGAACAGACCTTGAAGCACGCCTTGACCCAGGGCTTCCTGGGTCTGCTGATTGCGGATGACGCCGGTGCGCACGGTCAGCGGCGCATTGACCGAGCGGGCGACCGCGGCGATGTCTTCGCCATTGCGCACGCGGGTCGTCAGCTCTTCAGCCTTGGCCGACAGGCGACGCATTGTCTCCCGCTGGATCCATTGGGCCGCCAGCGGCTCGCGAACCTCTGCCAGGGTCGGCAGGGCCGACGGGCGGATGTCGTTGACGCGCACGGCGAAATACTGGCCCTGACCGGCGTCGATGACGTCGCTTTCGCCGCCCTTGGTCAGGCTCCAGGTCGTCTCGAAGATTTGTGGCGGGGCGTTCAGCGCCTGACCGTTCGGCAGCTTGCCGTCCTTGGTGAAGGGCGGCAGATCGACGACGCGACCGCCGGCCTCACGCGCGGCGTCAGCCAAGTTCTTGCCCGCCGTACGGGCGGCTTCGTACTTCTCGACCTTGGCGTAGGTCTGGGTCTTCACATCCTCGGCGCGCAGTTCCTGGATCAGTTCCTCGCGAGCGCTGTCCAGCGTCGCGGGCGCGGCGGGTTGGACGGCCGTGACCTTGGCGACGGCGAAGCCGACACCGGCCTGGACCGGGTTGGACACCTGATTGGCTTGCAGGCCGAAGACGGCGGCTGCGGTTGCGGCGTCGCCGATGGCCGAGCGGGGCGTTTCGTTGAAGGCGGCCGGCGTGATGTTGTTGGCGCGGCCGACGTCGGCGGGCGATTGGCCCGCGCGCAGGGCGGCGGCGATCTTCTGGGCCGTCTCGCGGTTTGGCGCGGTCAGGGTGACGAACGAGCGCGTCTCAGGCTTGCTCAGCGTGTCCTTCTTGAACTCGAAGCGCTCGCGGATGCGGTCTTCCGAGATCGGCGCATTGGCTGAAGCCTCAGGCGTGAACAGAACCACCGACACCATGCGGAACTCGGGCGCGCGCAGGCGGTCGGCGTTCTCCTGGATGAAGGCGTTTAACTGGGCGTCGGTCGGGGCGGGAATCTGACCGGCCATCGCGGGGGTAACCTCGAACCAACGACCGTCGCGGCTTTCGAAGGCGGAACCGGCCAGCAGCGCGCCATAGATGCGCGGCACGCGGGCGCCGGCGAAGACGGCGGCGCCGAAATGCTCCGTGGCGTATTGGTCGCGCAGGTCCTGCTCCAGCATGGCGGGGGTCAGGTTCTGCTGCGCAAGCGCAGCCTCATAGGCCTGCTGGTCGAACTGTCCGGTGACCGAGTTGAAGAAGGCCGGAATCTGGCGGATTTGCTTGACAATCAGTTCCTTGCCCGGGCGGATGCCCGCCTTGTAGGCCCAGTTCAGGAAACCCAGCTGTTGCGTCTGCTCGGTCAGGAAGCGCACGTGGATGTTTTCTGCAACCAGCTCCTGGTTCGTCAGGGGACGGCCGACCTGCTGCTGCAACCGTTCACGCACCTGATCGAAGGCGGTGCGGAACTCGACTTCGTTCATCGAGCGGTCGCCCGCGTCGATGACGTGTTTCGGTCCAAGGTTGGAGAAGACGTCCATCCGCGCGCCGACGATCACGAAGCTGATCGCGATCAGGACAAGCAGGGCGGCCGCCCATTTGGATCGAGAGAAGGCGCGGAAGGCGGTGAGCATTCGAAAACCCGGGACTGGCCGATATTGGCGTCAATCGTCGCGTATAGTCGGGGCGGGGCCGCCGCTGCAAGGATGGCTTCGTGTCCGGATTGCGGCGGCGCCTCTTGGCTTGGCGGTTTTCGCCTTCTAGACAGGCGGCCATGAAACAATCCGTGAAGATGATCGTCGGCAATTGGAAGATGAACGGCGTCTCGGCCGCCTTGGCGCAGGCTGAGGCGATCAGGGACGCCGTCGGAACGACGGGTCAAGGATGCCGTGTGGTGCTGTGCCCGCCGGCGACGCTGATCGAGCGTATGCAGTCCGCCCTGGCGGGCAGCGGCGTGGCCGTGGGCGGTCAGGACTGCCATGAGAAACCCGCCGGCGCCTTTACCGGCTCTGTCTCGGCCGAAATGCTGGTCGACGCCGGCGCGACCGTGGTGATTCTCGGGCATTCCGAACGCCGCTCCGCTTTCGGCGAGACCGATGCGGACGTCGGCGCCAAGGTCGAGGCCGCCGTCGCCGCCGGGCTGGAGCCCATCGTGTGCGTCGGTGAAACCTTGCAGCAGCGCGAGGCGGGCAACGCTATCGCCGTCGTGTCGGGTCAGGTCGTGGGATCGCTGCCGTCAAGCCTGGCCGAGCGCGACTTCGCGGTGGCCTATGAACCCGTTTGGGCCATCGGGACGGGCCTGACCCCCACTCTGGATCAGATCGCTGAGGTCCATGCCGCCGTGCGCGCCGCCATCGTCGCAAAGCTGGGAGAAGGCGCTCGCACCGCGCCCATTCTGTATGGCGGTTCGGTCAAACCGGAGAATGCGCGCGACATCCTGGCCACGGCGGAAGTCGGCGGCGCCCTGGTCGGCGGCGCGTCCTTGAAGGCCGAGGATTTCATGCCGATCGTCAACGCCGCCGCGTGACGTTTGCCCCTGGCGCGCTTCGATGATAGAGGCCGCCGCTTGATCGGCGCAGATCCGCGCCCACATGAATGACGCCATGCTCCAGACCATCCTGCTCGTCGCCATCATCATCGTCGCCATCGCGCTGACGGGCATCGTCCTGCTTCAGAAGTCCGAGGGCGGCGCCCTGGGCATGGGCGGCGGTCCGTCGGGCTTCATGACCGCGCGCGGCGCCGGCAATCTGCTGACCGTCACCACCTGGTGGCTGGCGGCCGCGCTGTTCGCCCTGACCATCATTCTGACGGTCGTCGGCAATATGGATCGCGCCTCGGTGTCCGGCATCGACGCCGACGCTGTGGGTTCGTTGGCCACGACGCCGCAGACCCAGACGCAGCAACCCGCCCAGCAGCAGCCCGCTGCGCCGGCCAAACCGGCGACGCCCTCGCTGGATGATCTGGAAGCCAGCCTGCCGTCGGCCTCCACCGCTCCGGCGCCGGCTCAACAGCCCGCCCAATAGGGCTCCGACAGAGACCCGAGTTTCCGAAAGCGCGCCGCAGGGCGCGCTTTCTTCTTTTGATCAACAGTTCGATTCGACGGCGGCATGACCGAGCCGCGAATCATGGAGTAAGGTGTCCCCCCATGGCTCGCTATGTGTTCATCACCGGCGGCGTGGTTTCCTCGTTAGGAAAAGGCCTCGCCTCTGCCGCTCTCGGCGCTCTTTTGCAGGCGCGCGGCTACAAGGTCCGCCTGCGCAAGCTCGACCCTTATCTGAACGTCGATCCGGGCACGATGAGCCCGTATCAGCACGGCGAGGTTTTCGTGACCGACGACGGCGCCGAGACCGACCTGGACCTGGGCCACTACGAGCGGTTCACCGGCGTGTCGGCGGCCAAGTCCGACAACATCACGACCGGCCGCATCTATTCGACAATTCTGGAGAAAGAGCGTCGCGGCGACTATCTGGGCGCCACCGTCCAGGTCATTCCGCACGTGACCGACCAGATCAAATCCTTCTGCCTGACGCCTGCCCTGACGGACGCGGGCGAAGACGTCGATTTCGTTCTGGTCGAGATCGGCGGCACGGTCGGCGACATTGAAGGGCTGCCTTTCTTCGAAGCGATCCGCCAGCTTGGCCAGGACCTGCCGCGCGGCCAGAGCTGCTTCGTTCACCTGACGCTGCTGCCGTTCATCAAGACGGCCGGTGAGATGAAGACCAAGCCGACCCAGCACTCGGTCAAGGAACTGCGCTCCATCGGCATTCAGCCGGACATCCTGCTGTGCCGCTGCGAGCAGCCGATCCCGGCCGAGGAAAAGCGTAAGATCGGCCAGTTCTGCAACGTGCGCGAAAGCGGCGTCATCCAGGCGATGGACTCCGCCGATATTTACGCCGTGCCGCTGGACTATCACCGCGAGGGTCTGGACCGCGAAGTCCTGGCGCACTTCGGCATAAACGACGCGCCCGAGCCGGATCTGACCGGCTGGCAAGAGATCGCGCGTCGCCGCCTGCAGCCCGACGGCGAGGTGACCATCGCCGTGGTCGGCAAATACACCGTCCTCAAGGACGCCTATAAGTCCCTGATCGAGGCGCTGCATCACGGCGGCGTGGCCAACAACGTCAAGGTCAACATCGACTGGGTCGAGGCCGACACCTTCGAAGGCGATCCCGAAGCCTGCGAGGAGCGTCTTCAGGGTGCGCACGCCGTCCTGGTGCCCGGCGGCTTCGGCGAGCGCGGCTCGGAAGGCAAGATCGAGGCGGCCCGCTTCGCCCGTGAGCGCAACATTCCTTACTTCGGCATCTGCTTCGGCATGCAGATGGCGGTGATCGAGGCGGCGCGGAACCTGGCCGGCTATCCCAAGGCCTCGTCCACCGAGTTCGGCCCGACCGCCGAGCCGGTCGTCGGCCTGATGACCGAATGGACCCAAGGCAATCAACGCGTGCTGCGTCAGCAGGGCGGCGACCTAGGCGGCACCATGCGGCTGGGCGCCTATGATTCGACTCTGACAGCCGGGTCCAAGATCGCTGAGATCTACGGCTCGACCGCGATCAGCGAGCGTCACCGCCATCGCTACGAGGTCAACATCAACTATCGCGAGGCAATCGAGCAGAAGGGCGGGCTGGTCTTCGCCGGTCTCTCGCCTGACGGCGTCCTGCCCGAGACGGTTGAACGCCCGGACCACCCCTGGTTCATCGGCGTTCAGTATCACCCCGAGTTGAAGAGCCGTCCGTTCGCGCCGCACCCGCTGTTCGCCAGCTTCATCGGCGCAGCCGTGGTGCAGAGCCGCCTCGTCTGACGGAACGCGGTTCTCACAGACTCCATCAGGTCCGCGTTTTGCAGTAAACTGGCCGGAACGGATCGAATTGGCACGATCCGAATGCGGCGGGACCGTCGATGATCGGCGAGTTGCTTTATCACCTGCACCGGCACGTGCGCCTGGTGCTGATCGCCGGAGCGCTGATGCTCGTGCTCGGCGTGGTCCTGGTCGGCTATGAAGCGCTTCGGCTTCTGGACCAGCCGCCGGCCCGCCCGGCCGAAGCCGGACAGGCCTAAGCGCTTAGTCGATCTTCAGCCGAACGAAGAGCATAGCCCCGCCGGGATCGCCGCCGTACAGCGGCTCCAACGCCGTTGGCACGCGATTCATGGCATAGAGACCGCCGAGGCCGAACCGGACGTGTTCGGCGATCCGCCAGTCGCGGACCACGCCGACCGAGGCCTTGCCTACCGTGTAGAGCGGGCCGTGGCTGCCGCTGACGCCGGGAACCAGTTCATCCGTCTCGATCCGCTCGGCACGGGCGAAGACCGTCCAGCGGTCGTTGGGATGGACCGCCGTTTCCAGCAACCAGCCGTCCTTCGATTCGCCGTGATCGTTGGTCTTTCGGCCCCAAGCCAGGGTCGAGGACCACCAGCCGTCATCGCCCAGACGGCGGGTGTGGATGACGCTGGCCGACCATTTCGTCTCGTCCTCGTCGGGCTCCAGCTGTTCCGGCGCGGAGACATCGGCATAGGACGCCTGCAGCGACCATTCGTCGTTCGGATTCCAGGCGGTCCGCACCGACCAACTGTCCAGCCGTGGCGAATCGATGCCCCAGCGTTCCTCGTCCGGCTCGCGTCCCTTGAAGGCCGAGGTCTCGATCTTGAAGCGATCATGCGCCCAGCCCAGGGTCGTCACGCCGAAGACGATATGGGTGGAGTCCAGCCAATGGTGGGTGATCGGCGCCTCGGGACTGTCCATCGCGCTCATGCGGTGCATGAAGGCGGGCGGACCGAAGGCGGGCTCGCTAGGCAGGCCGATATAGCCATAGACGCTGTCCTTGTCGGACAGGCGCTTCGAATAGCTGGCCGACAGCTCCATGAACAGATCGTGCGGATGCTGGCGATCGACCAGAGGATTGACCCCGTCCGCTGTCTCGCCCGCCGCGAGAAGCAGCGGATAGCCGGATTTGCCCATCAGCGGGTCAGGGCTGAGCATAGCGCGCAGGTTCAGTTTCGAACCGTCGTCGAAGTCGCGGCGCGCCGAGGTCATCAACATGCCGGCGACGAAGGTCTTGTCGCCGCCGCGTGGCCCAGACTGGGTGTCATAGACCAGGTTCAGCATGGCGTGGGTCATCACCATCCAGTCGCCACGGACGGTGTGGATGCCGCCGTGCTCGCCCGCATCGGGTTGCCAACCGGTGCCTGAGGCGTCGCGGTTGATGGGCCAGGGGCCGTAGGGACTGGTCATCGTGTGACCCATGCTGGCGTGATCGGTCATCGGCTCGGCCGATGACATGGGCATGTCGTGACCTGCGTGCGGATCGGCAGTGGGCTTGGTCGACGCGTGGTGCGCGTGATCCTGCGCCGCCGCGGCCTGAGCCAGGGCGAGCAGGGAAGCGCCGGCGCAGGCGCCGACGAGAGTACGGATAGCCATTCAAGGCCTCCTGTGATGATCGTGACGGAGTGCGCCCTGCGAGAGGCGCGAGGTGTGTCAGACGATCAGGAGGCGGGGCGGTCCGGGTTCGGGCGACAGCAGTTGCCCGACTGGCAAGGCGGCCGGAACCGCGGCGATGCGCGACGGCGACAGGGTCGGACCGGAAACCGGCGCGGGGGCCAGCGTCGGTACCGCAACGCAGGCGACGCAGCAGATCATAGCCTTCATGGCCTTGGGCGCATGGTTCGGGATCTGGTCCGGCGAAGACTGGCCTGTCTCATGGCCCGTCTCATGGCAAGGCGCGGCGGTCGCCGGCGACGCCGAGGCGCCGACCGCGCCGAGCGCCAGCACCGACAGGGCGCCGAACAACAGCAACAGGGATTGAACGATCTTCACGGCGTCAGGATAGGCGTCGGGTCACGGCGTCGCAATGCGTCAGCGCGGCGGCTTCTTGTCGACAAGCGGCAGACCCTGCGCGTCGGGCGCTGTGGCGCCGCCGTCGCCCAGCGGCCGCTGCATGAACACCACGTCGCGCCAGTCGTCGTGCTTCCAGCCGGCCGCCTTGAACACGCCGGCGTCGGTGAAGCCGCGTGTACGGTGCAGGGCGATTGAGCCGACGTTCGCCGCATCACCGATGACCGCGACCATCTGACGAAGACCCATCGCTTCGCAGCGGACGATCAGCGCATCGAGCAGGGCGCCGGCGACGCCGCGCGCCCTGGCCCAGGGCGCGACGTAGATGGAGTCCTCGACCATATAGCGATAGGCCTGACGCGTGCGAAACGGCCCGGCATAGGCGTATCCCGCGACCGCGCCGTCGATCTCGATCACAAGGCGCGGCAGGCCCAGGGCCGCGACGGCGGCGAGACGCGACGCCATCTCGGTCTCGTCAGGCGCCTCCAGCTCG
Organism: Brevundimonas vesicularis; assembly: GCF_027886425.1. Lineage (NCBI taxonomy): Bacteria > Pseudomonadati > Pseudomonadota > Alphaproteobacteria > Caulobacterales > Caulobacteraceae > Brevundimonas > Brevundimonas vesicularis. Next base: position 2,038,710 of record NZ_CP115671.1, on the reverse strand, counting down.
AAGGTGCCGCGCCCATTGGCGACGCTCTCGGCATAGATGGCCGTGATCGCGGCGATGTCGTCGGGACGGGCGTCGCGAACCGTCAGTGCGCTCACGCGTGCTCCCAGCCCTTGTCGATGGCCCAGACGGCGAAGGCGTAATCGTGGGCGACTTCTTTCAGATAGTCGAACCGCCCAGCCGCGCCGCCGTGACCGGCCTCCATATTGATCTTCAGCAGCACCGGCTTGCCCGAGGTGGTCGCGGGTCGCAGCTTGGCGACCCACTTCTCCGGCTCCCAATAGGTGACGCGCGGATCGGACAGGCCCCCCGTCGCCAGGACCGCCGGATAGGCTTTCGGCTCGACCTGATCGTAGGGACTGTAGCTCATCATATAGTCGTAGGCGGCCGGGTCCTCGATCGGGTTGCCCCACTCGGGCCATTCGGGCGGCGTCAGCGGCAGGGAGGTGTCCGACATGGTGTTGATCACGTCCACGAACGGCACCTGACCGATGATCCCGGCCCAAAGGTCGGGCCGCATATTGTTGACCGCGCCCATCAGCAGACCGCCCGCCGATCCGCCCTGGGCCACGATGTTTCCGGCCGCGGCGTATTTCTTGTCGATCAGGTGTTCGGCGGAGGCGATGAAGTCGGTGAAGGTGTTTTTTTTGGTCATCTTGCGGGCGTCGAGGAACCAGCCCCAGCCCTTGTCCGATCCGCCGCGAATATGGGCGATGGCGTAGATCCAGCCGCGATCCACCAGCGACAGCCGGTTGGTCGAGAAGCTGGCCGGCATGGGGATGCCGTAGGAGCCGTATCCGTAGAGCAGCAGGGGCGCCGAACCATCGACCGGCGTCGATTTGCGACGCAGCACCGTGACCGGCACCAGCTGGCCGTCCGAGGCAGGCGCGTTCAGCCGCTCGACCACATAGTCTTCGATATTGTGACCGGACGGGATCTGTTGCGTCTTGCGCAGGGTCCGCTCGCGCGACGCCATGTCGTAGTCGAACGTCTGCGTCGGCGTGGACGGCGAGTTGTAGGTGTAGCGTGTGGTCGTCGTCTCGTATTCGGAGGCGCCGGCCAGCGACAGGGCGAAGGCCGGTTCGTCCACCGCGATCTCATGCTCGGCGCCGGCCCGGTCGCGGATGATGATGCGGGTGTTGGCGTCTGCGCGTTCCTGACGCGCCAGATGGGCGTGGGTCAGGTCCAGGCCTTCGACGAAGCGGCCCGGCGTGTGCGGCACCAGATCGGTCCAGTTCGCCTTGGCCGGCGTCGCGGTCGGGGCCTGGACGATCTTGAAATCGATGGCGTCGTCCGCATTGGTGCGGATCACCCAGCGGTCGCCCCAGTGATCGACGTCGTAGCGGGTCGCGACCACGCGCGGCTCCAGCACGACGGGTTCGGCCGTCGGCGTGGCGGCGGGAATGTAGCGCGCCTCCGACGTTTCCTGGTTCTGAATGCCGATCACGATGAACTGGTCGTCGGCGGTGCGGCCCACGCCGATGAACATGCCGTCGTCGGCTTCCTCATAGACCAGGGTGGTCGCGCCGCCGCGCGCCGGGCGACGGAAAATCTTGTCCGGACGGCCGTTGTCGTCGCGATTGGTCCAGAAGATCCACTGGCTGTCCGGCGAGAAGACGAAGTCGCCGGTGGCGCTGTCGATCACCTCGGGCAGCACCTCGCCGGTCGCCAGATCCTTGACGTAGATCTTGTGCACCTCGGAACCCTGGGCGTCCTCGGCATAGGCGAACAGCGTGTGATCCGGGCTGTGGCTTGCGGCGGACACTTCCGAATAGGCCTTGCCTTTGGCTAGCTCGTTGGCGTCCAGCAGCAGTTGGGGCGTCGGGGCCATGACAAAGTTTTTCGTCACCGGCTGACCATCGACCATCCACGTGCCCTGACGCTCGACGCGCATGTAGCGGGGGTGCTGATCGCCTGTCTGGTATTCGACGTAGTAGTTCCAGCCGCCGTCCGGCGCCGGAACCGAGCTGTCGTCTTCCTTGATGCGGCCGCGCATCTCGGCGAACATCGTCTCTTGCAAGGGCAGGGTGGAGGCCATCATGGCCTCGCGGTAGGCGTTCTCGGCGGTCAGGTGCTCCTTGACCTCGGCCTTGATCAGGGTCGGATCGCGCAGGACCGCCTGCCAATTGTCGTCCTTCATCCACTGATAGTCGTCGGTCCGGGTGCGGCCCAGTTGTTCGATGACGACGGGGATTTTCTTGGCGACGGGCGGTTGAGGCATGGGGGATCCGGTGGACTGACGGGCGAGCGCGGGGGAAGCCGAAACGGCGAGGGCGGTCGCCGCCGTGGACATGATCAGTTGCCGACGATTCATCGGACGCTCCCTGCTTGTTTGAAGGGCGGACCTTGAAGGTCCGGCCCCCTCTACGTCAAACGGAGAAACGCCGAGCCGATCATCCGGCCAGCGCGTCCACCGTCATCCGCCGCAGCAGGTCGCCGCCCTGACCCACGGCAGCGAGACGGCTGGAAACGTGGCCCAAGACATTGGCGGCATAGACTTCGTAGAGGTCCAGCTTGCCCTGCAGCCAAATCGGATCACCGTCATTGGCGTCCAGCTTCGCCTTTGCCGCAAGCGCGCCCTTGGCCAGCATCCATCCGCCGGCCACATCGCCCAGCAGTTTCAGATAGGCGTCGGCGGCCGCCAGCACGTCGGCCGCTGCATTCGGATCGGCCTTCTGATCCAGCAGCCACAGGGTCGCATCCTCGACCGCCTCTATGGCGGTGGCGAACCGTTCGACGGGCTTGCCGCTATAGAGCTTTCCGAGATCGACCAGCGTCGCCTTCATGTCCGCGATCAGCGCCTTGGCCGAATCGCCGCCGTCCATCGACAGTTTGCGACCCACCAGATCCATGGCCTGAATGCCGTTGGTGCCTTCGTAGATAGGGGCGATGCGGGCGTCGCGATAGTATTGCGCCGCGCCGGTCTCTTCGATGAAGCCCATGCCGCCGTGGATCTGGACGCCCATCGAGGCGACCTCGCAGCCGATATCGGTGGACCAGGCCTTGGCGATGGGGGTGAACAGGTCCTCGCGCCCCTTCCAATGGCGACGTTCCTCATCGGTCCCGGCATGGCGAGCGAGATCGGCGGCGACGCCGGTCGACAGGCACACGGCGCGCGCCGCCGAAATCTTGGCCTTCATGACGCTGAGCATGCGGCGCACGTCGGGGTGGTCGAAGATCGGGGCGTTGGCCTCGCCCGTCCAGACCGAGCGCCCCTGACGACGCTCCAGGGCATAGGCGAGGGCGTGCTGATAGGCGCGTTCGGCGATGCCGACGCCCTCGACGCCGACCGCCAGGCGCGCCGCGTTCATCATCACGAACATATGGGCCAGGCCCTGGTTCGGCTGACCGACCAGTTCGGCGGTCGCCCCCTCATAGCTCATGACGCAGGTTGGCGAGGCGTGGATGCCCAGCTTGTGCTCGACACCGACCGGGCGGAAGGCGTTGCGGTCGCCGAGCGTGCCGTCTTCCTTCACTGCAAACTTCGAAGCAAGGAACAGGCTGATGCCCTTGGGCCCCTTGGGCGCGTCCGGCAGGCGGGCCAGCACCAGATGCACGATATTGTCGGTCGCGTCGTGGTCGCCCCAGGTGATGTAGATCTTCTGCCCGTTCAGCGCATAGGTCCCGTCGCCGTTCGGCGTCGCCGTGGTGATCAGCGAACCCAGGTCCGATCCGGCGCCCGGCTCGGTCAGCACCATGGCGCCGGTCCATTCGCCGCTGACCAACTTGGTCAGATATTTGGCTTTTTGCTCTTCCGTACCGACCTGCTCCAGCGCCTCGATCGAGGCCAGCGACAGCATGGGGCACAGGCCGAACGCCATGTTGGCGGCATGGACGGTCTCATAGGCCGCCAGTTCCAGCGCCTTGGGCAGGGCCTGTCCGCCCGCTTCGGTCGAGGCTGACAGCCCGGTCCAGCCGCCGGCCGCGAACTGGCGATAGGCGTCGGCGAAGCCGGGAGCGGCGGTGACGGCGCCGTTAGCGTAGGTCGAGCCCTTCTGATCCCCAATCCGGTTTAGCGGCGCCAGCACCTCTTCGGAGAATTGTCCCGCCGCCTCCAGAACGGCGCCGGCGACGTCGGCGTCATAGTCGGGAAAGGCGCCGGTTGCGGCTACGTCGGCCATGCCGGCGACGGATTCCAGAGTGAAGGCCAGGTCTCGAACGGGCGCGCGATAGGTCATGGGTTTCCTCAATCGTCTTTGCGGCCTAAGTGCCGCGTCGGGGCTTGTCGCTGCAAGCGTCTTGGCGACGCGCCCCGTCTCAGTGCAAAGTGGTTGAATGCATGGTGACGCCGTGCCGTCGCGGAAGGGAAGACATGGGCGAGCCCCGCAATCGATATTCGCTCGTTTCCCTGCTGATGCACTGGGGTATCGCCGCCGCCGTCTTGGCGCAGGTGCTGCTGATCACCGCGCATGAGAATACGGAAGGGGCGATTTCGGGCCAGTTCGTCATGCTGCACAAGTCGCTGGGTCTGACGATCCTGGTGCTGACCCTTGCGCGGATCGGATGGCGCCTGGCGCATCCGGCGATTCCCTTGCCGTCGGCCTTGCCGCGCTGGCAGAAGGTGGCCGCGCGCGCGACGCACGTTCTGTTCTACCTGGCCCTGATCGTTATTCCGATGACCGGTTGGCTCGCATCATCTGCGGGCGGGCGCGCGATCGAGTGGTTCGGCCTCTTCTCCTGGCCCTTGCTGCCCGTCGGCGGCGGGCGTGAAACGGCGCGCAGCCTGATGGGCCTGCACGAACTGGCGGTGAAGGGCCTCTATGTCTTGATCGCCCTGCATGTGATCGCGGCGCTGAAGCACCAGTTCATCGATCGGGACAATGTGCTGCACCGGATGATCCCGATCATCCCGCGCCGACCGTGAGCCAAACACCGCTGCAAGCCGCCCAGGCGCTGGCGAACGGCGATCTGATCCTGCTGCCGACCGAGACCGTTTACGGACTGGGCGCCGACGCCAGCAATGCAGAGGCGGTCGCCGCCATCTTCGCCGCAAAAGGACGGCCGAAGTTCAATCCGCTGATTTCCCATGTCGTCGATGCCGATGCGGCCGCCGAAATCGGCGATTTGGGCCCGCTCGGACAGGCCTTGGCGGACGCCTTCTGGCCCGGGCCCTTCACCCTGATCACGCCAATCCTGGATGCCCGTCGGGTTTGCGACTTGGCGCGCGCCGGGCTGGACAGCGTCGCGATCCGCGTTCCGGCGCATTCCGTGGCCAGGGAAGTGTTGGCGGCGTTCGGCGGCCCGGTCGTGGCCCCCTCGGCCAATCGTTCCGGCCGACCGAGCCCGACGACCTTCACGGATGCTGTCGAGGAAACGGGCTTTGCCGTCTCAGCGGCTGTCGATGGCGGGCCCTGTCAGGTCGGTCTGGAAAGCACGGTCGTGTCGGTGCTGGGCGGCCGGGTCGCCCTGCTGCGTCCCGGCGCCATCACTCGATCCGAGATCGAGGCGGTCGTCGGTCCCCTTCATGAGAGCGGGGAGGGGCATCGTTCGCCCGGGCGACTGACCCTGCACTATGCGCCGGATGCGCCGGTCCGGATTGACGCGGAGCAGGCGCGTGACGGCGAGATCCTGCTCGGCTTTGGCCCAGAAGCTGGCGAGCCGCGCTGGAGCCTGAGCCCGTCGGGCGACCTGCGCGAAGCCGCCGCCAATCTGTTCCGACTGCTGCGCGAAGCCGACCGCACACGGCCGACAGGTATCGCCGTGTCGCCGATTCCGACGACGGGATTGGGTGAAGCCATCAACGACCGTCTGCGTCGTGCCGCAGGCTTCGTCGGCTAGCCGAAGCGAGCCTGAAGATCGACGCTCGACTGGCGACCCACGCTGCTCAGGCAAGCATTCAACCAATCGTCGGCGGCCGCACGTCCCCGCGCCTTAAGATCGTTGAGGAAACCCCATTCGGTGTTGAACTTGGACCGCAGCGACAGGTCCGAGAGCCAGCCGTCCGCCTCGATCGCGTGCAACCGGACGTGCCGATAAGGTCCCGCGCCGCCGCCTTTCAACTGCCCGTGTTCGATCAGTTCACCCGCCAGGGCGATGGCGCGCAGTTCGGCGACCAGCGGGGCGTTGAAGACGATCTCGTTCAGCCGATCGACGATGTCGCCTGCGCTTTTAGGCGTCTCGTCGCGCACCATCGGATTGAGCGTGATCAGCAGGACGTCGTCCGGCGTGTCGTCTCCGGTCAACGGCCACAGCGGCGGATTGGTCAGATAGCCGCCGTCCCAATAGGGCTCGCCGTCGATCTCCAAGGCTTGAAACAGATGGGGCAGGCACGCCGACGCCATCAGGACATCGGCGTTGATCTCATTCGTCTGGAAGATGCGCGCTTTCGCCTGGCGCACAGCGGTGGCGGCGACGAAAAGCCGGATGTCCGAGGCCTGGACGGCGCCGAAATCGACCGAGGCCTGCAAAACCCGTTTCAGAGGGTTATGGTTCAGCGGATTGAATTCATACGGACTCATCGACATCGCCAGAGTCTCGCCCGCGCGCCAGAATGGGTTGTCCTTGATCCAGTCGGGCGTCCGCGCTGCATTCCAGATCGCGCTGTCGCCGAAGACGTTGCGACCGCCGGACTGGTTGACCTCTCGCCAGAGCTTGTCCAACGCGGCGCGGCCATCCCCTGACGCGAGGCCCGACACCAAGGCCGTGCCGTTCATCGCTCCCGCTGAGACGCCGGACACCGCGCGAATATCAAGCCGATCGTCTTCCAACAGACGATCCAGCACGCCCCATTGAAAGGCGCCGTGTGCGCCGCCGCCCTGAAGCGCAAGGCATATGGGCCGTCTGGCGGGAGCGGCGGAAACGATGTCCGCCGCTGCGGCGGTCTTGCGCTTGAAAATCGCCATGACCGCCGCCTTCCTTTGCTACTGCGCGGTCCAGCCGCCGTCGATGGAGAAGCTGGCCCCGTTGGCCGAGGCGCCGAGGTCGCTGACCAGGTAGAGGAAGATGCCGGTCAGTTCCTCCGTTGTGACGAACCGCTTTGTCGGCTGAGCCGCCAGGATCACGTCCGTCAGCACCTGCTCCTCGGTCATGTTTCGCGTGCGCGCCTGATCCGCGATCTGCTTGGTCACGATCGGCGTCTCGACGAAGCCGGGGCAGATGGCGTTGCAGGTGATGTTGTCCCGCGCCAGTTCCAGCGCTGCGGTCTTGGTGAAGCCGATGACGCCATGTTTTGCCGCGACATAGGCGGACTTGAACGGACTGGCCACCAGACCGTGCGCCGAGGCCATGTTGATGATCCGGCCGCGTCCCTGCGCCTTCATGATCGGGATCGCCGCGCGCGTGGCGTAGAAGGCCGAGGACAGGTTGATGGCGATGATCTTCTCCCACTGGTGGACAGGGAAGTTCTCGACGGATTCGACGTGCTGGATGCCCGCGTTGTTGACCAGAATGTCCAGGCGTCCCAGTTCGCGTTCAGCGAAGGCGATCATGTCGGCGATCTCTTCGCCACGCGTCATGTCCGCCGGATGATAGAGGACGCGAACGCCGGATGAGGCCTCCAGATCGGCGCGGGTGCGCTCGATCTCCGCCGGGTCGCCCAGGCCGTTCAGCACGACGTCGCCGCCGGCCACCGCCACGGCCCGCGCCAGAGCCAGTCCGATGCCGGAGGTCGAGCCCGTAATGACCGCGACCTGCCCTTTCAGATCACCGATACCGCGTGCCGCCCGACTGTCGGCGCCCGTGGAGTCCTTAGGCTCTTGCGACATGAATCCGCCCCTTCGTTTGTTTTGGCGAGATTAGCGGGAGGTCGATGTCGGGATCAAGAATTTCCCGATCTGATGAATATCCACTCGGCGTCGGTCGAGGCGGCCTTGTCGAACGCATAACCGTCCCAGTCGAAAGCCTTCAGGTCCGCGACCCGTTCCACGCGCTCGTCGATCGCGAACCGCGCCATGGCCCCGCGCGCCTTCTTGGCGAAGAAGGAGATGATGCGGCTCTCGCCGTTCTTCTCTTCCCGGAACTGGGGCGTGACGACAGGCAGTTTCAGAGCCTTTGCATCGACGGCGCCGAAATATTCCTGGCTGGCCAGGTTCACCAGCGTCGGATCCGACTGGCCCTCGGCGTCTTCGTTCAGTTGTTTGGAAATCCGGTCGCCCCAGAAGTCGTACAGGCTGGCACCGCGACGCGTCTTCAGCCGCGTGCCCATCTCCAGGCGGTAGGGCTGGATTCGGTCCAATGGACGCAGTAGGCCATAGAAGCCGGACAGGATGCGCAAATGATCCTGCGCAAAAACCAAGGCCTCGGCGTCCAGTTCACGCGCTCGCAAGCCCTCATACACATCGCCGGCAAAGGCGAAGGCCGCCTGAACGCCCTCGGTCGATTCAGGATCGAAAGCCTTGAAGCGCGCGGCGTTCAGGGTCGCCAGATCGTCGGAAATCCCCATCAGCCGACGCAGGTCCGCCTTGGTCTGACGCTTGGCGGTCTTGGACAGGCTGGCTGTATCTTCGACGAACCGGCGGTCACTGCCGGGAATAGCCGCATCGGCTTCGGTGAAATCGAGGCGCTTGGCCGGGGAAAGAACAATCAGCAAGACGCGGCTCCGTAATGTCGCCGCCCACATAGGATGCTTCGATGACGATTTGAACCGGCTGCTGCGAAGGGCGCGTCAGGCGTCCCGGCGTGACCAGCCGAGCTTGCCGAGAGTTTCCATCGGGCGGAAGTCGGCCTTGTAATCCATCTTGGCCGAGCCCTGGACCCAATAGCCGAGATAGACGAACGGCAGGCCGACGATGGCGGCCTGGCGCACATGATCCAGGATGGCGAACCGGCCCAGGCTGCGCCGCTCTATCGTCGGATCATAGAAGCTGTAGACCATCGACAGACCGTCTTTCAGCAGGTCCGTCAGGGTCACGGCGACCAGATCGCCCGGTCCGCCGTCGGTGGAGGGCAGACGGTATTCGATCAGATGGGTTCGCACGGCCGTATCCTCGACCATGGCGACGTAATCCAGCCAGCCCATGTCGCTCATGCCGCCGGTCGGATGGCGCGTGGTTAGGTAGCGGCGCAGAAGCTGGAACTGCTCGGTCGTCGCCTCCGCTTCGACCAGGTCGCGCGACAGGTCGGCGTTGCGGGCCAGAACCTTGCGCTGCGAACGGGTGAAGGCGAACTCCGGCACCGGCAGCCGCACCGAAACGCAGGCGTCACAGGCCTCGCATGCCGGGCGATAGGCGATGTTCTGGCTGCGGCGAAAACCGGCCAGCGTCAGTTCATCATTGACGTGCGCGCCGTCCGAGAAGGGGAGGTTGGCGAAGACCTTCCGCTCCGTCTTGCCCGGCAGATAGGGGCAGGGCGCGACCGAGGTCATGAAGAAGCGAAGCTGTCGGGTCGGTACGTGCTGGGTCACGGCCTCAGGTCCGCATCCGATCTTGCCAATATTGCGACGACACAACGCTCATCGCGCGATTTGGCGTCATCCGTGTTCCGGCTGCAAGCCTGTTCGCGTTGCAGCCGAGCCGGGTCACAGCGAGGTGTCCGACGGCAGGACCGGCGCCTCGCGCAACAGGACGATGGCGATGCGGCGGTTGCCGGCCAGGGTCGGATCGTCCGGATAGAGCGGGTCGGACCCCGCCTTGCCCGCCACCGAATAGACCCGGTCGGGATCGACGCCCGAACCTTGCAGCACCAGACGCGAACCGTTGGCGCGCTCGGACGACAGGGTCCAGTCCGCAGGGGCGCTGGCGCGGCTGGAGCCGGGCGCTGCGCTGGTGTGTCCGGTGATTGAGATGCGGTTCGGCAACTGGTTGATCACCTTGGCCACGGCGCGCAGCAGCACCTGGGCGCGGGCATTCGGGCGCGCAGAGTTGTTGTCGAACATCGACCGGCCTTCCTGATCGACCAGCTGGATGCGCAGTCCCTCGGGGGTCTGGTCCACGATCAGCTGTTTCGACAGTTCGGCCAGTTCCGGCATCGACTGCATGGCCTGGCGCAGCGATTCGGCGGCGCTGGCGAACTCGGCGGCCTCGCGCTTCTGGATTTCGGCCTGGAGAGCCGAGTCGCTGGCGGACGACAGGCTGGAGCCCGTCTGATCGGTCGCGGGCGCCTCGGGCGCCAGTTCTTCCAGAACCGACTGCGAGCCGGCGCTCTTGACGCCATCGTCGCCCAGCGATGTGCCTCCCAGAATGCCGCCGGAGCCCGAGGTCGTCTCGGACACGCTGGCGGGCGCGAAATACTCGGCAATGCCGCGCTTCTGCTCCGGGTCGGTCGTGTTGATCAGCCACATCAGCAGGAAGAAGGCCATCATGGCGGTCACGAAGTCCGCATAGGCCACCTTCCACGCACCGCCATGGTGGCCTCCGCCGGAGACCTTCTTGACCTTCTTGATGAGGATCGGACGATCGCTCACGGACATGGACGCGCACCCCGACGAATGGTGTCCCATTGTGGGCTGGCCAAGGTTAACCGGGCGTTGACCTTGAACCCCGGCGCGGCGCGGCCTAGTCCGACGGCAGGATCAAGGAGCCTGTCATGAAGATCGCATTCGCCGGCCTGGGCGTCATGGGCGCCCCGATGGCCCGTCATCTGGTCGAGACGGGCCACGACGTGACCGGCTTCAATCGTACTGTGGCAAAGGCCGAGGCCTGGGCTGCGGCGACGCGCGGCAAGGCGGCGGCGACGGTGGCTGAGGCGGCCCGGGGCGTCGACCTGTTCATCCTGTGCGTCGGCAATGACGACGACGTGCGGGCCGTGGTGACCGAGGCCTTGCCGCATCTGTCGGAGGCCGCCGTGATCGTCGATCACACCACGACCTCGGCCAAGGTGGCGCGCGAAATGGCTGAACTGGCGAACGGGCAGGGGCGGTCGTTCATCGACGCGCCGGTGTCCGGCGGCCAGGCGGGCGCCGAGAACGGACAACTCAGCGTCATGGCCGGCGGGGATGCCGCCGCCCTGGCGAAGGTTGAGCCCGTGTTGAAGGCCTATTCCAAGGCGATCAAACATATGGGACCGGCCGGGTCAGGCCAGCTGACGAAGATGGTCAACCAGATCGCCATCGCCGGCGTCGTCCAGGGTCTGGCCGAGGCGGTCCACTTCGCTCAGGTCGCGGGGCTGAACACCGACGCCGCCTACGAGGCTGTGTCCAAGGGCGCCGCGCAAAGCTGGCAGATGGACAATCGCTGGAAGACGGCGGCCAAGGGCGAGTTCGACTTCGGCTTCGCCGTAGACTGGATGCGCAAGGACCTGGGTCTGGTGCTGGACGAGGCGCGCACGAACGGCGCGCGCCTGTCTCTGACGGCCCTGGTCGATCAGTTCTACGCCGAGGTTCAGGCCATGGGCGGAAACCGCTGGGACACCTCCAGCCTGGCGGCGCGACTGCAACCCCGCGACTGATGCCTAAAGCCGGCGGTGCATGATGTGCAGGCCGACCGGGCCGTGCGTCGGGTGATCGAACGCTTCGGGAACCGTCCCCACGATCTCGAAGCCCAGCTTCTTCCAAAGGGCGACGGCCACGGTATTGGTCTCGACCACGGCGTTGAACTGCATGGATCGGAAGCCCGCATCCCGCGCGAACACAAGTGCAGCTTCGCCCAAACTGCGGGCCACGCCGCGCCCGCGCGCTTCGGGCGCGACCATGAAGCTGCCATTGGCCACGTGGGCGCCGTTTCCCTGCTGGTTCGGAATGATCTTGGCGGCGCCCAGCACCTGGCCGTTCTCGACCGCAACCAAGGTTCCGCCGGGCGCGGGCGGGGTCCACAGGAGGCGCGCTTGATCCTCGGTCATGTCCAACGGATAGGTATAGGTCTCGCCCGCGCGGGTGACGGTCTCGATGATCGGCCAAAGGCCCGGCCAGTCGGCCTCCGTGATCGGCCGGATCTTCACGCCGATCAGCCCAGCAGCCGTGCGGCCTGTGGTGCGAAATAGGTCAGCACGCCCGCGCAACCCGCGCGTTTGAACCCATGCAGGGTCTCCAGGATCGCACGGTCCTGATCCAGCCAGCCATTGGCGATGGAGGCCTGCATCATCGAATATTCGCCCGATACCTGATAGGCGAAGGTCGGCACGCGGAAGGTCTCGGACACGCGGCGAACGATATCCAGATACGGCATGCCCGGCTTGACCATCACCGCATCGGCGCCCTCCGACAGGTCCATCGCCACCTCCTTCAGCGCCTCGTCGGAGTTGGCGTAATCCATCTGATAGGTCTTCTTGTCGCCCTTCAGCATCGCAGAGGAGCCCACGGCGTCGCGATAGGGACCATAGAAGGCCGAGGCGAACTTGGCGGCGTAGGACAGGATCAGCGTATCCTGAAACCCGTTGGCCTCCAGCGCCTCTCGCACCGCCTGGATGCGGCCATCCATCATGTCCGACGGGGCCACGACATCGGCGCCGGCGTGGGCGTGGATGAAGGCCTGTTCGGCCAGACGGTCCAGCGAGGCGTCGTTGGCGATGCGGTCGCCCTCCATCACCCCGTCGTGGCCATGGTCGGTGTAGCAGTCCAGGGCGACGTCGGTCATGACGCCGATCTCGGGCGCGGCGTCTTTGATCGCCTTGATGCAGTCGGGGATCAGGCCGTCGGGATCGGTCGCGCCGGTGCCGACCGCATCCTTGATCGCGCCATCGACATTGGGGAACAGGGCCACCATCGGAATGCCGAGGTCGCGCGCCTCGACCGCCGCAGTCGCCGCCGCCTTGGGGGAAAGCCGAAACACGGCGGGCATGGAGGCGACAGGGACGCGATCCTCGGCCCCGTCATGGACGATCAACGGCCAGATCAGATCGGCCGGCGTCAGGGTCGTTTCCGCCACCAGCCGCCGCACCCACGGGCTGGACCGCAGGCGGCGCGGACGGGCAAGCGGGAAAGGGGCGGGCTGATAGGGAAGCATGGCGAGACCTTGGAAAATCCAGCGTCGGACTAGCGCCGCAACGACCGGTGCGCAAATCGCGTGATGCGTCGAATCGTTTCGTGCGTGATGACGGCTTGCGCGGATCGGCGAAATGCGAGCCTATCGCGAAAAATCGATGGAGACGGTGATGATCGGGAAATTGGCGGCGGGTGCAACGGCCCTGGTTCTGGCGGCAGGTCTGTCCGGCTGCATCATCATCGACTCGGACGGCGGAGAGCAGACCGTCGTCGCCCCGGCGGCCGACGCGCAGCCGGCGGGCTATTCCAGTCTCTATGCCGATGCGGTCGCCGATCCCAAGCGTCCGGCCGAAGAGGTCGCGCGTGATCCGCTGCGCCATCCGGCCGACATTCTCGCCTTCGCCCAACTCGAGCCGAGCGACAAGGTCGCCGACATTCGCCCCGGCGCAGGCTATTTCACACGTCTGTTCTCCGACGTGGTCGGCCCGACCGGCCGCGTCTACGCCTTCGTACCTGAGCGGACGATGGCGCGCGAGAACGCTGGGGCCGATGCACTTGTCGCCGCCTATTCGAACGTGACGCGGGTCAACGGCCTGCTGGACTCCATGACCTTCGCCGAGCCGCTGGACATGATCTTCATGAGCCAAGAGTACCACGACTTCCACATCCCCGGTTTCAACACCGATGTGGCCAAGATGAACGCGGCGGTGTTCGCGGCGCTGAAGCCCGGCGGCCGCTACATTCTGATCGACCATGAAGCCGCGCCCGGCACGGGCATCTCGGCGGTCCAGACCCTGCACCGCATCGAAGGCGACTATCTGAAGCGCGAGGTCGAGGCGGCCGGCTTTGTCTTCGAGGGCGAGAGCCAGGCCGTCGCCAATCCCGCAGACGACCACAGCCTGAGCGTCTTCGACGAGAAGATCCGCGGCAAGACGGACCAGTTCGTCTATCGCTTCCGCAAGCCGGGCTGATCGATCTCGATACTGAGAACCGTTATCAATTAAGGGTTTGGGGCGTTTTGTCCATGCGGCGGACATGGACAAGCCCGCTTCGGGAGAGCAAACAACGCAAAGACATCGCCATAAGCGAAAGAACGCGTAGTTTGTTCGACTATAAGGCCGCCTTTAATAGCTCGGTGGAGCAGGTTCGCAGCGAAGGACGCTATCGCGTCTTCGCCGATCTGAAGCGCGTGCGCGGTCAGTTTCCGCAGGCTGTGCGTCGCCGCGAGGATGGCTCCGAACAGGACGTCGTCATCTGGTGCTCCAACGACTATCTCGGCATGGGCCAGCACCCCGTCGTGCTGGACGCCATGCATAACGAGATCGATGCGGTGGGCGCCGGCGCGGGCGGCACGCGCAACATCTCCGGCACGACTCGCTCCGCCGTCGATCTCGAAGCGGAGCTGGCCCACTGGCACCAGAAGGAAGCGGCGCTGCTGTTCACCTCGGGCTATGTCGGCAACGAGGCGACGCTGTCGACCCTGCAGAAGATCCTGCCGGGCCTGATCACCTTCTCCGATTCGCTGAACCATGCCTCGATGATCGCCGGCATCCGTCACGGCGGCGGCGAGCGTCACGTCTTCATGCACAACGATCTGGCGCATCTGGAGGCCCTGCTGGCGGCGGCGCCGGCCGATGCGCCCAAGCTGATCGCGTTTGAGAGCGTCTATTCGATGGACGGCGACATCGCCGATCTGGCCGGCACTATTGCCCTCGCCAAGAAATACGGCGCCCTGACCTATCTGGACGAGGTCCATGCGGTCGGCCTGTACGGCGAGACCGGCGCGGGCGTCGCCGAGCGCGACGGCGTGCTGGATCAGATCGACATCATCGAATGCACCCTGGGCAAGGCGATCGGCGTGATGGGCGGCTATATCGCCGCCGACGCCATGATCATCGATGCTGTGCGCAGCTGGGCCTCGGGCTTCATCTTCACCACATCGCTGCCGCCGGCCCTGACTGCCGGCGCCTTGGCTTCCGTGCGTCACCTGAAGGCGCACCCCGAACTACGCGTCCAGCATCAGGAGCGGGCCGCGACCCTGAAGGCCCGTTTCGCCGCCGCCGGTATCCCGGTGATGGAAAGCGAGAGCCATATCGTGCCGGTGCACGTCGGTGATCCGGTCCACTGCAAGATGATCTCGGACATGCTGCTGGACGAGTACGGCGTCTATGTTCAGCCGATCAACTATCCGACTGTGCCCAAGGGGACCGAGCGCCTGCGTTTCACGCCGTCGCCGAACCACACCGACGCCATGATGGATCATCTGGTCCAGGCGATGGACAAGCTGTTCGCCCACTGCAACGTGGCGCGCCGACCCGTCGCCGCATGACGACGGGCGACGACCTCGGAGAGGTCATCGTCGAATTCACCCGAAACGGCCCCTACCTCAAATGCTCGGCCATCCATGTCGCGACGGGCCGGGAGGTCAGCGCCATGGGGCCGGTCAATGAACCCAAGTCCGTGGAACGGGTGGCGATCGCCAAGCTAAGGCGGGCACTGGGCAAAGGCTGACCACAAGATGTTGTGGTCGGGCCCGGCTGGGGATAGATAGGCCAGCTTCTGATTTCGGGGATTCCAGAGTGACGGCCTTCACCCACGACGCCTATTTCACCAAGACGCTCGCTGACGCCGATCCGGATGTCTTCAAGGGCATTCAGGGCGAGCTGGGCCGTCAACGCGAGCAGATCGAGCTGATCGCTTCAGAGAATATCGTCTCCCAGGCGGTGCTGGACGCGCAGGGTTCTGTCCTGACCAACAAATACGCGGAAGGCTATCCCGGTCGTCGCTATTACGGCGGCTGCGAGTTCGTCGACGTGACCGAGGACCTGGCGCGTGAGCGGGCCAAGCAACTCTTCGGCGCGGCCTTCGCCAACGTCCAGCCGCACTCGGGCGCCCAGGCCAACCAGGCGGTCTTTTTCACCCTACTGCAACCCGGCGACACCTTCCTGGGCATGGATCTGGCCTGCGGCGGGCACCTGACGCACGGTTCGCCGGCGAACCAATCGGGCAAGTGGTTCCGCCCCGTGACCTACAAGGTGCGCGAAGACACTCACCTGATCGACTACGATCACGTCGCCGAAATGGCCGAGCGTGAGAAGCCCAAGCTGATTCTGGCCGGCGCCTCGGCCTACAGCCGCCACATCGACTTCAAGCGCTTCCGCCAGATCGCCGACAGCGTCGGCGCCTATCTGATGGTGGACATGGCGCACTACGCCGGCCTGATCGCCGGCGGCGCCTATCCGGACCCGATCCCGCACGCCCACGTCGTCACCACGACGACGCACAAGACCTTGCGCGGCCCGCGCGGCGGCATGATCCTGTCCAACGATGTTGATCTGGGCAAGAAGATCAACTCCGCCGTCTTCCCCGGCCTGCAAGGCGGCCCGCTGGAACACGTCATCGCGGCCAAGGCCGTGGCCTTCGGCGAGGCGCTGAAGCCCGAGTTCAAGGGCTATGCCCAACAGGTGGTCAAGAACGCCCAGGTCCTGTCCGGCGTCCTGATCGAGCGCGGCCTGGCCATCGTCTCGGGCGGCACCGACAGCCACCTGGCGCTGGTCGACCTGCGGCCCAAGGGCGTGACCGGCAAGGCGACCGAGCACGAGCTCGAAAAGGCGCTGATGACCTGCAACAAGAACGGCGTGCCGTTCGACACCGCTCCGTTCACCGTCACCTCGGGCGTCCGCCTGGGCACGCCGGCCGGCACCACGCGCGGCTTCGGTGAGGAAGAGTTCAAGCAGATCGGTCACTGGATCGCAGACGTCGTCTCGTCGATGAACGGCGGCGACGAAGCCGATCCGGCCGTGGTCGCAGGCGTCGCGGCCCAGGTGCGAGAGTTGACGCACCGCTTCCCGATCTACGGATAACCGCCTGATGAAGTGCCCTTTTTGCGGTCATCAGGACACCCAGGTGAAGGACAGCCGGCCGTCGGACGACGGCTCGGCCATTCGACGCCGTCGGTCCTGCCCGAACTGCAACGGGCGCTTCACGACGTTCGAACGCGTGCAACTGCGTGAGCTGGTCATTCTGAAACGCAACGGACGGCGCACGCCCTTCGATCGCGACAAGCTGGAACGCTCGCTGGGCGTGGCCCTGCGCAAACGCCCGGTCCAGGCCGATCAGGTCGAGCAGATGGTCAACCGGATCGTCCGCCAGTTGGAAAGCCTGGGCGAGACTGAAATCCCGTCCAGCACGGTCGGCGACTTCATTATGAAAGCGCTGAAGGGCGTGGATGAGGTGGCCTATGTCCGCTACGCCTCGGTCTACAAGGATTTCCGCCACACCGGCGACTTCGCCAAATTCCTGGGCGACGAAGGGTTCGACGAACCGTCCGGCAAGGCCTGATGCGGGTCACGCTGAAACTGGCGACCTCCTTGGACGGGCGGATCGCCACGGCCTCGGGCGAGAGCCAGTGGATCACCGGCGAAGCGGCGCGGCTGGAGGGTCACCGCCTGCGCGCGGGGCATGACGCCATCCTGGTCGGTGTCGAGACGGTTCTGCACGACGATCCCGAACTGACCGCCCGCCTTCCGGGCCGCAGCGTGGATCAGCCCTTGCGCGTCGTGCTGGACAGCCGGCTGCGCACGCCGCAGGCGGCGAAGGTCGCCGGCGAAAACACCCTGATCCTGACCGCCGCAGAACCGCGCACGATCGGCGCCGCCAAGGTGGTGCAGGTCGCCGCCGAGGACGGTCGTCCGACCATCCCAGCCGTGCTGAAAGCCTTGGAAGCCGCCGGCGCAACCTCGCTTCTGATCGAAGGCGGCGGCCAGATCGCGGCGTCTTTCCTGCGCGCCGATGCCGTCGATGTGCTGGAATGGTTCCGCGCCCCAGTCCTGCTGGGCGGTGAGGGGCGGCCCTGCGTCGCCGCCCTGGCTCTTGCAAAGCTGGCCGACGCCCCCAAGTTCCGTCGCCTAGGCGTCGAGCCCGTCGGGGACGATCTGTGGGAACGCTACGTCCGTCTCTGACGCCGTCCAATTTAGACGATTAGACGAATTAGACGGTATTTTTCTCCCAAGGGGTCCAGAGTCCAAATGTTCACCGGCATCGTCACCGACATCGGCCGCGTCCGCGAGGTCCGCGAGACCGATCGTGACCGGCGCTACGAGATCGAGACCGCCTGGAACACCGACGGCATCGACCTGGGCGCTTCCATCAGCCACGCGGGCTGCTGCTTGACGGTGACCGAAAAGGGCCACGATGCACGGGGGGGCTGGTTCGCCGTCGAGGTGTCGAACGAGACCCTGTCCAAGACCACCCTGGGCGCCTGGAAGACCGGCGACGGCGTCAATCTGGAGCGGGCCGCCAAGCTGGGCGATGAGATGGGCGGCCACGTCGTATCCGGCCACGTCGATGGTCTTGGGCGGGTGGTTTCGATCACGCCCGAAGGCGGATCGCACCGGATCGAGGTCGAGGCCCCCGCACCCCTGCATCGCTACATCGCCGCAAAGGGGTCGATCACGGTGGACGGCGTGTCTTTGACCGTAAACGCCGTCGAGGGGCAGGTCTTCTCGCTGAACATTATCCCCCACACCTGGGACATGACGACCCTGGGCCGCTTGAAAGTGGGCGATCCCGTCAATCTGGAGATCGATATGCTGGCGCGATACCTTGCGCGGTGGCAGGAGACCGCGTGATGCAAGCCCAGGCCGCAAACATGAACGACAGCCCCATCAGTCCCATCGAGGACATTCTGGAGGACGCCCGCAACGGCCGTCCCTACATCCTGGTGGACGCCGAGGATCGCGAGAACGAGGGGGACATAATCATCCCCGCCCAGTTCGCGACGCCGGACCAGATCAACTTCATGATCCGCCAGGCGCGTGGCCTGGTGTGCCTGGCCCTGACCGCCGAGCGCGCCCAGCAACTGCGCCTGCCGCCAATGGCCGCTGACAACCGCGAGAGCATGAAGACCGCCTTCACCGTCTCGATCGAGGCCAAGGACGGCGTGACGACCGGCATTTCCGCCGCCGACCGCTCGCGCACCATTCATGTAGCGACCGACGCGTCAAAGGGCATGGACGACATCGTCTCGCCGGGACACATCTTCCCGCTGGTCGCGCGCGACGGCGGCGTTCTGGTCCGCGCCGGCCACACTGAGGCGGCCGTGGACATCAGCCGCATGGCCGGCCTGACCCCCGCCGGGGTGATCTGCGAGATCATCAAGGACGACGGCGAGATGGCGCGGATGCCTGATCTGGTCGCCTTCGCCCAGCTGCATGGGCTGAAGATCGGCACCATCGCCGACCTGATCGCCTATCGCCGCCGCACCGAACGCTTCGTCGAGCGGATCATGGATACGCCGTTCGAAAGCGTTCACGGCGGACCGTTCCGCCTGATGCTGTACAAGAACACCATCGAGGGCGCCGAGCATGTGGCGCTGGTCAAGGGGCGCATCGATCCTGCCAAACCGACCTTGGTGCGGATGCACCAGGTGGACTTCGCCTGCGACCTCTTGGGCCATGTCGAGGCGCGCCAGGACTATGTGCCCAGCGCCCTGAAACAGATCACCGACCATGACGGACCCGGCGTCGTCGTCTTCCTGCGCGATCCGTCGCTGACCTCGCTGGCCGAACGGCTGGCGGGCGCGGACAAGCCGGCGGCGATGGATCGATCGCTGCGCGCCTATGGCGTGGGGGCCCAGATCCTGCTGGACCTGGGTGTCAGGGATATGATCGTGATGAGTTCGACGCGACCCGAGCCGACGGCGCTGGAAGGCTACGGCCTGCGCATCGTCGGCTGGCGCGACATGGATGGAGAAACCAAGGCGTGACCGAAGCCCCCCGTATTTTGATCGTTGAGGCCCGCTTCTACGACGACCTGGCCGACGCCCTGCTGGAAGGGGCCAAGGAGACGCTGAAGGCGCGCGGCGCCCACTTCGACGTCATCACCGTACCCGGCGCGCTGGAGGTGCCGCCGGCCATCGCCCTGGCCGAGGAGGCCGGCCGCTTCCCGACCGCGCCCCGCTATGATGGCTATGTCGCTCTGGGCACGGTCATCCGTGGCGAGACCTACCATTTCGAGATCGTCTCCGATCAGTCGGCGGCCGGCATCATGGCGCTTGGCGTCAAGGGCGTCATCATCGGCAACGGCATACTGACGACCGAGGACGAAGATCAGGCCTGGTATCGGGCCCGTCTTTCGGAAGGGGATAAGGGCGGCGGCGCCGCCAAGGCGTGCCTGGACCTCATTGCATTGAAGAGGCGGTTGCGTCATGGCGTCGGCGCATGACTGAACCGAACAGCGTCAAAGCCGTCCTCGAACAACTCGCCGAAGCCGAAAAGCAGCGCGCCGAGCCCAATCTGAGCTCCAAACAGCGTCGCGCCCGCACCGTGTCGCGTCTCGCCGCCGTCCAGGCCCTGTATCAGATGGAACTGGCGGGCGAGGGCGTGGAGACGGTGATCACCGAATTCTCCAACTTCCGCTTCGACGCCGACATTGAGGGCGAAGCCCTGGCTGAGGCCGACGAGGCCTATTTCGCCGACATCGTGCGCGGCGTAATCGAAAGCCAGCGCGACATCGACACGGCCATCAAGGCCCGCCTGGCCTCCAACTGGAAGCTGGAGCGGATCGACGCCACCCTGCGCGCCTTGCTGCGTTCGGGCGCTTGGGAGCTGATTAAGCATCCCGAGACGCCGCGCGAGGTCGTGATCGATGAATATGTTGAACTGGCCAAGGCCTTCTTCGACGACGCCGAGGCGCGCTTCGTCAACGCGGCGCTGGACGGCGTGGCCAAAGACACCCGCAAATAATGCCGGCGCTCGACGTCGCGGGCGAGTTCGAGACGATCGAGCGGCTGTTCAAGCCCCTGGCCCACCCTGAGTGGGGCAGGGGGCTGGCCGACGATGTGGCGGCGCTGCCGTCACGCCCCGGCTGTGACCTCGTCCTGACCAAGGACGCCATCGTCGAGGGCGTGCATTTCCTGCCTGACGATCCGATGGATACCGTGGCCAGGAAGCTGTTGCGGGTGAACCTGTCGGACCTCGCCGCCAAGGGCGCTGAGCCGTTCGGCTATCTGCTGGCCTGCTTCTGGTCCGAACGCTGCGGCTGGCCCGAGCGCGAGGCGTTTGCGGCCGGGCTGGCCGAGGATCAGGCTCGGTTCGGCGTTCATCTGCTCGGCGGCGACACGGTCAAGACGCCCGGCCCGCTGTCCTTCTCTCTGACGGCCCTGGGCTGGGCGCCGACGGGTAAAGCCGTTTCTCGCGCAGGCGCGCAGGTCGGCGACCTCGTCTTCGTGACCGGCGTCATCGGGGACGGGCTATTGGGGCTCAAGGCGGCGCAAGGGCAGCTGGGTCTGGCGCCTGAGCGGATGGAGGCTTTGGTCAGCCACTACCGGATGCCGACGCCACGGACCGACTTCGCCGACATCGTGCGCGAGTTCGCCACCGCATCCGTCGACGTGTCGGACGGCCTGGCCTCCGACCTGGCCCATATCGCGCAGGCCAGCAGGGTCGGTGTGGCGCTTAACCTGAACGTCCTGCCCCTGTCCGCGGCGGCCCAGGCCTGGTTCGACGACCGGGTCGATCCGCAGCTATCGCTGGAAGATCTGGCCAGCGGTGGTGACGACTATGAGATCGCCTTCACCGCCCATCCGCGCCACGAAGACGCCCTGCGGCGCGAGGCCGAGCGCCGACTGATTCGCCTGACCCGCATCGGCGAGGTCACCGCTGGGCAGGGCCTGACGGTCCTTTACGACGGCCAGCCCGTGCCGATGGCCAGAAACGGCTGGACCCACGGCTGAGGCGGCAAGGGAATCCTAACGCCCGTCCGGCATGATGTCGTGATGGACCGTAGAACCCTGATCGCCGCCGGAACCGCTGCTCTGACCGGCGCCGCCGCCAGTCGCGCCGCCGCCTCCGGCAGCGAAACCGAGTCTGCGCCTGCGGCCCTGAGCATCGCAGGCCTCGGCCTGCCTGTCATCGAGGGCGGGCGTTTGCGGAACTACGTGTTTGTCGCCCTCAGGCTCGAACTGGGCGCCGGCAAGACCGTCGAGCAGATGAAGCCCAAGGAAGCTTTCTTCCGCGACGCCGTCGTTCGCGCGGCCCACAAGACGCCCTTCACCGTGCCCGGCGACTGGACACGGCTGGACGAGCGGGCCCTGTCCGCCTCGCTGGTGGCGGCGTCTGCGGCGATCTCGGGTCGCGGCTCCGTGCGACGCGTCGAGGTCGTCAGCCAGTCGCCGCGCCGCCGCACGGGCATGCAGACCGCCCGCTGAACGGGCTGAGCGACCGCTGTTGCGTCACTCCGCCTGCCATGACAGGCTCCCTTTGCAAATCCCAAAGAACGCACTGACGCGTTCGCCGCGTGCGGGGGGACCGGAAGGCGGACAGAGGCGATAACGCCCGACCGCGCCAAGGCCTGCGCGCCTGTTTGCAAGGGCATGGAAACGCCAATGACGAAGTCACTTACGCTGGTCTTCGCGGCCGGTGTGCTGGCGGTGCTGTATGGCGCCGCGCAGACCGCCGTGCTGATGAAGGCGAGCACTGGCAACGACAAGATGCGAGAGATCGCCGCCGCGATCCAGGAAGGCGCCTCGGCCTATCTGAAGCGGCAATATCTGACCATCGGCATCGTCGGGATCGTGATCCTGATCGCCGCCTACTTCCTGATCGGAATCTATGCCGCCATCGGGTTCCTGATCGGCGCCGTCCTGTCTGGCGCGGCCGGTTATGCCGGGATGCTGATCTCGGTGCGGGCCAATGTGCGCACGGCACAGGCTGCGTCCGAAAGCCTATCCAAGGGGTTGAACCTGGCGTTCCGCTCGGGCGCCATCACGGGCATGTTCGTGGCAGGCGGCGCACTTATCGGGGTGTCGGGCTACTATATTGTGCTGACACAGCATCTGGGCTTGCCCTCAACGGGACGTGAGGTGATCGACGGGCTGGTGGCGCTGGGCTTCGGCGCCTCGCTGATCTCGATCTTCGCGCGCCTGGGCGGCGGCATCTTCACCAAGGGCGCCGACGTCGGCGGCGACATGGTGGGCAAGGTCGAGGCGGGGATTCCTGAGGACGATCCTCGTAACGCCGCGACCATCGCCGACAATGTGGGCGACAACGTCGGCGACTGCGCCGGCATGGCGGCCGACCTGTTCGAAACCTATGCCGTGACGACGGTTGCGACCATGGTGCTGGCCGCGATCTTCTTCAGGGGGCAGCCCTATGTGGATCTGATGATGGTGCTGCCGCTTGCGATCTGCGCGGTGTGCATCGTGACCTCCATCGTCGGCAGCTTTTTCGTGCGGTTGGGCAAGTCCGACAACATCATGGGCGCCCTCTATCAGGGGTTGATCGTCACCGGCGTCCTGTCCATCGGTGCGGTCTGGTGGGTGATCGACCAGATGGTGACGGGGCCGATCGTGACGGCCAGCGGTCTGGAGATCCAGCCGATGGCGTTGTTCTGGTCCGGCATGGTCGGTCTGGCGGTGACGGCGGCGATCGTGGTCGTGACCGAATACTACACCGGGTCAGGCTTCCGTCCGGTGAGATCGGTCGCCAACGCGTCGGTGTCCGGGCACGGCACCAATGTCATTCAGGGCCTGGCCGTCTCGCTGGAGGCGACGGCGCTTCCGGCGCTGACGATCATCGTCGGCATCGTGGCCAGCTTCCAGCTGGCCGGCCTGTTCGGCATCGCCATCGCCACCACGACCATGCTGGGTGTGGCGGGAATGATTGTGGCGCTGGACGCCTTTGGACCCGTGACCGACAACGCCGGCGGAATCGCCGAGATGGCGGGTCTGCCCAGCGATGTGCGGCATTCGACGGATGCGCTGGACGCCGTGGGCAACACGACCAAGGCCGTGACCAAGGGCTACGCCATCGGTTCGGCAGGCCTCGGCGCGCTGGTGCTGTTCGCCGCCTATACGTCGGACCTGCAGTATTTCTCGGCCAATCCGGCGGACTATCCGTTCTTCGCCGACATGGGTCCGATCGCCTTCGATCTGACCAATCCCTACGTCGTCGTCGGGCTGCTGTTCGGGGGACTGCTGCCGTTTCTGTTCGGCGGCATGTCGATGATGGCGGTGGGACGGGCCGCCGAATCGGTCGTCGCGGAGGTCCGACGCCAGTTCCGCGAGAACCCCGGCATCATGACCTATGAGGTGAAGCCGGAATACGGCCGGGCGGTCGACATCCTGACCAAGGCGGCGATCCGCGAGATGATCGTGCCGTCGCTGTTGCCGGTGCTGTCGCCGATCGTCCTGTTCGTCGCGGTGCTGGCCATTTCGGACAAGGCGAACGCCTTTGCCGCTCTCGGCGCCATGCTGATGGGCGTGATCGTCACCGGCCTGTTCGTCGCCATTTCGATGACATCAGGCGGCGGCGCCTGGGACAACGCCAAGAAGGTGATCGAGGAAGGCTTCACCGACAAGAACGGCGTCGTCCACGGCAAGGGCTCCGAAGCCCACAAGGCGGCCGTGACCGGCGATACGGTGGGCGATCCCTACAAGGACACGTCGGGTCCGGCGGTGAACCCGATGATCAAGATCACCAATATCGTCGCCCTGCTGCTGCTGGCGGTGCTGGCGAGCGGGACCATCGGCTAGGCTCAAATACCCAGCCCTTATGAAAACGCCCCGGAGAGCGATCTCCGGGGCGTCTTTGCTTTGGGGAGATGAGCCGCCTCAGTCGGGGCGGCGTTGGCCGGGCGTGTCATCCTCGGTGCGTGGCAGTTGGCCACGACCGACGTTGCCCAGCAGTTGCTCCAGAACCGTCAGCTCACGACCGCGCGTCGGCGTCTCGTTGCGGTTCATGGCGATCTGCTCGCCGTCCGTCAGGCCCAGGGTGCGTACCGAAGCGACCTGATCGCCCTGAGGCACGAAGGTGATCTCCGTCACGGTGCGGGTCGAAACCTTGGGCAGGTTGTAGGTGTATTTCTCGGTCGTCTGGCTGATGTAGTACCAGACCTGATCCGGCTCGAACGTCGAAGTGGTCGAAGGCGAACCCAGCTTGGCGAGGACGGTTTCCTTGGTGTCCGTACCGGCGACCACGTCTTGCGGCTTGGCGTCGATGGCCTGGAAGCCGTTGGAGCCGATGGTCGGGGCGCAGGCGGCGGACAGGCCGGCCAGCGAAACAGCGACGAAAAGCGGGACGAAACGGGACATGGTCGGGCGCCTGCGAGAGAACAAGGTCTTTGACCTAGACGGACCTGCGTCCTAGTTCAACGGCGCGGCGGAAAAGGGGCCGTTGGAACCCATGCTGAAAAACCTGTTCAAACCCCGATCCGGCGTCCGTCTCGGCGACGATCTTTACGCCAAGGCCGTCAGCCAGGCCCGCAATCCGGCCTTCTACACGCGCCTGGCGGTCGATGACCGCATCGACGCGCGATTCGAACTTTACACGCTGCATGTGCTGTTGCTGGTGCTGCGGCTGCGCGATGAGAACACAGCTCAGGGCCAGGATGCGGCTCAGGCGGTCTTCGACGTCTATGTCTCGGCGCTGGATCACGTCCTGCGCGAAGAAGGCGTGGGAGACGTCGCCGTCGGCAAGAAGATGCGTAAGCTGGGCGAGGCCCTCTACGGCCGGATGAACGCCTATGAGCAGCCGCTGCGCGCTGGCGATGCGGCGGCTCTGGCGGAGGCGATGGCGAAGAATGTCTATGCGGATCCGCAAGCGCCCCATGCGGACACATTGGCGCGCTATGCGCTGACGACACGCGCGGCCCTGGCGGCGCAGGATTTCAACAAGGTGCTGGCGACGCCGGCCTGGGCGGAAGTTTGAACGAGATGAGCGCGACGCTCCCCTACAGTGAAACGGTGCGGGTCAATCAGATCGGCGCGGGCCTGAGCCGCCGGCTGGAGCCGGATGCAGACACTCGCAAGCGAATCGCCCGCAGCCTCGATCTTCAGGGGCTGGACGATTTCGCCGTCGATCTAGAAATCAAGCCGACGCCGTCAACCAGCGAATGGACGATGAAGGGCAGGGTGACCGCACATGCGGTGCAGACCTGCGGCCTGACGCTGGAGCCCTTGCCAGTCGATGTAAATCGCCGGTTCTCCATTCAGCTTGTCGAAGCCAAGCCAGAGGAAACCGACGAGATCGAGGTCACGCTGGATGAAGAAGACGCCGACGTGATCGAGGACGGCAAGATCGACCTGGGCCAGTACGCGGTCGAGCAATTGGTGCTGTCGCTTGATCCGTTCCCGCGCAAGCCGGGCGCGGAGTTCGTGCAACCTGAGGAGCCGACGGAGATTTCTCCGTTCGCGGCCCTGAAGGCGCTCAAGTCCAAAGACGACCAAGGCTGAGGTTGACGTAGGGGCCGGGTGGTTGCATCCCCCGGCGTCGGCGCTATCGTCCAGCGCATCCTGCCAAGCGTCGCGCGACAAGACGACGCGGCCACAAGAGGTCCATTTGCCAGCCCCAGTTACGATCTCGCTTGACGCCATGGGCGGCGATCACGGGCCCTCCGTCGTCGTTCCCGGCATCCGCAGCTATATCCGGACCCATGACGGGGAGGGAGTTCGCTTCCTGCTGCATGGCGACGAAGCCAAGATCGCGCCGGAACTGGCGCGTTGCGGACTGGCGGCGGACGTCTGCGAGATCCGCCACACCGACAAGGTCGTGGCCATGGACGAAAAGCCGGCCCAGGCCATGCGCCGCGGCAAGGGCTCCAGCCTGTGGAACGCCATCGAGGCGGTGAAGACGGGTCAGGCCGGTGGCGTCGTCTCGGCCGGCAATACCGGCGCCCTGATGGCGATCTCGAAACTGATTCTGCGGATGTCTGCGCCCGGACTTGAGCGTCCGGCTATCGTCGCCAGCTGGCCCACCTTCAAGGGCCATACGGCGGTTCTGGACGTCGGCGCCAACATCGGCAGCGATGCGGAGCAGCTGATCGAGTTCGCCATCATGGGCGAAGCCTTCCAGTCCGCAGTGCGCGGCATCGCCCGCCCGACAATCGGCCTCCTAAACGTCGGGTCCGAGGACATGAAGGGCAACGAACAGGTCAAGGAGGCGCACGCCATCCTGCGCGACGGGCCGTTCGATCTGAACTATCACGGCTTCGTCGAGGGCGACGATATCGCCAAGGGCACGGTGGATGTGGTCGTGACAGACGGCTTCACCGGAAACATCGCGCTGAAGACCGCCGAAGGCACAGCGCGCTATATTTCCGCCCTGTTGAAAGAGGCTTTGACCTCCAATCTGCAATCCAAGCTGGGCGCCGTCATCGCCATGCCGGCGTTGAAGAAAATGCGCCAGAAGATCGACCCCAGCGCCATCAACGGCGGCCCCCTGTTGGGCCTGAACGGTATCGTGGTGAAGAGCCATGGCGGCGCTGACGCCAAGGGGTTCGGCAATGCGATCCGCATCGCTGTCGATCTGGCCCGCAGCGACTATATGAGCAAGGTGGGGGACAACCTGGGCAAGCTGGACGCGGTGTTCGACCATGCCGCCAAGCCCGCCGCAGCCGTGGGAGAACCCCTCCAGTGACCGTCACCCGCAGCGCCGTGACCGGCGTCGGCTCTTACCTGCCGGATGAGATCGTCACCAATGCCGACCTGGCCAAGTTCGTCGACACATCCGACGAATGGATTCAGGAGCGCACCGGGATCAAGCAGCGTCACAAGGCGCGTGATGACCAGCCGACCAGCGATCTGGCGGTCGAGGCCGCCAGGAAGGCGCTCGCCGACGCGGGCAAGGCGGCGTCCGATGTCGACCTTATTATCGTGGCCACCACCACGCCCGACATGACCTTCCCGGCGGTCGCGTCGATCGTCCAGGCCAAGCTGGGCGCGGGCGTCGGCATTGCTTTCGATGTTCAAGCTGTCTGCTCCGGTTTCGTCTATGCGCTCAGCGTCGCTGACGGCTTCGTGGCGCGCGGTCTGTCGAAATGCGCCCTGGTGATCGGGGCCGAGGAGATGACGCGGCTGATGGACTGGACCGACCGGACCACCTGCGTCCTGTTCGGCGACGGGGCCGGTGCCGTGGTGCTGGAACCGCGCGAAGGGCAGGGGACATCGGACGACCAGGGCATGTTGGGTTTCGCCTTGCGCGCTGACGGATCCAAGACCGATCTTCTCTATGTCGATGGCGGCCCGGCGACGACGGGGACCGTTGGCCATCTGCGCATGGCCGGAAACCAGGTCTTCCGTCATGCCGTCGTGAATATCGCAGAGGGCATCACCGCCGCTTGCGCCGCCGCCAACATCCAGATCGCGGATGTCGACTGGTTCGTGCCGCACCAGGCCAATCAACGAATCATCAAGGGCGTCGGCGACCGGTTGGGTCTGGATGAGAACAAGGTGGTCTCCACCGTCGCCACCCATGCCAACACCTCGGCCGCCTCGATCCCGCTGGCGCTGGATGCTGCGATCCAGGATGGACGGATCAAGAAGGGCGATATGGTGCTGCTTGAGGCCATGGGCGGCGGCCTGACCTGGGGCGCCTGCGCGCTTCGGCTCTAATCGACATCGAGGCATTGATTTTTCGGGGGCTTTGCGCCCCTATGGATGCGAGCGGATCGCATGACAGCGGGGATACGATGGCAGGCCAACAGACCGTGACGCGCGCCGACTTGTGCGAAGCCGTGCATGAAGAGGTCGGCCTGTCGCGTCAGGAATGCTCCAGCCTGGTCGAGCGCACCCTGGAACTGATCGTCGAATCGCTCGAGCGCGGCGAGACAGTGAAACTGTCCGGCTTCGGCGTCTTTCAGGTGCGTGAGAAGCGTGCACGGATGGGCCGCAATCCCAAGACGGGCGAACCGGCGGCGATCAATCCACGCCGGGTCATCAGCTTCCGTGCCTCACAGATCATGAAAAGCCGGGTTCACGACGCCGTCGTCGAGGCCTGATCGCGGTGGCCAAGAGCGCCGACGCCTTCCGAACCATTTCCGAAGCGGCCGAAGAGGTCGGTGCGCCGCAGCATGTGCTGCGGTTCTGGGAAACGAAGTTCGATTTCGTCACGCCGGTCAAACGAGCCGGCGGTCGGCGCTTTTATCGGCCTCAGGACATCGCGGTGCTGAAGGCGGTCAAACGCCTTCTGCACGACGACGGGCTGACGATTCGCGGCGTCCAGCGTCTGCACAGGGAACAGGGGCTGAAAAAGCTGATCGGGGCGGAGGCCGCCGCACTGATAGACGACGGCGATGTCACGATGTCTGCGCTGACGTCCGATGTCGCGCGGGCGGAAACCTCGAAATTGCAGCAGGTTCTGGCCGATCTGGAGCAGGCCAAAGCGCGTCTGGACGCCGTTCTTTCACGGTAGGTGGAAAAGTCGTTTTAGCGTTTGCGGACAGCGGTCCCCCCGTCTATAGGGAGCGCCTTCGGAGCGTGGCGCAGCCTGGTAGCGCACTTGACTGGGGGTCAAGGGGTCGCAGGTTCGAATCCTGTCGCTCCGACCATTCTTGAAAAAGAATGATGATGGTGGGGTCGTCCTTGCGGGCGACCCCATCGCCGTATCTGGGGGCAGGTTCTGCGCTCAGCCGCGCTCGGCCCATCGCAGCAACGGGATGAGAGGCAGGCCCCAGGCGGTCCCGCCGATGCCGAAGAACAGGAAGTCGATCCACTGCGACGTCGGCAGCATTCCGCGCAGGGCGATCAGGCCCCAGACCCAGAAAACGAGAAAGAGCAGCACGCCGATCGCGGCGACGAAGCGACGCAGACGGGGCGGCATCAGCGCTTGTTCCGGAACAGGAAGAAGGCGACCAGACAGATGCCCGATCCAACGAGCGCCCACGGCACCCAGACCCAGCTGTCCATCGTGCTGACCACGAAGACCCGGACCGCCAGGAACCATCCACAGGCCAGGCCGATCCCGGACACAAGGCTTGTGCCGCCGAAGCCGCGCCGGCCTGTCAGAAAGTCCGCGATCCAGGCCAGCAGCAGGCCGCCTGCGATGGCGGCGGCGATATCCGCGTATTGCAACCCTGATCTCCTGCGGCGACAGCGCCGTTAACTCAATCCGACTCGATCTTGTCGCTTGGGGCGGGCATACCGCACCGGTCGCGTCTGGTCTTCGTTCGACGCGACACCATATCCGGGTCAGTGTCAGGCGTCGAATGAACCGTTTCGGAAATCCAGATCGTAACCGCGCCGTCGCCGTGTGGCTGTTCGCCACGGCCGCCGTCGTCTTCCTGATGGTGGTGATCGGCGGCATCACGCGGCTGACGGGCTCTGGCCTGTCGATCACGGAGTGGAAGCCCATCATGGGCGCCATTCCGCCTCTGAACGACGCGCAGTGGGCCGAGGCCTTCGAGAAGTACAAGCAGATCCCGCAGTACGCGCAGGTCAACGCCGGCATGAGCCTGGGCGAGTTTCAGGGCATCTTCTGGTGGGAATGGCTGCACCGTCTGATCGGGCGTCTGGTGGGTATGGTGTTCGCCCTGCCGCTGATCGCCTTCCTGCTGTGCCGTCTGGCGCCGGCCCGGTCGGTATTCCGCCAGTGGGCCATGCCCAACCGCCTGATCTGGCGTTGTGTCCTGCTTCTGGCGCTGGGCGGCCTTCAGGGCCTGATCGGATGGTGGATGGTGTCCAGTGGCCTGTCCGAGCGTGTCAGCGTGGCTCCGGAGCGTCTGGCGACGCACCTTGGTCTGGCGTTCGTCCTGTTCGCCGCCCTGATCTGGACGGGGCTAGAGGCCTGGAACGGTGAGGATCACGGCCGGCCGCCGTCGGGTTGGGTGAGGGGCGCCGGCCTGCTGCTGGGCGCAGTGTTCCTGCAATGCCTGCTGGGCGCCCTGGTTGCGGGCGGTCATGCCGGGCTGGTCTATACCGACTGGCCGCTGATGAACGGCGCCGTTTTGCCGCCGGCCGACTGGAGCCTGGGCGCGGCCGCCTTCCTGCATGATCAGGCGCTCACGCAGTTCAATCACCGACTGGTCGCCTATGGTCTGCTGATCGCCGTCAGCGTTTATGCTTTCCAGGCCTGGCGCTGGCGCGTAGCGGAGGGAATGGGCTTCGGCGCCTTCGCGCTTGCGGGTGTGATCTGGTTCCAGGCTCTGCTGGGGATCGTGACCCTGGTGCACGCTGTTCCGGTCTGGCTTGGCGTATTGCACCAGGCAGGCGCCGCGATCGTGCTGGCGACGGCCACCGTGAATCTGTGGCTGGTGTTGCGAGCTCAGCCGCGCATCTTCATGTCCGGACCGAGGACCATGGGCCTCTGATCGCCAGGGTCATGCCGGGGTACATGATGTTGACGAACAGCACCTCGCCATCCGGCGAAAAACAGGCGCCGGCGAACTCGGAGTTGCCGGTGAAGACGTTGCGGCCGATCGTATAGACCTTGCCCTCTGGCGTAACGCCTTTCAGGTGGTTGCGAACGTCCGAGGAATAGTTGTCCTCGCACAGGATCAGGTGTCCCCAAGGCGCGACGGTGATGTTGTCGGCCATGTTCATCGTCTTTGGATCCGTGCTTTCCACGAACAACTGCAGCCGGTCCGCCTCGCCGTTCAGACCGGGAACCAGCCGCATGACCTGACCACGGCGGATGGGTCCGCCCGAGGTTGCGGTGAAATACAGTTCGTCATCGCCCCACCAGAGGCCTTCGCCCCGCGCAACCCAGGCCGCGCCGGCGGCATGACCGCGCTTGGCCAGGTCGCCATTGGGAGATTCGACGTCGTCCAGATCGATCCATTCGATCTCCTTCCAGTCGCCGACAGCCCAGGTGCGCCCATCCTGATTGCGGGTGTCGGCCGACGGCGCGCCTTTCCAGGCCATCGCCTGAAGCCGGCCGCCCTCGGTCAGCTTGCCGGGCGCATTGGGAATGAAGCGATAGAAGAGGCCGGCGTTGTCGTCTTCGGTCAGATAGACGACGCCGGTGCGGGGATCGACGCAGACAGCCTCGTGATCGAAGCGGCCCATGGCCTTGAGCGGCACGGGATCGACCAGGCCGGTCGCGGTCGCCGGAACTTCGAAGACCCACCCGTGGGCCTTGGTCACATCGGCGTCGGCCGGCGTCTCCAGCGTTTCCTCGCAGGTCAGCCAACTGCCCCACGGTGTCGGCCCGCCGCAGCAGTTGGTCGAGGTGCCGGCCAGCGTCAGATGTCGGCCGACCATCCGGCGGGCCGCCAGATCATAGATGATGGTGGAACAGCCGCCGGGCAGGGGGCGGCCATTCTTGTAGGTGTCGTAGCCCTTGGTGGCGTCCAGTAGGTCAAGCCGCTCCTCACGAAGGCCGCCGGGGCCGAGATTGCGATGCAGGCCGCTGGAGCCCTTCAGCTCGTGATTGACCACCAAGGCCACGCGAAATCCTTCCAGCGGGAAACAGGCCATGCCGTCGGGCTGTCCCGGAGCGAACAGGCCGTCGTCCATCGTGTCGCCGCTCTGGGCGACGACCTGATAGGAAAAGCCTTCGGGCAGATCGAGCAGACGATTGGAATCGCGTAGCAGAGGTCCGTAGCCATGGACCTCGTTGACGTAGGTCTCTTCACCCGCCGTCTGAGCTCCGGCATGACGCGCCAGTCCTGAGAAGGCGGCGGCTGCGCCCGTGGCGATCAGACCACGACGATGAACGATCATGAAGGGGCTCCAAAGCTGTCGCCGTTGCGATGCCTGCCTATAATCATGGTTTGATGACGTTTTATGTTACGCCGTAACGCTACCTCGCCTCTTCGCGTCGGGTATTTTAATACCGTATTTAAAACAACGTGCTTAAACAATGCGTTGTGGCAAATGCGGCGTTGTCGTGTGCGTTGACGCGACCAATCGTCTCCTGTATCAGCGCGCCTTCATTCGGTTCCCTCGGGGGCCGGACCCGATTTTCGTCTCCAGGAACCCCCTCATGCTGAAGAGCACTACGGCTTCGTTGAAGCCGGCCGAGGTCGAGAAGAAGTGGATCCACATCGACGCCGAAGGCGTCGTGGTGGGCCGCCTTGCGACCTTCATCGCCAACCGTCTGCGCGGCAAGCACCGCGGCGACTACACTCCGCACGTCGATTGCGGCGACTATGTCGTCGTCACCAACGTCGACAAGGTGGTGTTCACCGGCAAGAAGAACACCGACAAGATCTACTATCGCCACACCGGTCACCCGGGCGGCGTCAAGTCGACCACGCCTGAGAAGGTTCTGGGCGGCCGCTTCCCCGAGCGCGTGCTTGAAAAGGCTGTCGAGCGCATGCTGCCCAAGGAAAGCCCCTTGGCCCGCAAGCAGATGACGCACCTGCGCCTGTTCGCCGGCGCCGCGCACGACCACGAAGCCCAGCAACCGGAAACGATCGACTTCAAGTCGGCGTCGCCCAAGAACACCCGGAGCGTCTGAGCATGACCGACGTGACCAACACCGAAACCGCAACCGGCTTCGACGCCCTGAAGGGCCTGAGCTCTTCGGTCGAGAACGACGCGCCCGTCTATGTCCAGAAGCTGGACGCCCAAGGCCGCGCCTATTCGACCGGCAAGCGCAAGAACGCCATCGCTCGCGTCTGGGTGAAGCCCGGCACCGGCAAGATCACCATTAACGGCAAGGACCAGGAGCAGTATTTCGCTCGTCCCGTGCTGCGCATGATGATCGCTCAGCCGCTGACCGTCTCGGACCGCGCCACCCAGTATGACGTGATCTGCACCGTCGAAGGTTCGGGTCTGTCGGGCCAGGCCGGCGCGATCCGTCACGGCCTGTCGCACGCCCTCACGCACTTCGAACCGGAACTGCGCAAGGTCCTGAAGCCGCATGGCTTCCTGACCCGCGACAGCCGCGTCGTCGAGCGCAAGAAGTACGGCCGCGCCAAGGCTCGCCGCAGCTTCCAGTTCTCGAAGCGCTAATCGCGTTTACGCGGTTTGAATTTGGGGCGCTTCGGGGAGACCCGGAGCGCCCTTTTTCTTGCGCCTTTGCTCCTTAAGCGGAGAAGGGACGGGAGAGACAAATGACCCATACCATCTTCATCGACGGCGAAGCCGGCACCACGGGGCTGGAAATCCGCGAGCGGCTGGAAGCGCGCCCGGATCTGAAGCTGATCCTGCTGGGCGACAGACGTCGGGATGCGGATGCACGGCGTGAGGCCCTGAACGGCGCCGACGCCGTGATCCTGTGTCTGCCCGACGATGCTGCGCGGGAAGCCGTGTCCATGATCGCCAACCCGTCGGTCAAGGTGATCGACGCCTCGACCGCCTATCGGGTCGCGCCGGGCTGGGCCTATGGCTTTCCTGAAATGGATGCCGGGCAACGTGCGCTGATCGCGCGCTCTCAGTTCGTGTCGAACCCCGGCTGCTATCCCACGGGCTTCATCGCTCTGGTGCGGCCGCTGGTGAAGGCGGGTCTGGTTCCAGCCAACTATCCTGTCACGGTCAATGCGGTGTCAGGCTATTCTGGCGGCGGCAAGACCATGATCGCCGAATTCGAGGCGGCCCCAAAAGACAGCGGAGGCGCCGCGACCGCCTATCGCGCCTATGGTCTGACGCTGAGGCACAAGCATGTGCCCGAAATGACCAAACACACAGGTCTGAGCCGAGACGTGCTGTTTACGCCGGCGGTCGGAAACTATCGTCAGGGCATGCTGGTCGAGGTTCCGCTGCATCTGGCGGCCCTGCCGGAAACCCCCTCTGTCGAACGGCTGCACGGCGCCTTGGTCGAGGCCTATGACGGCCAGCGGTTCGTCGAGGTCGCCGACCTGGAGGAAACCGAGGCCATGACCGGCATCGAGCCCCAAGGTCTGAACGGCACCAACCGACTGCGTCTGCATGTCTGCGGCGATCGCAATGGCGAGCAGGCGCGGCTGGTCGCTTTGCTCGACAATCTGGGTAAGGGCGCGTCGGGCGCGGCGGTGCAGAACCTGAACATCATGCTGGATCTGGATGAGACGACCGGTCTGATCTGAGGTCTGAAACCATTCGGCGGCATGCGTCGTATCAGGGACATGACCCAGTCCCTGATTCTGAGTCGCCGGGGCCTTCTGATGAGCGCCGGCGCGCTCGCCCTGTCCGCCTGTTCGCCTGAGACATCCGAAGCCGGGGAGGGGCAATACGCAGCCTCCCCCTATCGTCGGGTGTCCGATGCGGATTGGCGACGACGCTTGGGCGACGCGTCTTGGCGCGTGATGCGGCACGAGGGGACGGAGCGTCCCTATTCCAGCCCGTTGAACGATCAGCATGCGCGCGGGACGTTCGTCTGCAAGGGCTGCGATCTGCCGCTGTTCCGATCGCAGTGGAAATTCGATTCCCACACCGGCTGGCCCAGCTTCTATGACGTCATCGCCGCCAATATCGGCAAGAAGCGTGACTTGGCCATCGGCATTCCGCGCACCGAATACCATTGCGCCCGCTGCGTGGGACACCAGGGGCATGTGTTCGATGACGGTCCGCGCCCGACGGGGCTGCGCTACTGCAACAATGGCGTGGCGCTGAAGTTCGTGTCGGCCTAGGCGCGACGGGCGCGCACGGCTGAATCGACGGTCAGGCCGAAGATGACCGAGGCGATGATCACCAGCAGACCATAGTCGTGACCGGCGAAGAAAACGGGCGTGCAGGCCATGGCGATGACGATCAATGGAAACAGTCCGGCCCACACTGCGGTGCCCGGCGTGCTGACGTGGATCAGCGGCTGAGCGACCGGTCGTTTCATCGCGCGCGCCATCCGTTCGTTGAGCAGGACAAAGGCGGCCGCGCAGATGACGGCCGAGATCACATATTTGACCGTATTGCCCGGTTCTCCGAACAGGCTGGCCGTCATGATCAGCAGGATCAAGGCGACGCCTGTGCTGAGGGCGAGCAAGGCGTTGGGTTCGAGACGGTTCAAGACTTCACTTTCACATAGCTGCCCGGCGCCGGCTCGATGGGCTTGAGCGGACCTTTGGCGGGGTCGCGGGCGGGGATTTGAGCGCCGGAACGCGCGCCGAGCCAGGCCGACCAATGCTCCCACCAACTGCCTGAATGTTCGACGGCTTCCGCCTGCCATTCGGCCAAGGTCGCGGGCAGGGCGGGGTTGGTCCAGTGCTGATACTTCTTTGCGGCGGGGGCGTTGATGACGCCGGCGATGTGACCTGACCCGGCCAGGGTGAAGGTCACATCCTTGGCGCCGAACAGTTTGGCGGACCGATAGACGGAGTTCATCGGCGCGATGTGATCCTCGCGGCTGGCCTGAAAATAGAGCGGGATCTCGACTTTCGACAGATCCGCCGTCAGGCCGCCGATCTCAAACTGCCCCTTGGCCAGGGCGTTGGCCCCATACATCTGACGCAGATAGTCCAGATGCAGCGCCTTGGGCATGCGCGTCTGGTCGGCGTTCCAGAACAGCAGGTCGAAGGCGGGCGGATCCTTGCCCAGCAGATAGTTGCTGATGAAGAAGGACCAGATCAGGTCGTTGGACCGCAGGGCGTTGAACGTTTCGGCCATGGCTGCGCCCGGCAGGACTCCGCCCGCCGCATCCATCTGACGCTCGATCTCGGCGATCCAGTGTTCGTCGGTGAACAGCAACAGGTCGCCGGCCTCGGCGAAGTCATGTTGAGCGGCGAAGAAGGTGGCGGCGGCGATGCGCTTGTCGCCCTTGGCCGCCATATGCGCCAGACCAGCGCCAAGCAGGGTGCCGCCGATGCAATATCCCACGGCATTCAGTTGCTTGGTTCCCGCCTGCTCCAGAGTCTTCTCGACCGCGCGATAGATGCCCTTTTCCAGATAGTCGTCAAAGCCGAAGCCGGCCTTGTCCTTGTCCGGATTGACCCAGGAACAGACGAAGACTGTGAGGCCCTGAGCCGACAGCCAGCGGATCAGCGAGTTCGCCGGCTGCAGATCCATGATGTAGAATTTGTTGATCCAAGGCGGAAAGATCAGCAGCGGGATTTCGTGCTGGGTCTCGGTCGTCGGCGCGTATTGGATCAGTTCGAACAACTCATCGCGCCAGACGACCTGGCCCGGCGCCGTGGCGACGTTCTCGCCGACGACGAACTTGCCGTAGTCGGCCTGGCTGATGCGCAGCGATCCGCCGCCACGTTCAAGATCCGCGGCGAAGTTCTGCATGCCCTTCACCAGCGATTCGCCGCTGGTCTCCGCCAAGGCTTTCAGCGCGACGGGGTTGGAGGCCAAAAAGTTCGACGGCGAGAAGGCGTCTGTCAGCAGGCGGGTGAAGAATTGCGCGCGACGTTTGAGCGTCGGATCGACGTCCTCGACCCCGGCGATCAGGCCGTTCATCCAGTCTGACGTCAGCAGATAGGATCGCCGCATCATGTCAAACATGGGGTTTTCGGACCAAGCCGGGTCCTTGAACCGCTTGTCGACCGGGGCGGGATCGGGCGCCTCGCCGGCCGCCTGACGCGCCGTCGATGACCAGAGCTGCATATAGCGGCCAAACAGGTCGGCCTGGGCCTGAATCATCTTGTCGGGCTGGGCGGCCAAGCTGGTCATGACTGACGTCATGGCTGGCGCGACGTTGAAGGGATCGGCGGAAAGGGCGGCCGGCCGATCGGCCTGGGTCAGCGCCGCCTCGGCGATCGCGCTCTGAGCCATCATGGCCGCCTTGGCCAGATTCATCGACAGGGTTTCGATCACCTCGGCCTGGTTGGACGTCGCTGCGGTCGGCTCAAGAGTCGGCTCTGCATGGGTTTCAGAGACGGCCTCCCGCGTTTCGGCAGGTTTCGACTTAGGCTGCCGAGGCTGCCGAGGCGGGCGGGGCTTGGCGGACGTCGGACGTCCGGCCTTGCGTGCGGGGCGGTCGGGGGCGTCTGTCGGCGTTCTGGGAGTCTTGGCCATGATCGTCCTTCGCGCTTCCGGCGCCAGAGGGTGGTTCATCCACCCTTCCGCGCACCGCGATGATGGCATAAGACCATCAAGGAAATGAACGCGTCGCACTCGAAAAAGATGATCCTGATCGCCGCAGCCGCGATCGTGACGCCATTGAGCGGCTGTATCGGCGCATCCGCCTCGAAGACGGAGGCTGTCTCGCCGTTGGCGCCGCGTATCCAGGAACTGGTCGACGCCAATCGGCGCTATCCGCGCTGGGAGGACTTTCCGGCAGCGCCGACCGATCTGCCGCCGGTCACTCAGGTCGCATCGAATGTGCAGCGTCTCCAAGGCGACAGCGCGATGCTGACGAGCGAGATCGCACGCATCGACTGGACGCTCGGCGACGCCGAGGCGCTCGCCGCCGAAACACGCGCAGCCGTGAACGCCGTTCCGGTGTCGCCCGACGCCGTCCGAACCCAGGCGGATATCGAGGCCTTCGCCCAAAGCCTGCGTGACAAGGCCAAGGCTCCACCGCCGCTCGACCGCCGCCCGGCGCGATGAGCGGTCGCGCGGGATGCAGAATCCCGCGATAATGCGCTGATGGCAGACGACGGCGGCGCAAAGACACTGAACGCATTTCTCGGCGTGTCTCGGTCCCTGTCCGGGCGCGCCTGGCGTCAACGTCCAGCCGATGCCGCAACGACGCGCGCGCACATGCAGACCCTGAACCTGGAAGAACCGCTGGCCCGGGCCTTGGCCTCGCGGGGCGTTCGCGCAGACCAGGGCCAAGATTTCCTTACCCCGACCCTGCGTGCCCTGTTTCCCGACCCGTCCAGCTTTATAGATATGGACGCAGCGGCCGATGCGATCCTGAACGCGCTTCAGGCCAAGGCGAACATTCATGTGTTCGCCGACTACGACGTGGACGGGGCCTCCAGCGCGGCGCTGCTGGTGCGTTGGTTCCGGGCGATGGGGCATACGCTTTCGATCTATGTTCCAGACCGGATGACCGAAGGTTACGGTCCCAGCGCCAAGGCCTTCGATACGCTGAAGGCGTCGGGCGCAGACCTGGTCATCACGGTGGATTGCGGGGCGGCGGCGAACGAAGCCCTGGCCCATGCGGCCGCCATCGCCCTGAACGTCGTCGTTATCGATCACCACCTGATGCGCACCGAGCCGCCGACGGCGCTGGCGGTCGTCAATCCGAACCGGCCGGGGTGCAACTCGGGTCAGGGAAATCTGGCGGCGGCAGGCGTCGTCTTCGTGCTTCTGGCGGCGCTGAATCGTGAAGGTCGGCGTCGTAGCCTGTTTGCCGAGAGGCCCGAGCCGGACATTCGTCAGTGGCTGGATCTGGCGGCCCTGGGCGCCATCTGCGACGTGACCGGTCTGACCGGCTTCAATCGCGCGCTGACCGGCCTTGGTCTCAAGGTCATGAGCGACTGGCGCAATCCGGGTCTGCGCGCGCTGTTGGCGGCGGCGGGCGCCGAACCGGGACCGGCCAAGAGCAATCATGCCGGTTTCATCCTGGGACCGCGCATCAATGCGGGAGGACGCATCGGTCGCTCCGACCTCGGCGCAAGGCTGCTGTCGACGGATGATCCGACCGAGGCCGAGGCCCTGGCCATCGAACTCGATGCACTGAATCTATCGCGGCGCGATGTCGAGCGGGCCGTCACCGAGGCGGCCGTTCGACGTGTCGAGGCGACCGGCGCCCATGCCGACGAGAGCGCGGTCGTCGTGGTCGCGGGCGAGGACTGGCATCCGGGCGTCGTCGGGATCGTCGCCGGCCGTTTGCGCGAGCGCTGGCGCAAGCCGGTGATCGTCATTGGCGTCGATCCCGTGACCGGTCTCGGAAAAGGGTCAGGCCGGTCACAGCCAGGCATGAACCTGGGCCGCGCGATCCAGGCGGCCTGGGAGAGCGGAATCCTGCTCGCTGGCGGCGGTCATGCCATGGCGGCAGGCCTGACGATGGACGGTGCGCGCGTGTCCGAGCTGACCGCCTTCCTGAACGCGCGACTCGCTATCGAAAGGGTCGAAGCTGTCGCACAGGACGTGCTGGAGATCGACGCGCTGATCGACCCGGCGGCGGCGACGCGCGATCTGTTCGAATCGTTTGAGCGTCTGGCCCCATTCGGCCCCGCCAACCCGGAACCCAGCTTCGCCCTGAGCGGCGTTCAAGCCCGCGAACCCGTCGCCATGAACGGCGGTCATGTGCGGTGCCGGCTGATCGGTCCGGATGGCGCTTCGGTCAAGGCCATCGCCTGGCGCTGCGCCGATCTGCCGACGGGCCAAGCCTTGCTGTCGGGGCAGGGCGGGCTGAGCATCGTGGGCCGGCTGAAGGCTGACGACTGGAATGGGCGCAAGGGCGTGCAGTTCGAGATCGAGGATGTCGCCGATCCTCGAATGATCTGACGGCGGCTCCAAAAAACTGAAAATCCACGCTTGCACCGCTCCGAGGGCGCGGCTATATCGCCGGCTCTCCCGCGCAGCGGTCCCTTCGTCTATCGGTTAGGACGTCAGGTTTTCAACCTGAAAAGAGGGGTTCGACTCCCCTAGGGACTGCCACGCGGGCAGGACTATGGTTGAGCCTTTTAGGCTCCTGACAAGCAGCCTAACCCAGATTGCTGACGAAACTGGCGGTCATTCGCCGGCGCCAACGATGCGCGTCTGTATGCCCCCAAACGCAAGCTTCTGCATAGACGCGCATTTTCCGCTTTTCAAAATTTCGCGGAACGGTGTTAAATATAAAACGAGTCCGCTGGAGGCGCGGGCGGGGGTTTTTAAGTGTCTGACTTTAGAGAGACGGAAACGGCGCAGACCGTTCGCGTCACTGGGCGCGTGAAGTGGTTCGACGCCGTCAAGGGCTACGGTTTCATCGTCCCTGACGATCCGACCCTGACCGAAACGAGAGATGTCCTGCTGCATATCAGCAGCCTGCGGGATCTCGGCCGTGATGCGGCCGACGAAGGTGCGACCATCACCTGCGACTGCGTCAAACGCGCCAAGGGTTGGCAGACGATCGAGATCCATGACCTGGGCGAGGGCGAAGCGACGCCCGCCGTGCGTCGACCCGTGACTTCGCCGCCGCCGCGGCCGGTCGCCGAAAGTGACGAACAGCTGGAGACCGCCCTGGTCAAATGGTTCAATCGGACCAAGGGCTACGGATTCGTCGTGCGTGATCGTGAGCCGGGCGATATCTTCGTCCACATCGAAACCCTGCGTCGTTGCGGCCTGGATGATCTGATTCCTGGCGATGCGGTGCGGGTGCGATTCGCCAACGGGCCCAAAGGTCTGGTGGTTGCAGACATCAGAACGGGCGACTAATCGAGCGCCCAGGAGAGGCGTATGATCAAAGCGACGAGACGTTTTGCAATGGCGGGCTTGGTTATGCTCGCTCTCGCCGGATGCGCGGCCAAGGCGCCTGTCGGCCCCAATGGCGAACCGCTGCAGAAGCTGGCCGTCGTGACCACGTCGGGCGAGCATCAGTTCTGGGTCGAAATCGCCGACGAAGAGCCCGCACGTCAACGCGGACTGATGTTCCGTCCGCCGCTCGAAGCCGACCGCGGCATGCTGTTCCAGTGGCCGGGCGAAGCGCCGCGCGAGCAAAGCTTCTGGATGCGCAACACGCCGAGCTCCCTGGATATTCTGTATATCGATCCGCAGGGCCGGATCGTCTCGATCGCTTCGCACGCCACGCCCTTCTCCGAGGCGCCGATACCTTCCAACGGCGCCGCCAACGGCGTCTTGGAACTGCGGGCAGGGCGGGCGGCCGAAATCAACGCCAAGCCGGGTGACAAAGTTTTACATCCTTATTTCAAGCCTTGATTGCGGATCGCGTCGCGAAGTGCCAATAGAGCGCTCCGTTCGGTCCGGGGTGTAGCGCAGCCTGGTAGCGCATCTGGTTTGGGACCAGAGGGTCGGAGGTTCGAATCCTCTCGCCCCGACCAACGGAAGGCCGCTGGATCATATGTCCAGCGCGCGTTATGGCAGGGTCACAGACCCCGCCGTCACTAAGGATTTCGCCATGTTGGCTCGCATCTACCGCCCGGCCAAAACTGCGATGCAGTCGGGCAAGGCCAAGAGCCGCGACTGGCGGCTGGAATTCGAACCCGCTTCGGCGCGCACCATCGATCCGCTGATGGGCTGGACCAGCTCCACCGACATGAACGGCCAGGTCCGTCTGAGTTTCGAATCGAAGGAAGAGGCGATCGAATACGCCGAGCGTCACGGCATCGCCTTCCGTCTGCACGAGCCGAACGATCCGCCGGTGATCATCAAGGCCTATGCCGACAATTTCGCCACCAACCGCAAGCAGTCTTGGACGCACTGACGCCTGACGTCTTGCCAGAGCGCCCATAGCTCAACCGGATAGAGCACCCGCCTTCTAAGCGGGATGTTGCAGGTTCGAGTCCTGCTGGGCGCGCCACCTCCGGCGCCTTCGAGGGGCTGATCCATGACCGACCGTCTTACCTCGTCCGATCAAGCCGTCCGTGTCGCCGCACTCTACCGGTTCGCGCCTGTGGCCAACCCCGAAGCCGTATGCAAGACGCTTCAGGCGGTCTGCGACGCTGGGCAGGTGAGGGGAACCCTGCTCGTCGCGCCGGAGGGTCTGAACGGCACCATCGCCGGATCCGAGGCGGCCATCGCAGCGGTGCTGTCCACGATCCACGCCATGCCAGGATTCGAGACGCTCGAACTCAAATACGCCTGGACCGACACCCTGCCTTTCCACCGGATGAAGGTGCGCGTCAAACGCGAGATCGTCACCATGGGACAGCCGGATCTGGACCCTGCGAATCAGGCGGGCGTCTACGTTACGCCCACGGACTGGAACGCCCTGATCGCCGATCCCGAGACCTTGGTGATCGATACGCGCAACGACTATGAGGGTGAGATCGGCGCGTTCGAACGGGCCGTCCAACCCAATACCCGCAGCTTTCGCGATTTTCCCGACTGGTTTCGGAGCGAAGGTCGCGCGCTGATTGAGCAGACCGGCGCCAAGCGCGTGGCCATGTACTGCACCGGCGGCATTCGCTGTGAAAAATCGACCGCCTTCCTGAAAGCCGAGGGTGTGCGGAACGTCCACCATCTGGAAGGCGGCATCCTTCGATATCTTGAGACAGTGGATGAGGATCAGAGCCTATGGCATGGAGCGTGTTTCGTCTTTGACGAACGCGTCTCGGTCGGGCACAGCCTAAGCCAAGGTCCCCACACCTTGTGCCGGGGATGTCGTCTGCCTGTGGATGAGGCGGGTCGTGCTTCGCCTCACTATGTCGAAGGCGTATGCTGCGAGCGCTGTCACAACGCCCGCGAC
Source organism: Brevundimonas vesicularis (assembly GCF_027886425.1). Lineage (NCBI taxonomy): Bacteria > Pseudomonadati > Pseudomonadota > Alphaproteobacteria > Caulobacterales > Caulobacteraceae > Brevundimonas > Brevundimonas vesicularis. Next base: position 1,996,047 of record NZ_CP115671.1, on the reverse strand, counting down.
GAGGTCCAGCGGCAGCGATATGCCGAGCGTCATAGGCAGATGGAAATGGCCCGTGAGCGCGGCGAAACGCATCTGGGATCAGCTCAGAAAGAATAAGATCCCCTCATCGACGGGGCGGGCGAGGGAAGAAGGCGCTGGTGCGGGCGGCATAGGCCTCGAACGCCTTGGGTCGCGACTGTCGCATATGCTCTTCCAGCAAGGGCACGCCGGACACCTGGGTCAGAAGCCAGTACATATAGGCTGGCCCTGTCAGCGCCAGCCAACCCCAGGGCCATTCACCGCTCAGATTGATGGCGAACACAGGCCAAGCGCACCAACTCACCCATTCGAAGAAATAGTTCGGGTGGCGTGACCAGGCCCACAGACCGACATCGCAGATTCCACCCTTGTTGGCCGGGTTGCGTTTGAAGGCCGCCAGCTGGCGATCGGAAACGGCTTCTCCAACCAGGGCTCCGACAAAAATCAGTGTCGCCACGCCATCCTGAAGCGTCAGGCCGGGCGCCGGGTTACGCGCCGCCGCCATCACGCTGAGCGCCAGGAAGGCGGCGGCTCCGGCTTGCAACATCAGAAAGCCGAACATCTTGACCTGAAAACCGGCGCCCCAGTCCTCTCGCAGACGCGCGTAGCGAGCGTCTTCGCGCTCCTCGTGGGCGGCGCGAACAGCGATGTGGGACCCCAGCCGCAAGCCCCAAAGGCCGATCAGAAGCGCTGCAAGATACTGGCGCAATGACGGAGCGGCGCCGTCGATCGGGAAGAGTGCGACGCCGACCCCAGCCGCTCCCAGTCCAAGCGACCAGAAGGCGTCCGCCCAACCGCCTTGGCCCGTTCGTTTCTGAACCAGCCAGGCCGCAGACATAACGAGAACGAGAAATAGGGCGGCGACACCCCAAATGGTCGCAAAAGCGGTCACAGGCGAACGAAGGGCTGGATCAGTTTGCCGACCCATCCATCCAGCTGAATCTGACCGTCAAGCGCGACGACGCACAGGCACGGCTCGTCCGACACGACACGGGGCTGGTGCAGCACCTCCGGATCCGCCTCTTCGAAATCCCCCACATCGAACCGCTCGGTTTCGGTCGCATAGGCGCCCGAGATGACGCAGGTCAGCTCGACGCCGCCATGCGTGTGTTTTGGCGTCTCACGACCCGATTCGATCTTCAGAAGAATGACACGGCAATCCCCATCTCGCGGCGCATGGACGTCGCGCACGCGCATGCCGGGCCCGACCCAGCGCCATGGACCCAGCGCATAGCGTCGCAACGGCTCGGGCAGTTCGGGCATGTCGTTCAACGGCGCGCTGTGGTTGGCTTTGCCCGTATCCGTCTCAATCCGCGCCATCGCCAAGGCGAGCGCATCATTCGACAAAGGGGAGGGGAGCGTCTCGTTCAAGAACTCGCCGCCGACGGATTGCAGGTCGCGCACCCAGGCGTCATTGGCCGGCCGCATCGCCAGATGCGCCGCCATCACCACAGCCTCGGGCGGACTGAGCGTGCCGGCCGCATAGGCCAGCAAACGTTCCTCGGAGGGATTGCGCAGAGGTTTCATCGCGCAGCCTCTTCGGATGGCGCGAGGATCAGACGAAGCTTGGTCATGGCATTACGAATACGGGATTTGACGGTGCCGAGCGGCAGGCCGAGGTGTTTGGCGATCTCGGAATGAGAGTTGTCCATGAAGAAGGCCAAACGCAGGACCTCGACATGGTCGGCGCTGAGCCGCGCCAGGGCGTCGCGCACGCGATCTGCGTCTTGCGACATCGACAGCAGTTCATCAGGTCGGCGGACATCGTCCCCCGCCAGCTCGATTTCGGGCGTCGGCAGGGGACGCGCGTCACGACGAAGCATGTCCAGCCGACGGTTGCGAGCGATGGTGAAAATCCACGTGGCGGCGCGCGCCTTGGACGAATCAAACAGATCCGCCTTGCGCCACACGGTCAGCATGGCGTCTTGCGCGAAGTCTTCGGCCGCTCCGGGCGTCGCGCCCGACTTGATCAGCCAGGCCTTCAGCCGCGGTGCAAAATAGGCGAAGAGCGCAGCGAAGGCGTCACGATCGCGCCTCAGGGCGATCTGTTCGATCAGCCGATCGTGCAGCAGCGGATCAGGCAAGCTGTCGAGCGCCTTCACGCGGTTGGACCGACATGGCGTTGATGCGAAGGATAACGGCTCGGCATGCATGAACACTAATACGCTCAGCGGAAATGTCTGGATCAATCGCGATCCGAACATGACGGCGACCCGTAATCCGTCATGCCCTAGCGATTGCGCTGCGGCGTATCTTTCGGAGTTTTCATGCCTCTGTCGTCCGCGACGCCCTCTGTCGAACGTCAAAAGATCGCTGTGGTCGGATCTGGCGTCGCCGCGCTGTCTTCGGCTTGGCTTCTGTCGAAACGCCATGACGTGACGCTTTACGAAAAGGGCGACCGCCTGGGCGGGCATTCGAATACGGTGATGGCCAGCGTGCCTTCCGGCGACATTGCGGTCGACACTGGCTTCATCTGCTTCAATGACGCGACCTATCCCAATCTGATCGCCCTGTTCGAGCATTTGGGGATCCCGACACGCGCGACGGATATGTCGTTCGCTGTCTCACTGGATGACGGACAGTTCGAATATGCCGCGCCAGGCTTGTTTGCTCAGCGTCGCAATGCCCTGCGTCCTCGCTTCTGGTCTATGCTGAGCGAAATCCTGCGCTTTTATCGCGACGCGCCAAAGGATTTGGCTGCGATGTCCGATTCCTCGCTGACGCTCGGTGACTATCTAAAGCGGGAAGGGTTCAGCGAGGCGTTCCGCGACGATCACCTGTTGCCTATGGCCGCCGCGATCTGGTCATCGCCGGCGCACACGCTGATGGACTATCCGGCCGAGTCCTTCATCCGTTTCTGCGGTAATCACGGCCTGCTGAAACTGGTGGGGCGGCCGCTGTGGCGCACCGTCGAGGGTGGCGGCCGTGTCTATGTCGAACATCTCGCTCGCGCCATCCAGGACATTCGGCTGGACCACGGCGTCACGTCCGTGCGGCGTAGCGATCAAGGCGTCTTCGTTCACGACAGCCAAGGCGGGATCGAGCGCTACGACCAGGTTGTGATTGGGTCCCATGCCGATCAGGCTCTGGCGATGCTGGCCGAACCGACGGCGCGGGAGAAGGCGCTGCTCGGCGCTTTCCGGTACAGCCGAAATCTGACCGTCCTGCATACCGACGCCAGCCTGATGCCGCATCGTCGTCGCGCCTGGGCCAGCTGGAATTATATCGGCGCGGACGACGGCCTCTGCGTCACCTATTGGATGAACCGCCTGCAAGGTCTGCCGGGCGACGACCTTTTCGTGACGCTCAACCCGCCACGTCCGCCGCGGGCCGACACGATTTTACGCAGCGAACTGTACGAGCACCCCATCTTCGATCCCGCCGCCATACAGGCTCAAAAGCAGTTGTGGAGCCTGCAAGGGCAGGGGGGCGTCTGGTTCTGCGGGGCCCACTTCGGCGCGGGCTTCCACGAGGATGGCCTGCAATCCGGCCTCGCCGTCGCCGAACAACTCGGCGGCGTGCGTCGCCCTTGGTCCGTCGCGAACGAAAGCGGGCGCATTCATTTGACGACGCCTATGGGCGCACAACTGGAACGTGCCTCGTGACACTCAGCTCGGCCCTTTATCGCGGCCGGGTCATGCACCGACGCCTTCGCCCCAAGATCCATAAGCTGAACTATCGCGTCTTCTGGCTCATGCTCGACCTGTCGGAAATTGATGATGTGGACGCGCGCCTGCGCCTGTTCTCACGCAATCGGTTCAATCTCTTGTCTTTCCACGACAAGGATTACGGAGACGGTTCTGGCGCGCTGCGTCCTCAGGTGGATGCGTGGATGGCTCAAGCCGGCATCAATCTTGAGGGAGGGTCTGTCCGGCTGTTAACCATGCCGCGCGTTCTCGGCTACGTTTTCAACCCGATCAGCATCTACTATTGCCATTGGCCCGACGGACGGTTGGCCGCCATGGTGTACGAGGTGACCAGCACCTTCGGCATCCGCCACGCCTATGTCATTCCGATCCCGATCGAAGATCAGGCCGCAGGCGTCATTCGTCAGGGCGCGGCCAAGGCGCTCTATGTGTCGCCATTCATGGGCATGGAGATGGATTACCAGTTCCGTGGCCATACGCCGGGCGATCGGTTGGACATGACGATCGATGGGCTGGACGCCGAAGGCGTGCTGATCACGGCCGCAATGGCAGCCAAGCGTGAACACTTGAATGATCGAAACATCGCTGCCGCGACAGCAACGATACCGTTGATGACGTTTAAGGTGGTCGCGGCGATCCACTGGGAGGCGCTGAAGCTGTGGCTGAAGGGCGTCCGTCTCACACAGCAGCCCAAACCGGCAAACAATCCAGTGACCATTCAACGCCAAGCTCAAGAGAACCGTCTGTAACCCAAAGCAGCAAAAATAGTTTTATCGCCTAAGATATATTATCGGCAGGCCGGCCAGTTTCATTTCTGTTGCAGCTGTAGCGCAAACCCACGGCGCGCAGCTATCCAAACGTCGCAGCGACGTGGGTTTGAGCGGACCGCATCGACACATATTGGGGTTGATCGCGCTGAACTAAAACTGCTGTAGCTTCCGCCAGCTATGCATTCTCCCGCTGTCTCCAAAATCAGTTTGATACCGCCATCGCTATGCGGACCTGCGTGTGTCGACGCACTAGGTTTCCCTAGGTACGCAGCCACCATTTGGCTCGACTTCGTGAATGCGCATGCGGCGAATGCAACACGTGAGAAGTATGCGCGGGCGATCTCCAGTCTCTATCGGGATGCAGAAGCTATGCAGCCACCGGTGGATCTCGATAAGGCGCTCATAGAGACGAACCTGCGGGATATAGGGGCAGTCCTCTCCTCGGCGCTATTAGGCCACCAGTCGCGCCAGGCGGTTGATAAGCGCTGGGCGCTTCAGAAGCGGTTTGTCTTCGGCATATTGGACATGGTTAACGCCGGACAGGCGCATGAGTTGTCGCGGCAGCTTAAAGCGCTCCAAAGGTCATATTCTCAACTGCGAAATGCGCCAGCTGCGAGGCCCACCAGCCAGACAGCGAGGTCGTTGCCGGCGGACGTTCTCGAAGACATGTTCGAGCTTGTTGATCCCACGAGCTGTCGGAATCCTTTCAGAACGGCGACGGCTCGGTGGCGAAATTACACGATGGTCCTGCTGCTTTTTCAGCTAGGTCTCCGGCGTGGCGAAATGCTTCTCTTGACGCCGGATAGCATTCATTCTGAGTTCGACTTTCGTTTGGGGTGTCAAGTTCACTGGATTAGAATAACTCAACCCGATCTTGAGGATACTCGAGCAAGCCCGCCACGGTTGAAGAACGGGTGGGCAGTGCGAGATTTGCCTTTATCTCGTACCTTGCTCTCTGCGATTGATATTTACACGTCACAGTACAGGAAGGATGCGGACCACGGCTTCCTTTTTTCATCCTCTCAGCGGTTGCCGCTCTCTGAACAATCCGTTGAAGAGATATTCCAGGTGATCAAGCGCAACCTCAGTCCCTCGGCCCGCGAAAACTTGGCTGCGCGCGCAGGCAATCAGCTTTCGCCGCACAGTCTGCGCCATACCGCTAGCGTCGTTAGATATCAGAGGTTTTCTTCGAGCGGGATGGATCACGAGGAGATGAGCCGAAGAATCCGGCCTTTCATGAGTTGGGCACCTGGATCAGAAATGCCGTTCCACTACGCTCGGAAGTTTTTCGAGCCGCGTTACGCGAAGTTGTGGGACGAAACGTTCGACGATGCGCTGGCTGCCCTTCGCGAAGGGATAGGTTGCTAATGGATCAGTACGATCTGTTCCATCATGAGGAACCGGCAGCCCCCCTGCCCTCACTTCCCACTCTGCCATCGCTGATCCGATACAGAGATCAGTTCAGACGATGCGATGCTACGTTGCATCAGCCTGGGGCGGGCGAGTGGCGCCTCCATAATAACGGAGGGGTAGCCAGCTTATCGTTGAGTTTTGGCGATCCGTGGGTTGATCATTTTTTGCGGGCTCACCTCTGCGAGAAGCTGCTCGGATCGGTGACGACCGTGTGAACTTCTCGCACGTTTATCAGGCGCTCCACCATAAAAACTTATTGATTACAATCATCACTGCGATTGGACAGAGTTCAGCGATAGAGTTCCAGAAGCGCTGGATCGACGAGTTTCGCGACACCCTTTCCCGCCACCAGGCTCTACTTGGCCGCCGCTTCTCTCTATGGGGGTGCGCCCAAATTCATGATCCTCGACGATGTCACCTCAAGCCTGGACGCGGGACACCAGCTCAATCTTATCGACGTCATCCGCCTTCAGTTCGCCCGTCCCCGGGTGGCCGATGGCCCCCAGATCATTCTCCTCAGCCATGACACGACGATGCTGGAGAAACTGTTCAACGCACACAATTGCAGCACCGAGTGGCAGCACCGGCGCCTCGAGGGTACCCCGCAGATGGCGGTACTTCCTCAGTCCGGCGCCATCAACAAGGTCCGGGACGGGACCAACGACCTGCTCAACCAAGGGCGGGCGGCGGATGCGGCACCGTTCATCCGGCAGTACCTCGAATATCAACTTGGCAACATCATCACCCGCTGCAAAATCCCCGTGCCGTTCGACGTGGCTTTTAACGACGACCAGAAGATGGTCGGACGCCTCCTCGCCGCCATTCATGAGGCCGTCAAACTTCACAAGAAGGCCGGCGATCTAGTGCTCGACCCGGGGCAGGAAGCCGCGCTCGAGCAGCGCGGTATGACGATCTCGAGCAACTTCATTTCCCATTGGGCGACAGGCAGCACCAGCGCCTATTCAGCTGTCGCTCTTCAGACCGTGATGTCGGCGATTGATGCGCTGCAGGATTGCTTCATGCATCAACCTGATCCGGCCCGACCCAAAGCCTTCTATCGATCGCTGTCACAGAAGTAGCTTTGAGCTATATCGTCGGGGGAAGTTCGCGGCGACCCTGAAGGCGATATGGCGAATTGTCACAAATCCGAACCGCCAACGACGTTCCCGAAAGCGGCCGCAGCGAAGGTCCGCGATGAGTCAGAAGCCGTCTTTGGTCCCTACCCGCTCACCGCGTTTGGCCCGCTACGCCAAGGGGCCCGCTCGCTCAGTGGATTTTTCCCGATCTACCCTGAGCGGCCAACACAGCCGCTTTGCGCCAAAAGCGGTCATTCGACGGCTGCCGCAAACACGACATTCAGTGTGATCGAAAGTCGTAATTCCAGCTGACAGCCCATGACGGTTCCCGACCCAGTGCGGATGGTGGCAGGTCATCGAGCCGATGACAGCCACCTGATGGCAGCCAACATTTTTGACATTTTTCAGACAAGTTCACGGCCTCTCAACCAAACGCTGTGATCTTGCCGAGATGCGAGATCAAGACTGGACCGACATTGCGCGCCGCCGCGTCCGAGAGTTTCCTATCCGGCTATTCTTTAGCGTGGGAATCGCGGCAGCCGTGTTTCTACATGCTGCGGCAGCATGGCCGGTAATTTGGTTGATTGCGACAGTCGCTGCCCAACTCGCCACGTCTTGGGTAAGCGCGCCGATGCGTAGAGAGGGGTTTGTCGCACCCCACTGGCGTAAACAGCTTTTTGTCGCGTCTGTCGTTGTCAGCACCACCGTGTTTGCGAGCGTCGCGCCGTTGGCATGGTTCATGGAAGGTTGGCAGGGGCGAGTGCTCGCCGTCACTGTGCTTGCAGGTGGGGTGATGAATGTGCGGTTGCACGCCAGTTCCTCCGCCGCAATGGTTTGGGCTGCTACGGCGCCGTTTGGCCTGCTGCTTCTGGCGTTGCCTCTGATTTCGCTGGTGACGGAGCCGGGCAAACAGACCGCTGCCTTCGTCTGTCTCGCCAATTTCATGTATGTGGCTCATCTCGCTGCGGCGACGCGACGGGGATTGGCGGACAGCAGGGCCGTATCTGCATCGCTGGATCTCGCGGAAAAGACGTCTGAAGCGTTGAAGGCCGCAGCTGAAAAAGCGGGGGCTGCCAACCAGGCCAAGTCGGAATTCTTGGCGAACATGAGCCATGAGATACGCACGCCCCTTAACGGGGTCATGGGGGTGGCCGGTGCACTGACGCGTACGAATCTTGATTCAAATCAGCGTGAAATGGTCCAACTGATCGAGGGGTCCGCGAAAACTCTAGAGACGCTTCTCACGGATATTCTCGATCTTGCGAGGGTCGAAGCGGGAAAGCTCACTGTATTGGCCGAGCCCTTCAACGTGGCTGACGCCGTCAATGCCTGTGCGGCGTTGTTCGACCCTCAGGCACAGGCAAAGGGGCTGGACCTTCAAGTCGTCGTCCATCCCGACGCTGCTGGCGCTTACATAGGAGACGCCGTGAGGGTCAGGCAGATCATTGCCAATCTGCTGAGCAACGCCGTCAAGTTCACACGCAGCGGGAGCATCCACCTGACAGTGGCTGCGAAACCTGACGCCTCTCACACCCGCTTCACCATTAAGGTTCGAGACAGCGGCATCGGGTTCGATGCGACCGCCCAAGCAAAGCTGTTTTCCAGGTTCGAGCAGATTGATGGGTCAATCACTCGGAGTTTTGGCGGGTCAGGCCTGGGCCTGTCGATTTCCCATGCACTAGCGGGTGCTATGGGAGGGACGCTGACCGCAGATGGCGCTCCCGGACAGGGGGCGATGTTCATCTTGACCCTGGATTTAGCCAAGGCTCGTTCAAATACTCAGACCGTTCGGGCCAACGAGGAAGAACAAATCGAAGCTGCGCCACTAAGAGGCTTCCGCATACTTCTGGCCGAGGATCATCCCGTCAATCGCCGTGTCGTTGAGCTCATCCTGGGCGCGGCTGGGGCCAGTCTGACGTCCGTCGAGAATGGGGCCGACGCCGTCAACACAGCAAAATGCGAGACCTTCGACCTGATCCTTATGGATATGCAGATGCCGATCATGGACGGCCTCACTGCCATCACCAAAATCAGGGCGTTAGAGGCAACGGGCGAGGTTCTCACCACACCGATCTACGTGCTTTCGGCGAACGCCATGCCAGAAGATATCGCGAAGTCTATGGCAGCTGGAGCCGACGGGCATATCTCCAAGCCGATAGAGGCGACACGTCTATTGGACCAAGTGTGTCGGGCGATCACGGCAGTTCGGTCAACTGAGATCGCCAACGTCGCCTGACCACCCCTGGCTGACGTCGACCGCAATCGCTTTCCGGCCTGAGGGCCAACGTCCGCTTTCGGCCTCTAAGACCAGGACTGAAATCGACCCGTAGCAGACCCACAGACCGTCTGAATTGCTGCAGCCTTATCTGCTGGACAGAAAAAACGTATTCCCGTCAGGGTCTCGAAAATAGACGTGGGGAAACGGTTTCAACTCCGGCGGCCCCAGAAATTTGACCCCCTTGGCCGACAGGCGTTCGTACTCATACTGAACGTTCTCGCACCCGAACGAACCATTGAAGAAGGTGCCGATCCGGTCCTCCTGGCCTTCTGGCGTGAACAGCAACAACCCTGTCTGGGCGCCCGGAATTTTCAGCTCAACCCATCGGCGCTCACCGACGGGCCGGTCCGTTGTGATGGTGAACCCCATCACATCTGTCCAGAAAGCCAGGGCTCGCGCCTGATCGCCCGTTGGAATTCCGACGTAGTTGAGCTTTTTGATCACGTGAGTGTAGGCTCGGCGCATCGCATGCCCCCAGCCTAGGTCAATCGCGCGGGCGTAGGCAAATGACCAATAAGCAGTACAAGATCGATGGTTATGTTCTGGACACGCTGATGCGAGACCTGGTCGGTCATGACCATCGGCCATCGGCTTTCCTGGTCTATCTATGCCTGTCGGCGCTTGGCGATGTCGGCATCAGTCACGCCCAGTTGGCAGAGCAAACGGGCCTTTCCAAGCGCGGCGTCCAGGACGCGGTGCGCCACCTCGCCGATCGCAACCTGATTCGCGCGGCAAGGTCGGGCGCCCGGGAGGTTAACTGCTATACGGTGCTGACGCCTTGGCGCAGCGCCTAGCCCGACTCCTGTCCACCGGCCGAGTCTATTTCGGCTGCCACAACTCGATCTTCGTACCGTCTGGATCCTGGATCCATATGAAGCGGCCGAACGGATTGTCTTCATCGTGCGCCAGAACGGATACAGCGTTCGCCCTGAGCCGCGCAATCATCGCGTCCATGTCGTCAACGGAAAAGTTGACCATGAATTCACGTGAAGACGGCGCCATGTGATCGCTGGCCTGCGGAAACGCCATCCACGACACCTTAGGCGGATGGCCGGGCGCGTCATAAGCCAGGGCCGCCCCACCCCATGAAGCGACGTCAAGGCCCAGCACCTCGCGATACCACGCAGCCAGGGCCGTTGGGTCGGCGCTTTTGACAAAGACACCGCCGATGCCGGTGATCCGACCCCGTTGCTCAGTCATCGCACCCGCCGTGGGTAAAAGCACCATCGCCAGAAGTGCGCCTTTCGATACTCGAACCATTCCGCATCTCGATTTCCGTAATCACAGGTTGGACACTGCACAAGCAACTCTAACGACCCAACCTCAGCTCCGACCATCATCGCAACGATTGCTATAGCGATGGTATGCTTCAGAAGCTCGATAGTGGAGTGACTGACGAGTGACTTTGACAAATGTCAGTACATGCCACGGCAAGATCCACCCGTTGCGGACAGTCAAAGCGCGCAGTAGTTCCAAAGAATGATTGCAGCCCTTATTTTCACCCTGAGCCTTCAAGTGGCTCCGATCCCGCCAGCCCTGCCGCAAGATCCTGGATCTGAGCGCCGCGCCGCTGCCGCCGCTTTATTTCCTAGACAGGCTTACACACCCGAATACCGCCACGGGATTAAAATGGCCGCTGCGCGCCTGTCGGGGGAAACGCTGAATGCGCGTGGCGCGAACCTGTATGATCGCGACTTCCGACTGTCGGAACGGTTGGCGGATAGGGCGATTGCAACGCCTGACGCGCTAATCGACCAAGCGATCCAGTGCGTTGCTGAGCCGCTAGCGCAGCGGCTGAGTGTTCCCGATCTACTAGCTCTAAAGTCTTTCGCCGCAAGTGTGGAGGGCCGAGATTTCTGGTCGTTCTACTTCAACAATCTGCCGTGGATCGACTGTTTCAACCGGCCTGTAAGAGCGTTTCTCGCACCTTTTATCGAAGAAGATCTCGCCGTTGTGATAGCTGAGACGCCCTTGAAATGATTGTGGCAAGCGGCATGATAAGGTCTGCTCCCCACCCTAAGCGGACTTTTGGACAGTCCGCTCTCCAAAGAACTGCCCGAAAGCCGGCTCAGAGGTCGATCTGTTCCGATATCTCCAATGTGTCATCGACTTCGATGCCGAGGTATCTAACGGTGCTTTCCAGCTTTCCGTGACCGAGCAGAAGCTGACACGCGCGCAGATTTGCGGTCTTTTTGTAAATCAACGCTACCTTTGTCCGTCGCAGGCTGTGGGTCCCATACGCACTTGGGTTTAGGTCGATCATTCTTGCCCAGGTATCGACCAGCCGAGCATACTGGCGCGTGCCTATGTGCGCGCCCTCTTTGCTACGGCTGGGAAACAGCCAGTCGTCGCGTCGGCGCCCCCGGCGCTCCAGCCAATGCGCTAGCGCCTCCCTCGCGGCCTCAGTTATCTCGAACGGGACCAGGCGACCTGTCTTTTGCTGAATGATGGTCGAGCGCTGGCGAATGGCTCCGCCTTGAGCGATATCCGCTAGCCGAAGCTTCACCAGATCACAGCCTCGGAGCTTCGCGTCCAGCGCGATGTTGAACATCGCCAGATCCCGGATCGATCCAACCGATTTGAGATGCTGTCGGATTGCCCAGATGTGCTTAGGCTTGAGTGGAGTCTCGGCTCCAGTCATCCGATCAGTATTCCAGGGCTTACGAGGTAGACAAAAAAGATCGGGCTGGCTCATGGCCACCTCCCACGATCAACGCCCCCCTCCTCACCATACGCTTCAGACAGCGCTGATGCGCCATGAGCGGACGTTGGCTCCCCGCGGGACATCGGACGTAATCGGGACCCCGGTCGAACCCTGGAGCGGCATAGGGCGCCTTGAGAAATGCATTGTCGCGTGAGCTTCCCGAAACGTCCTGCGTTTCAGACGACCGGCATTGTGGTCTCTTCCCTAGGGCTTGATTCACACTCTCAACTGCATCATGCCGCCAGGTTCGGGCGGGCCAGTTATGGAGCGAGTAATGGCGCGCATTCTGATCGCGGACGATGACCCGCTACTGCGGGCCTTGCTGCAGCACAAGCTGGCGGCGGAGGATCACCAGATCTTCGCGGCCGAGCATGGCGGCGAGGTTCTGGACATGGTCAGGGATCATGCGCCCGATCTGATCGTTCTCGACGCTATGATGCCGGTGATGGACGGGTTCGAGGTGCTGCGCAGGCTCAAGGCCGGCGCCGGTACGCGCGACATCCCCGTGATCATGCTGACCGCCCTGAAGCGGGAACAGGATGTGGTCGGCGGGCTGCAACTGGGCGCCGCCGACTATCTGGCCAAGCCCTTCATTCCCGACGAACTGGTGCAGCGTATCCGACGCCTGCTGGCCACGGCGCAGATGGAGCAGGGGCATGATCGTTCAAGACGTCCCGGCTGAGGTCCGCATCGACCCGACGGCGCTGTATGAAGCGGCGGTCGCGGATCGGCGGGCGGGACGCAACGAAGCGGCCCTGGAGAAACTGGATCGCGTCCTTCAGTCCCGTCCCGGAGATGTGGACGCCGGCCTGAACCGCGCGCTCGCCCTGCTGGCGCTGCATCGGTCCATCGAGGCCGAGGCGGATTTCCGCGCGGTTCTGGACGCCGCACCGGACTATGTCGACGCCCGCGTCGGGTTGGCCCGTGCCGCGCAACGCCGGGGCGATCTCGCACAGGCCCGGGTCGAGGCGGGACGGGCGCTGGCCGCCGCGCCGGACCGTCCCGATGTCCGCGCGCTGAGGCCGACTCTCGGGCTGCCGGCCGTCTGGAGAGTGGATTTCGACGTCTCCCGCAGCCGCCTCGGCGCAGGCCTTCCGGACTGGAGCGAGGCCCGCCTGGGCGCGGTGCGGACGCTGAATGACCGGTGGAGCTTCGGCGCCGCGGCCGAGTGGACCGAACGGTTCGGTCAGGACGACGTCTTCCTTGAGGGGCGCCTGGACCACCGTATCGGAGCCGGCGGCGTCTATGTGGCCTTGGGCGCTGCGGTGGAGGCCGATTACCGGCCGGAAGCCTCGCTGCGGGCGGGCGCCGACGTCCCCCTGAGCGGCGGGATCAGCGCGACGCTGGACGCCTCCACCGCGCGCTTCGCCAGCGGGACGGTGAACAGCCTGCAGCCCGGTCTGGCCGCCCAGCTGGCCGATGGCCGCCTACGGCTGGCCGCGCGCTGGATCAATGTCTGGGACGAAACCGATCAACGGCGGGACGGTTATGCCGTCAGCGTCCAGTGGGCGGCCACCGACCGTGTGCGGCTCCGTCTGGATCACGCTGATGCACCGGAAACCAGCGAAGGCGTGACCGTCGACGTCAGCGCCATCAGCCTCGGCGGCGAAGTCGATCTGACGGACCGGACCAGTCTGCGTTTCGGCGTCCTGAAGGAGGACCGCGGGGCCTATGACCGCGAGGCGATCAGCCTCGGGCTTGGCTGGCGCTTCTGGTGAGCCTGCTGGGTCTCCTGTGGGCAGGTTCGCTGGTCATGGGGCTGGCGGCGGTCGCGTGGATGTTCGGGCTGATCATCGCCCGGTTGTTCCGGGAACGCGGCGACGCCCGCCGCGCCGCGGACCAGGCCCGCGTACGCACCGCATTCCTCGATATCCTCGGCGGCGACCTCGAAGCGCTCATGCGCCTGAAGCCCTACCGGCGCCGCGCGCGGTTAATGGCCGAGGCCGTGCTGGATGTGCTGGGTCTAATCCGTGGCGCGGAGCGGGAACGGCTGATCGAGGTTTTGGTCGGGATGGGCGTCCCCGACCGGCTGCGGGCGCGTCTGGATCGCGGCAGCAAGGCCGGCCGGATCGCATCGGCCGAGGCCCTCTGCGCCTTTCCCGAGACGGCGACGGTGGACGCCCTGCGAGGCGTCCTTCAACGCTCGCGTGACGGCGACCTGAGGGTCGCCATCCTGATCTCGCTGCTTGATCTGGATGCCGCCCCGCCTTTGAACGCTCTGCTGAACGACATCGCCGCGGGTGGGCTGCAGGACTCGCTGCTGTACGAACCGGTCATCCGGCGCGCGGCCGAGGCCGCGCCGGCCCAGGCGCTGGACGCCTTCATGCTGTCGACCGCGCCGGCGGCGACCCGCGCCCTTCTGGCGGATGCTCTGGGTGCAGCGGGCGACTACCGCGCCGTCGAACCCCTGATGCGCAACGCGGCTGCGCCTGAGCTCGAACTCCGGATCGCCTCCATCCGCGCGCTGGGCGTGCTCGGCCATCCCGCAGCCGCGCCGGCGATGATGACCGCGCTGGAAGACGAGATCTGGGAAGTCCGGTCCGCCGCATGCGAGGCCGCCGGACGCATCGGCCTGCTCGAGGCCGCGCCCCTTCTGGTCCAGGCCCTGGCCGATCCCGCCTGGTGGGTGCGGTTCCGGGCCGGCGAGGCACTGACCATGCTGGGCGACAAGGGCGTCGCCAGCCTGCGGATCGCCGCCCGAGCCGATCAGGACCTCATGCGGCGCGCCGCCTCGCTGGTTCTGGCGGAACGCGGCCTCTCGGAGGCGACGTCGTGACCCACGAGATCGCCGTCCTGATGGTCGGTTTCGCCCGCTCCATCGCCCTGTTCGTCATCGGAACGGGGGTGGCCCAGAACCTCATCTATATGTTCCAGCTGTTGCTGGCGGCCCGGGCGCTGGCGACCCGTCCCCCGATTCCCCAGCCCGCGGTCCTGTGGCGACGCTATGCGGAAGCCTCGCCCCCGATCGCCTTGCTGGCGCCCGCCTACAACGAGGCGATGACGATCGTTCAGAGCGTGCGCTCCCTGCTGTCGCTCCGCTATCCCAGCTTCGAGGTGATCGTCATCAACGACGGGTCGAAGGACGCCACCCTGCAGGTGCTGATCGACGCGTATGAGCTGAAGCTCGTCCAACGGCACTATGACCAGGCGCTGGACCATCAGCCGATCCGGGGCGTCTACGCGGCGACGCACCAGCCTCGCCTGATCGTGGTGGACAAGGAAAACGGCGGCAAGGCGGACGCCCTGAACGCCGGGATCAACGTGTCCCGGGCGCCCATCTTCTGCTCGATGGACGCCGACTCTCTGCTGGAGCCTGACGCCCTGCTGCGCGCCGTCCGTCCCTTTGTGGAGGACCCGGAGCGTACGGTCGCCGTCGGCGGCACCGTCCGGATCGCGAACGGCTGCGTCATTCGCGACGGGCGAGTTCTGGAGGTGCGCCCGCCCCGCAACCTGCTGGCCCTGCTGCAGACGGTGGAATACCTGCGCGCCTTCCTGATGGCCCGGCTCGCCTGGAGTCGGATCAACACCCTGACCATCATCTCCGGCGCCTTCGGCCTGTTCCGGCGGGCGCGCGTAATCGAGGCGGGCGGCTATACCCACGGGACGGTCGGCGAGGACATGGAGCTGGTGGTCAAGCTGCACCGGCTGATGCGCAACCAGGGCCGCCCGTACCGGGTGGCCTTCGTGCCGGAGCCTGTCTGCTGGACCGAGGCGCCCGAGGACTTGAGGGTGCTGGGCCGTCAACGCGCCCGCTGGCATCGCGGCGCGCTGGAAACCTTCGAGCGGCACTGGGATGTGATGTTCCGACCCCGTTACGGCCGACTGGGGCCCGTCGGCTTCGGCTACATCTTCCTCGTGGATGTGCTGGGCCCGATCGTCGAGATGCTGGGCTACATTTTGATTCCGGCCTTCTGGGTGCTGGGCCTGCTGTCGCTCGAGTACCTGCTGGCCTTCCTGGCGGTCAGCTTCACCTTCGGCGTGGTGATTTCGGTCGGCGCGCTGGCGCTCGAGGAATCCGAGTTGCGCAGGTTCCCGCGCGCCCGGGACCTCCTGCTGCTGACCGGCATCGCGGTGCTTGAGAATTTCGGCTACCGCCAGCTGAACAACCTCTGGCGCCTGCGCGGCGTCTGGCAGTACCTGCGCCGTAGCCAATCGTGGGGAACGATGACCCGCCGGGGCTTCAGCCCTCCGGTGTGACCAGCGCCGCCTCCAAGGTCCGGATCAGGTGATGGATTTCGTCGGGTGACGGTGTCCCGCCCGCGGCGAACGCGTCGTCCGCCGCGCCGGCGGCCAGACTGATCTCCGGAAAGCCGAAGGTGCCCGCCGCGCCCGACAAGCTGTGCACCAGACTGCTTAGCGCTTCAGCGCCGAGGTCATCGCGCGCCAGCAGGTCCTCAAGCCGCACCACATCACCGGCGCAACGCTCCAGAAAGCGCGCCCGCAAGGCCGGGAGGACGTCCGTCATCGCCGGGCCGCGAGAATGGCCCGCACGTCTTTGGCCAGGGTCATCGGATCGAACGGCTTGATGATGACGTCGAGCGCTCCAAGCGCCCGGTAGTGATCAACCTCACCTGATTGCGCCCGCGCGGTCATGAAGATGACCGGGGTCTGCACATGCTCGGGCCGCTCCCGCAGACACCCCAGCGTGCCGGGCCCGTCGAGGTGAGGCATCATCACGTCCAGAAGGATGACGTCCGGGCGCAGGCCGCCGTCCAGAACCGACAGCGCCGCCTGTCCGGAGGCCGCCGAGGTCAGGCTTATGCCCGGGTCCAGCTCCAGCGCGAACGCCGCCACCTCGCGGATGTCGTCCTCGTCGTCGACATGAAGAACGGTCAGTGCGGTGCTCATGAGCAGCCTCCGGAACTACGGGTCAGGCGACGAACTGTCCGCGCCAGCTGGGTCAGGGACATCCGAGACTTGGTCAGCACCGCCTGAACCGCCGGCGCCGCCTGACGGTCCGTATCCTGCGCGGAATAGATGACCACGGGGATGGTTCGCCCCTCCTTATCTGTCAGTTCCGGCAGCAGGTCCAGACCATGCCCGTCCGGCAGCCCCAGATCGAGGATCACGAGGTCCGGACGGCGGTCCTGCAGGGCCTCACGCGCCTCGGCGAGGCTCTCGACGCCGCGAACCTCGACTGAGGTCAGGGCCTGTCGCGTCACCTCCAGAATGTCGCGATCATCGTCCACATGCAGCACGACCGGCTTGGCGTCCGCCCGGGCGAGGGCCTGCACCGCCAGGCGCAGACGCGATGGATCGACCGGCTTCTCCATCCAGTCCGCCACCTCGAGCGACCGTCCCCTCACCTTGCCGCGGGCGACGTCGCCGGACACCACGATCACGGGCATGGCGCGCGTGTCCTCGCCGGCCTTCAGAGCCCGGATCAGACTGACGCCGTCCGCGTCCGGCAGATGAAGGTCGACCAGCCCCAGCGCATAGCGCCCGGCCTGGGCCATGGTCAGGGCCTCGCGGGCGGTGGCGGCGACGTCGGCGTCATAACCCTCCTGCGCCACCATCTCGGCAAGGATCCTGGCGGCGTCCGGATCGTCCTCGCAGATCAGGATGCGGCCCACGCCCCGGCTGCTGGCCTGTTCAGGCAGATCGAGCGGGAGGTCCAGATGGAAGGTGGCGCCGTCTCCCTCGGCGGACTCGAACCACAGCCGCCCGCCGTGGCGTTCGGCGATCTCACGGGCGATGGCGAGGCCCAGCCCCGTCCCGCCCTTGGCCCGGGTGTCCGTCGAGTCCGCTTGAGCGAACTTGCCGAAGATGCGCGAGCGGAAGGCCTCCGGAATGCCTGGACCGTGGTCGGTGACGCTGAGGCGTGCGATCCGGGCCTCGGGATTGACAGTCACCGCGACCTCCCCGCCGGCGGGCGAGAATTTCGCCGCGTTGGACAGCAGGTTGGTCACCACCTGGATCAGCCGGTCCGCATCGCCCCGCACCGGGGCCGGATCACCCTCGCCGAGACTCAGCGAGACGCCGAGCTGATCCGCGTAACCCCGAACGCCGTCGATCGACCGCGCGGCGATCTCCCTCAGGTCGAGCGGCGACATGGCCAAGATCAGCTTGCCGGACTCCAGCTTCTCGACATCCAGGATGTCGTTGATCAGCCGCACCAGCCGCTGGCTGTTGGAATGGGCGATGCCGATCAGGCGCGCGGCCTTGTCCGGAAGCTCCCCCCCGGCTCCACCGGCCAGCAGGCCCAGCGACCCGGCGATGGAGGTCAGCGGCGTCCGGAGTTCGTGACTGACCGTCGAGACGAAGGCGTCCTTCATCTCGGCCACCCGCCGCCGCTCGGTGATGTCGCGCACCACCGCCACAACATGTCGCCCGGTCGGCAGGTCCATGGCGCCGAGCGCCACATCGGCCGCGAAGGTCTGCCCGTCCCGCCGCTTGCCGTTCAGCTCCCGCAGCAGACCGTCGCCCAAGGCGCCCTGGCTGGCGCCCAGACGGTCCAGGAACGAGCCTTCGCCGTTATTCGCCAGATCGATCAGGACGCCAACGTCGCGCCGGACCAGGTCTTCCGCGCGCCAGCCGAACATCCGTTCGGTCGCCGGATTGAGCGTCTCGATGCTGCCGCTGGGGTTCAGGGTGATGATGGTGTCGAAGGCGCTGTCCAGGGTGGCGGCATGCCGCGCCGCGGCCGCCTCCAGGCGTTCCAGCAGTGCGCCGCGCGTGGCCAGATAGCGCCAGACCAGAAACGCCGCGCCCGCTGCTGTCAGCACCAGCGCGAGGAACAGGGCCACCACCAGGATTTCGGTTCGCGCCGTGCGGCCTTGGGCCCTGTCGGACAGCTGGGCCAGATGATTGGCCTCGTATCGGGTCATGTGATCCACCACCCGGCGGATATCGTCCATGGCGGCCTTGCCCTCGCCGGTCGAGACCTGCGCGGAGGCGGCCGCGGCGTCACCGCCTTGCCGCAGGCTGATCGAGCGTTGCATGACCTGCCGCTTCCGGGCGATCTGGCGTGACAGGTTCCGATAGTTCCCGGTCTGCTCGGCATTGCCTTCGTAGAGGCCGCCCAGCGCCGTCATCTGGCTATCAAGACGATCCAGCGCGTGATCGTAGGGTTCGAGGAAACTGGCGTTGCCGGTGATGATGTACCCCCGCTGGCCGGTCTCCGCGTCCTGCATCAGCGAGAACACCGACTGAATCTGGAGGCGGGTGTCGTAGGACCGCTGCACCGCCGCCCGCAAGGCCCCGGCGCTGGCGAACTCTCGCCTGAGCTCTACCCCGGTCAACACCAGCAGAACGCTGAAAATGGCGGCCGCAAGGGAGACCACCAGCTGGTATCGCCGTTTTTCGGATTGACGCGCGACGGGAGTCATCGGTTAAACCGCAAAGGCAGATACATCCGCAGGTTGACCGTGAAAGTGTGTGTCATCGAGGACGATCCCCTGATGCTGGGCCATCTGGAGGATATGCTGAAGCGCATGGGTTACCAGGTCATGACCGCCGCTTCGGTCTATGAGGGTCTGGAAATCGTGCGGACCTGGGAGCCTGACGCGGTCGTTGTCGACATCCTGATGCCCGATCGCGACGGCCTGAACTTCATCCTCGAGACCCGGCATCTGAGGGAGATCATGCGGGTGGTCGCCATCACCGGCGGCGGCCGGCTGGGCCCCGGCCCGATCCTGCAGATGGCCTCCGGCCTGGGGGCCCACGCCACCCTGACCAAGCCGATCACCTAGGATGCGTTGAAGGCGGCTCTATTATTAGCCTGAGACGTGGCTTGATCCTTCATCTTCCGAGCCGGGGGGCCAGTCTTTCCGAACCGCCACCCTCAATCAGCAAGAGGCTCACTGGGTTTGGTTCGGATGCAGCCCGAAAGCGGACAGGTGGAAGGTCAACCAAGAGTCAGAAGCGGACATCCGTCTCGCTCTGGCGTTTATCCACAACCTATCTACACCTCAGGTTTTCGTGGCCATCGCGCCTCTGCAGCCATCCGAGCGCCTTCGGGTTTGCAACAGAAGCGCCGTCGCCGAATGCAACGGACCCTTCTCTCAAATTACAATAATTTTGGCGTCAATTCAGAGAGTTACTGATGCAACAGCTTCCGAAACTGTGCGGTATGTGAAATTCTAGCCTTCAGTTTGTAGTTGGATCGATCAGGAATTTCTCTCCCGTCGCCTTCCGCTCGTAAGCAAGCAGAGTTTCTGGGTCGAGCGCTTCAGCAAGTCCTATTGTGCGTGTGTAGCGCGTCGCGAATGTGGTGGTCAGGTCGTCAAAGAGGCGTTTGCGCATTCTCGACACGGTATCGGGACCAACCTTCTGCATGAAAGGCGTCAATAGCCACCAGGACACGCTCCACTGGAACCAAAAGCAAGACGATTCAGAATCATCGGCGAAGTATCGAGCGCGCCGTAGACGTAGAGCTGTTTGAATGTTGATGAGCCATATCGGCTGTATTCGGTCATATGGTTGACTGCGCCACGTTCCATCGCGTGCATGATTTCGCCGCCCAGCGATCCGCCGCCTATGGCGTCGAACGCGACAGTGGCGCCGGTTTCAGTGACCGCGTCGGTGAGTTGTGTTCGAAAATCATCTTCGCGGCTGTTCAGGACATGGGTCGCCCCCGCGTCCTTCAGCAGTCGCAACTGATCTTCAGAACGCACGATATTGACGAGTGGCACACCGTCTTGGGCGCAAATCCGCTGGAGCATCTGGCCCAGGCTGGATCCGGCCGCAGTAGGGACGCCCGCGGAATGTCCCTCGGCCCGAGCGGTTTCAACAAATCCGAGCGCCGTCATGGGATTGACTGTCAAGGCTGCGCCTTGGGCGGCCGTCACACCTTCGGGAAGCGGCAGGGCATTGCGTGTTTTGATCTTTCTCAGATCGGCGTACATGCCGCCCCCGATAATGCCGACCCGACGCCCGATCCAGTCCTTCGCTTGATCACCGGCGGCGATGACGGTCCCTGCCCCTTCGTTGCCGACCGGAAGCGACTGGTTGATCCGGCCAGCCATGCCGCCCATCCGCGCTGGTGGAATATCGAGGCTAAGCTGGGGGGCGCCGTCCGACACATCCCTACGGACAGAAGCTGCATCCGCCGGACCAAGCAGCAAACCGAGATCGCTGGGATTGATGGGCGCCGCCTCGACACGGACAATGATTTCGTCGAATGCCGGATCATCCAGCACAGTCTCTGCAAGCGACAGCGTTAGAACCCCGTCCTTGCTCACCGTTGATCATAATTCACGCGTTTTGTGGGCATGAAGATGGGTCTTTATCGAGGCATCGGTTGCTGAACGGATGCATGACGTTTTGTGTCCCGCGATCGGTTCAGATTTAGTCTGGCGCGCGCGTCATGCCCGATCTGGCCGCCACATAGCGGCTTGACGAAGGCTCTCTGCACAGTGCAAGAAAGAACAAATGGAGAACATGTGCAGGGCTGAACGTATACCCTTTGTCCGGCAGCGACTGAGGGCCTTAGACAAAGGCTGTCCAGAAGTTCGTCATTTAAAACAGATGCCTGGACTGCTTTCTGGTGCTTTTAAGCGGGAAGCGATTCACGAACTCTATGCAGCCAGTGCCGCAGACGCAGTTGCGGTAAACGCCTTTGCCTTGGCGGTCGGAATGCTTTCCGCAAATGGACAGCATGTTGTCTGGGCATTGGATGCAATGATGGCTTCAGAACATGGGACTCCCTATGGCGTTGGCGTTGGCGTTGAAGAAATTGGGATTGATTCATCTAGAGTTTTGCTAGTCAAAGCCCAAAATATAAAAAGTCTCCTCATTATTGGTGAGGAATAACTAAAATCGCCTCCTGTCGGATCTATTGTTATTAGCGCTTGGGGCAATTCTAAAGCCTTCTCGTTGAACTCGAGTCGACGCCTTGCTTTGGCGGCCAAGTTGGGAGGCGCAACGCTTTTCTGTGTGCGTGCTGGAGCCGAGCCATCACCCAGTGCGGCAGAGACAAGATGGTCTGTGAAGGCCACAGCCTCCGCCTCTCTGGCTGGAGGCGCGCCTGGTCATCCATCTTTCTCACTTACCCTGCTGCGGCGGCGTGGCGGGGGCGAACTGAAAAATTGGATCTTGGAGTGGGATCGTGACGCCAGATCGTTTCGTGAACCGGCGCCGCTATCTGGCGCTTTGGTTCCCGTGGCTGCCCAGCGACCGGCTCAGGCGTGTGGCCAGAGCGGGCGACGCGTCGCTCGAGACTGGGTCTGATCCCGCGCCGGTCGTCTTGGTCGAGAAGGTCGGCGGCACCCTGCGTCTGGCGGCTGTCGATCCGGCGGCGGCAAGGGCGGGGCTGACGCCCGGACTGACTCTGGCCGACGCGAGGGCGCGAACGCCGTCCCTGCGCACCATCGTCCATAGGTCCGTGGCGGATTCTGCCTTGCTGCTACAGGTGCTGGAGGATTTCGGCCGCTTCACGCCCATGATCGCCGAGGATGCGCCGCACGGTCTGTTGCTGGACGTCACCGGCTGCGCCCATCTGTTCGGCGGCGAGGCTGGCTTGGTGCGCGCCGCGCACCAGCGTGCAGGGCGCATCGGCCTGGAGGCCCGCAGCGCCTTGGCGTCCACACCCCAGGCGGCGCGCGCCCTCGCTCGTTTCGGGCGGGGTGGCCTTTTCGCTTCGGGCGAGGATCGACAGGCGGTGCGTCGGCTGCCGATCACGGCGCTAGAGTTGCCGGAGCGTGACGCCCAGGCGCTGCAGCGCGCCGGCCTCAAGCGGATCGCCGATCTGGACGACCGGCCGCGCGCGCCTCTTGCGGCCCGCTTTGGGACGGACTTCCCTTCACATCTGGCTCGTGTGCTCGGCGATGAAGATGTCCGCATCACCCCGCACCGACTGCCGCCCCCCATCATCGTGGATCGAGTCTTTTTCGAACCCATTCTCACCGACGCGGACGTGGATCGCGTCCTGTCCGACCTGCTGATCGACACCGCCGATCGCCTGGACCGGGCGGGCCAGGGCGGGCGGGCGTTCGAGGCCGGCTTCTACCGCGTTGATGGCCAAGTTCGCCGCATCGTCGCGAGGACAGGCCGTCCGACACGCGATGTGGACACGGTGCTGCGTCTGTTTCGCGAACGGTTGGCGGCCTTGGCAAGCCCGCTGGATCCCGGCTTCGGTTTCGATCAGATGCGGCTATCGGTTCTGGAAACCCAGACGTTGAAACCGGTTCAGCGCGGCCTCGACGGCGACAGCCCCGACGGCGAGGATTTCAGTCGTCTGATCGACCGATTGACGGCGCGGCTGGGCCCCGAGGCGGTGTTGAGTTTCGAACCTCTAGGGTCGCACATCCCCGAGCGCGCCGGACGGTTGGTCCCGGCGACGATGAACGCGCTGCGAACGGCTCATGACTGGCCGGATCTCGATCCCGACGATCCGCCCTTGCGGCCCTTGCAGATGTTCGACCCGCCCCAGCCGGTGGAAACCCTGGCGGAGGTGCCGGACGGTTCGCCCCTGCGTTTCCGATGGCGCCGGGTTCTGCATGAGGTGGCCTTGGCCGAGGGACCAGAGCGGATCGGCGGCGAATGGTGGCGCGCGCCGGATCAGAAGACCCGCGACTATTACCGCGTCGAGGACCGCGAGGACCGCCGTTTCTGGCTGTTCCGTCAGGGCCTGTATGGCGAGACCGACGAGCCGCGGTGGTTCGTCCACGGCCTGTTCGCTTGACCGCGCCCGCCTATGCCGAGCTGGCGGCGACCAGCAACTTTTCCTTCCTGCGCGGGGCGTCGCATCCGAAAGATCTCGTGCTGACCGCGATCCTGAGAGGGCATACGGGGCTGGGACTGGCCGATCGCAACACGGTCTCCGGCGTTGTGCGGGCCTGGAGCGCCCTGCGGACCATCCGCGAGGACGGCCTGTCGCCGCCCGATGTCGTGCGCGACGGCGGCGAGCCGGGCGAAGTGACCTATGTCGAGGATCCGCTGAACGATCCAGCCCTGTCACAGATGGTCAAGGATCGGGCCGCGACGTTCAAACTGGCGACCGGCGCGCGTCTGGTCTTCAACGACGGGACGCCCGACATCCTCGCCTATCCCGAGACGCGCGCCGGCTGGGGCGACTGACGCGGCTGCTGACCTTGGGCAATCGCCGGGCGGTGAAGGGGCAGTGCGAGATCGGACTGCGCGATCTGCTGGCCGCGCACGAGGATCTGCTGCTGATCCTCATGCCGGGCGAACGGTTGAACGGCATCGATCAGGTCTTGGCAAAGTTGACCTATGCATCGCCCGGCGCAGTCTGGCTGGGCGCGGTGATGGGGCGCAACGGCGACGACCGTCGAAGACTGGCCCGGCTGAAAACACTGTCAGAGCGAAGCGGCGCACCGCTTCTGGCCGTCAATGATGTCCTCTATCACGACCCGATCCAACGCGATCTGCAGGACGTGATGACCTGCATTCGCGAAGGCGTGACCATCGAGGACGCAGGCCGACGTCTGAACGCCAATGCCGAGCGCTGGCTGAAACCGCCCGACGAGATGGCCCGCCTGTTCCGCGATGCGCCCGAGGCGCTGGTCGAGACCCAGCACGTCTTGTCTCGCATCGGCTTCGATCTGGGCGATATCAGTTACCAGTATCCGAAGGAGACAACCCCGCCTGATGAGATGCCGCAGGGCTGGCTGGAACAGCTGACCTGGCGACACGCCGAGATGCGTTATCCCGACGGCGTGCCCGACAAGGTCAAGGCGCTGCTGGATAAAGAGCTGATCTTCATCGCAAAGGCCGGCTACGCGCCGTACTTCCTAACCATCTATGACATCGTGAGGGTAGCGAACGACAAGCGGATTTTGTGCCAGGGTCGAGGTTCGGCGGCCAACTCGGCTGTCTGTTACGTACTCGGCATCACGGCGGTGGACCCGGCGGAATCCGACCTGCTGTTCGAACGCTTCCTTTCCACCGACCGTGGCGAGCCGCCCGACATCGACGTCGATTTCGAGCACGAGCGACGCGAGGAGATCATCCAGCACATCTACGAACGCTATGGCCGCGCGCGCGCCGGTATCGCCGCCACCGTGATCCGCTATCGTCCCAAGAGCGCCATCCGTGACGTCGGCAAGGCGCTGGGCCTGACCGAGGACGTGACCGCACGTCTGGCCTCCAGCCAATGGGGCAGTTGGGGCAGTGAGATCGGCGAACGCCATGTCGAACAGGCTGGTCTGGACCCCGCCAATCCCATGATCCAGCGTGCGGTGAAGCTGGCCATGCGGCTGTTGAGCTTTCCCCGCCACCTGTCCCAGCACGTCGGAGGCTTCGTCCTGACCCAGGACCGGCTGGACGAACTGGTCCCTATCGGCAATGCCGCCATGCCGGATCGCACCTTCATCGAATGGGACAAGGACGACATTGATGCACTCCGCCTGATGAAGGTCGATGTGCTGGCGCTCGGCATGCTGACCTGCATCCGCAAGGCGTTCGACTTGATCCGCGCTCATCACGGCGACGATTGGGCGCTGCATACGATTCCGCGTGATGATCCGGCCGTTTACGACATGCTGTGCAAGGGCGACTCCATCGGCGTCTTCCAGGTCGAGAGCCGCGCCCAGATCAACATGTTGCCCCGTCTGAAGCCACGCCGCCTCTACGATTTGGTGATTCAGCTGGCGATCGTCCGACCCGGTCCGATCCAGGGCGACATGGTTCACCCCTATCTGCGCCGCCGCAACGGGCTGGAGGAGCCGGACTATTCCAAGCCTCGACTGCAGTATCCTCAGGACGAGCTAAAACGGGTTCTGGAAAAGACCTTGGGTGTTCCCCTGTTTCAGGAACAGGCGATGAAGGTCGCCATGGTCGCGGCCGAGTTCAACGAGAAGGAAGCGAATGGTCTGCGCAAGGCCATGGGCATCTTCCGGGGCGACGGCACCCTGCACACCTATGAGGATCGAATGGTCGGCCGCATGATCGAACGCGGCTATGACCCGACCTTCGCCCAGCGTTGCTTTGACCAGATCAAGGGTTTCGGCTCTTACGGCTTTCCGGAAAGCCATGCCGCCTCTTTCGCCCAACTGGTCTATGTCTCCTCATGGATCAAACGCCACTATCCGGCGGCCTTCGCCTGCGCCCTGCTGAATAGCCAGCCGATGGGCTTCTACGCCCCGGCCCAGATCGTGCGCGACGCCCGCGAACACGGCGTCGAGGTGCGGCCGGTAGATGTCTCTTACAGCGGTTGGGACAACAGTCTGGAAGGTTCGGACAGGACGCCGGCGTTGCGGATCGGCCTGCGCCAGATCGACGGCTTCCGCGAAGACTGGGCAGAGGCGCTCGCCGCCGCCCGCGCCTTCTCTCTGTCCAACATCGAAACTCTGGCCCGCCGCGTCGCCTTGCCGTCGGCCGCCATGCGCAAGCTGGCCGACGCAGACGCTTTCCGATCGTTGGGGCTGGACCGGCGTGAAGCCCTTTGGGCCGTGCGACGCCTGCCTGACGACGCGCCCCTGCCGTTGTTCGCCGCCGCCCATGCGCGCGAGCTTGGCGCCGAACCCGACGCGCGATTGCCGACCATGGCCTTAGGCGAGCATGTCGCCGCCGACTACCAAACCCTGCGCCTGTCGCTGAAGGCGCACCCCATGGCCATCCTGCGCACCATCTTCGACGCCGAAGGCCTGCTGACCTGCGCCCGGACCGAAGCCCGTCACGGCGGCGCCCTGGTGCAGGTCGCCGGCGTGGTTCTGGTGCGTCAACGTCCCGGCAAGGGCAACACCATCTTCGTCACCTTGGAAGACGAGACTGGCATCATCAACGTTGTCCTCTGGGCGCGGATGTTCGAACAGTTCCGCCGCGAGGTCATGGCCGCCCAGCTGATGGCGGTCGAGGGCGTGGTTGAGAAAAGCCCCGAAGGCGTCGTCCACCTGGTCGCCCGCCGCGTCATCGACCGCTCCAGCGAACTGTCACGCCTATCTCAAGATCACGATACTTTGGTCCAACTCGCCCGCGCCGACGTCGTCGCCCATCCCCAGACACCCCGCCATCCGCCCCATCGCCATCCCCGTGATGTGCGAATCCTGCCGGGATCTAGAGATTTTCATTAATCCAGAAATGCGGAACCGAAACTCGAAAGGTCATTTTTGATTTCCGACACTCCACTGCTCAAACAATGCCTTCGGCAAGGCATCGTAGAGGTCATCCGAGGTCAATCCCGGACCGAAACGCTCTGCGGCGTCGGAATGAAGCCAAACAGCGGCGCAGGCTGCCTCGAAGCTGTCCATGCGTTGGGCTGCCAATCCGCCGATCATGCCGGCCAGGACGTCGCCGGTTCCGGCCGTCGCCAGCCACGGCGAGCCGTTTTCATTTCGGCGGATGCGACCATCAGGCGATGCGATCAGCGTCTGGGCGCCCTTCAAGACGATCGTGGCTTGTGCCTCTCGCGCCGCGTCTTGAACGGCCGTTTCGCGACCTTGGGCGAGCAGGCCTGGGAAAAGTCGCTCAAACTCACCTTCATGCGGCGTCAGGATATCGTCACGATCCAACACCGCGAATAGTTCCGCAGTCCGACCTTTGAAGACCGACAGACCATCCGCGTCGATCACCAAAACGGCGCCGGTCGAGCCAAGCGCCTGAATGTTTGCGATCGTCGCGTCGTCCAACCCTGCGGCAGGTCCGATCACGATGGCGTCACTGCCGGTGGCTTCCCGACTTAAGTTTTCGGGTGAAGAAAAAGGCTTCAACATCACCGCTTGCACAGCCGGCGCGATCACCGACGCCGCATCTGGCGGACAGAGGATTCGCACGACTCCAGCGCCCATCCTGAGACCCGCATGAGCTGCAAGTCGCGCAGCGCCGGTGTGATGCGCCTTTCCTGAAACGACCGCCAAGCGTCCGCGCGTATGCTTGTGCGTTTCTGCGCTCGGCCAAGGCAGAAAATTGCGCCAGATCGCCGGGTCGTTGGTTTCTATCATCCGCGTTCCGATTATCCTTCGCCAGCCTGCGAAAATCGCTTGCTTTGAGCGGCCCTGCTGTGTCCCATTCGCGCCCGAGCGCCGCTGCATTCCGTGCGCCGCTCCGGGGTCGCCATGAAGAAAATCGAAGCCATCATCAAGCCCTTCAAGCTGGATGACGTCAAAGAGGCGCTCCAGGACGTGGGCGTGCAAGGCATGACTGTGCTGGAGGCCAAGGGATATGGTCGCCAGAAAGGTCATTCCGAACTGTATCGCGGCGCGGAATACGTCATCGACTTTCTGCCCAAGATCAAGATCGAGGTAGTCGTCGCCGACGACCTCGCGCCCGCGGTTGTCGAGGCCATTCAGACCTCGGCTCGCACAGGCAAGATCGGCGACGGCAAGATCTTCGTGTCCGATGTCGCCGAGGTGATCCGCATCCGCACCGGCGAAACCGGAGCCCAAGCCGTCTGACCTGACTACCCTCCCCGGCCCTCGGCCCTCGGGTCGCTGTCCGGTCTCCTCCCCAAACGACAAGAACAGGACTTTCCGAGAATGAGCGCCAGCAAGATCCTCAAAGAGATCAAGGATGAGGAGGTCCAATATGTGGACGTCCGCTTCACCGACACGCGCGGCCGTCTGCAGCACGTCACCTTCGACGTCGATTTGGTCGACGAGGACTTCCTGAACGAAGGCACGATGTTCGACGGCTCGTCGATCGCCGGCTGGAAGGCTATCAACGAGTCCGACATGCTGCTGAAGCCGGACCTGACCACGGCCTATATCGATCCCTTCTATCAGCAGAAGACGATGTTCCTGTTCTGCGACGTGCTGAACCCGGACACCGGCGAGCCCTACAACCGCGACAGCCGCTCGATGGCCAAGAAGGCGCTATCCTACGTCCAGTCGTCGGGCGTGGGCGACCAGGTCTTCTTCGGACCGGAGGCCGAGTTCTTCATCTTCGACGACGTACGCTGGTCCACCCAGCCGCACGACACCGGCTACAGCTACGATTCGACCGAGTTGCCCGCCAACACCGGCGCTGAGTATTCCGAAGGCAACATGGGCCATCGCCCTGGGCCCAAGGGCGGTTATTTCCCCGTCAATCCGGTCGATTCCGGCCAGGACCTGCGCGGCGAAATGCTGGGCGTCATGCGCGATCTGGGCCTTCAGCCCGAGAAGCACCACCACGAGGTGGCTCCGGCTCAGCACGAACTAGGCCTGAAGTTCTCGGACCTGCTGACCATGGCCGACCGCCTGCAGCTTTATAAGTACGTGATCCACAATGTGGCCCACGCCTACGGCAAGTCGGCGACCTTCATGGCCAAGCCGATGTTTGCGGACAACGGTTCGGGCATGCACGTCCACATGTCGATCTGGAAGGACGGCAAGCCCCAGTTCGCCGGCGACCAGTACGCCGGTCTGTCTCAGGAGTGTCTGTGGTACATCGGCGGCATCATCAAACACGCCAAGGCCATCAACGCCTTCGCCAACTCGACCACCAACAGCTACAAGCGTCTGGTCCCCGGCTATGAAGCCCCGGTGAAGCTGGCCTATTCGGCCCGCAACCGTTCGGCCTCGATCCGCATCCCTCACGTCTCCTCGCCCAAGGCCAAGCGTCTGGAAGCCCGCTTCCCAGATCCGATGGGCAATCCCTATTTGACCTTCGTCGCCCTGCTCATGGCCGGCCTGGACGGGATCGAGAACCGGATCGATCCGGGCGCGCCCGCCGACAAGAACCTCTACGACCTGCCGCCGGAAGAGCGCGGCTCGATCCCCGAGGTCTGCGGCTCGCTGCGTGAAGCGCTCGAGAACCTCGACAAGGACCGCGCCTTCCTCAAGAAGGGCGGCGTCATGGATGACGACTTCATCGACAGCTACATCGAACTGAAGATGGAAGAGGTGATGCGTCTGCAACTGCACCCGCACCCGGTCGAGTTCGACATGTACTACAGCTGCTGATCACCTGATCGCAGTCAAGACAAAGGGCCGGGAATCGCTCCCCGGCCCTTTTTGCATGGCCTGACTGCTTCGAGCAGCGATCGACAAGCCATCGTGGCGTTAAGCGATCTCGGCTTCCAGATCGTCCGCCTTCTTGCGGCGCAGCTCGATCAGTCGCACGCACCAGATAGAAATCTCGTAGAGAATGACCAGCGGCACAGCCAGCATCAGTTGGCTGATCGGATCGGGCGGCGTGACCACGGCTGCGACCACGACGACAGCGACGATGGCGTAGCGCCGACCGGCCGCCATGACCTTGGAACTGATCAGACCGGCGAGGCCCAGCAGCGTCGTCACCACAGGAAGCTGGAAGCAAAGACCGAAGGCGAGCAGCAGCGAGGTCACCAGGCTGAGGTAGTCGGAAATCTTGGTGGTTTGCGCCACAGATATGCCGTCGGTGGCGACCTGCTGGCTCAGCGAAAACAGCATCACGAACGGCAGCATGACGTAATAGACCAGCGCCCCGCCCAAGCAGAACATCACAGGCGCGGCGATCAGGAACGGCAGAAACGCCCCGCGCTCGTTGCGATAGAGACCCGGCGCCACGAACCGGTACATCTGCCACGCCATGACTGGGAAGGTCAGGACCGCCGCGCCGAAGGCCGCGATCTTCATCTTGGTGAAGAGCTGTTCCAGCGGCGCCGTGGCGATCAGTTGGACAACTGCGGCGCTCCCTGGCGGATAGGGTCTGATTCCCGTCATCACCGCTATCAGTTCGATGGGATTGGCGTGCCCGCCGGTCGCCAAAGCTGCGGCATGGATCGCCACGGCGGCCTGATACGGCTTGATCAGCGCAATCTGAATCTGATTGGCGAAGGCGAAGCAAAGGATGAAGGCCAGGAAGAAAGCCACCACACAGATGAGCAGCCGCCCGCGCAGCTCGATCAGGTGATCCATCAGAGGCGCGCGCGACGCCTCGATCTCGGCCTCGTCACGATCGGAAGGCGTCACAGGTCAGCGGCTTTCTTGCGCGAGGTCTTGGACTTGGCGGTTACAGGCTTGGTCTTGGCCGCAGGCGCGGCGGCCTTGGGTTTGGCGGCTGAGCGAGTTTTGGCCGTCGCCGATCCGGCGACAGCCGTCCCCGTCTTTGCCTTGGGGGCTGTTCGTTTAGGTTTCGTCGCCGTGACGGGCTCAACAGGCGCCGGCGTGTCCGGCCATTCGTCGACCGCAGGCGTCATGACTGGCGCCTCCGGCTCCGGTGCAGGCAGGGCAGCCGCCGCAGTCGGCCCGGTCAATCCGGCGTTTATGTCCTTGAAGGCGGCGTCCGCCTCGGCGCCCAGAGGATACATAGCCCCCTGCCCCGTCCGCAGCGCCTCGACCTCCTTGCGTAGGTCGTCCAGTTCGGACTGACGCGCCATCTCGTCGAAACTTGATCGGAATTCGTTGGCCATGGCGCGCGCCTTGGCCACCATCTGACCGACGCGACGCATCAGGACAGGCAGGTCCTTTGGCCCCACGACAAGCAGGGCCACCAGACCGATCACCACTAATTCGAAACCCCCGATACCGGGGCCGAGCCCGCCCATGCGTCAGCCCTTACAGACGACGACTAGCGCTTCAGCTCTTCCTTTTCCGCCTCGGTGCGCGGCAGCGAACTGACGCCCTCGTGCGGGCCGTCCTTCTTGTCTTCGTCCTTCAGGCCGTCCTTGAAGGCGCGAATACCCTTGGCGGCGTCGCCCATGATGCCCGACAGCTTGCCCCGGCCGCCGAACAGCAGCGCGATGACGACGATGACGATGGCCCAGTGCCAGATGCTCATGGAGCCCATGGCTAATCTCCTCGCGGGGATCGGTCATCCGATCCCATCCACTCTTATTCGACCCGCATATAGGCGCAGTGATGGCCCCGCGCCAAGTGAGGCTGTAGGTCTGCGCGACCATGAGTCCCTCCGATCACGTCATCATCCACACCGACGGCGCCTGCAAGGGCAATCCGGGCCCCGGAGGCTGGGGCGCCGTGCTTCAGGCCGGCGGCGGTCATGAAAAGGAATTGTGGGGCGGCGAGCCCAACACGACCAACAATCGCATGGAGCTGATGGCCGCCATCATGGCGCTGGAAGCCCTGAAACGCCCCTGCAAGGTCGAACTGCACACCGACAGCAAATACGTCATGCAGGGAATCACCGAATGGATGCGCGGCTGGAAGGCGCGCGGTTGGCTCACGGCCGACAAGAAGCCTGTGAAAAACGCGGACCTGTGGCAGCGGCTGGACACGGCGCGCCTGCGTCACGACGTGAAATGGCGATGGGTGAAGGGCCATGCCGGCCATGAACTGAACGAACGCGCCGACCAACTGGCGAATCGCGGTGTCGCGGAACTGCCCCGGCGCTAGACCGCCTCGACCTCCTTGTCCGGCTCGGCTGGACGTCGGCGCACGCGCGATCCGCTCATCACCGCGCCAAACAGGGCCGTGACGGCCGCGATCTGAAACCCGTGACCGACGCCGTTGATCGGCGCGGCCGATAGCAGGAAAGCCACCACCACGGCGCCCAGGGATTGCCCGACGACCCGCGCCATGCCCAGGGTGCCGCCCGCTGCGCCGGCGCGATCTTTCGGGGCCTCCGACAACATGGCGCGATTGTTGGGCGACTGGAAAAATCCGAAGCCCGCGCCGCATAGGGCCATGCGCCAGATGATGTCGAAATGGCTCGAATCGGCATTGAGAAAACTGAGCGCCATCAGGCCGCAAGCAAACAGGCTAAGGCCGATGGCGCCCAGCACGCCCGCCGAATAGCGATCAGACAGATGGCCGGCCAGCGGCGCTGCGATCATGGTCGCCAGTGGCCAAGGCGTCATAAGCAAGCCGGTCTCGACCGCCGTAAGCCCCAACGCGCCCTGGAGAAAAAAGGGCAAGGCCACGAACGCCATCATCTGGGCTGTGAATGATATGACCGATGTTGCGACCGACAGGCTGAACATCGGTCGCGCCAGGAGGTCGAGCGGGATTAGCGGCGACGTCCGTGAGCGCTCGTGGCGAATCAGCAAGACCCGGCCGCCAGCCCTGTTCCTGTCAGACCAAAGCCAAGAACAGCCGCCTCACCGTGCGCTAGCGACTGAAGGCCTGTGATCAGCAGGCCGAATGCCGCAGCGTTGAGCGCAGCGCCGAGCCAGTTCAGCTTTCGCGGCTGAAGTCGGTTGTGCGGCAGGGTGAAACCCGCCAGCGACACCGCCAGCAGGCCGATCGGCACATTCATCGCAAACAGCCAGCGCCAGTGTCCGACAGCCAAGATGGCGCTTGCGATGGTCGGCCCCGCCGCCGCCGCGAGCGAAACGATCACCGCATTGATTCCGACTGCACGACCCAGCAGTCGCTGCGGATAGGTGTAACGGACCAAGGCTCCGTTGACGCTCATGATGCCCGCTGCACCGAAGCCCTGAACAACGCGCGCGAGGCTGAGCGTTTCGATGGAGTTGGCGAACACACACGCGATGGAGGCCAGGGTGAACACGGCCAGACCCGCCTGTGACACACGCCGATAGCCGACGATCTCGCCCAGCGACGCCAGCGGCAAAAGGGCGACCACGATGGCGATCTGATAGGCGTTGACGATCCAGATCGAGGCGGCCGATGACGCCTGCAAATCCTGCGCAATCGACGGCAGGGCGACATTGGCGATTGCGCCATCCAGAACGGCCAGCGTGATGCCCAAGCCGATGGATACGATGGCCCAGTAGCGACTAGGCGTCGGCAAGCCGTCTGTGACGGCGTTCTGGCTGTCTGTCATGCCTGACGAACGCCGATGCGACCGTTGCGTTCAGACGGGTGATTGCACCGTCAGCAAAGAGCCGTTCACGCGCATCACGACGACATCTTGTCCTTCGACCGGCGCCTCGCCCACGATCTCCGCCGGCCACTCGGCGCCGGAGATGAAAACGCGACCGCGGCCCGAGACGAACGTTTCGACCACCCGCGCACGCTGACCGACCAGACGGCTGTCGCGGTCATTGATGTCGGGACCGTCGGGATTGGCTTTGGAGATCAGACGGCGGGACAGCAGTGTGGCGATGACGGTCAGAACCGCGAAGACGGCGACCTCGCCCGGTAGCCCTAACCGCACGCCCGCCGCCGTCATGACCGCGACAACCCCGGCCGAAACGGCGGGCCATAGCAGCCATTCGGTCGAGAACATCGCTTCGACCGCCAGCAGCAGAACCCCGATCGCCAGCCAGATCCAGAACGGCTGGGCGACATACAGATCAGCAAGCGACATCATCGGTCAGCCTCCTTGGATCATGCCGAGGGTGGAACGGAGCCCCCGACGGGGCGGCGCGGCGGCGCGGGCCGCACAGGCGGCGTCGCAGCCGAGTTTTGATCCTTGGCCAGGCCGACCATCTCTCCGATGCCGGCGATCGTGCCGACCAAGGCGCCCATTTCGGCGGGCACGATGACGGTGCGCTGCTGCGGGCTGCGGGCCAGTTCCGCGAAAGCCTCGACGTATTTTTGAGCCACGAAATAGTTGATGGCGTTGACGTCCCCGCGGGCGATGGCTTCCGACACCATAGCCGTGGCGCGGGCCTCGGCCTCGGCCTCACGCTCGCGCGCCTCGGCGTCGCGGAAGGCGGCTTCCTTTCGACCCTCGGCCTGAAGGATGGCGGCCTGTTTGGCGCCCTCGGCGCGGGCGATGGCGGCGGATTTCTCGCCGTCGGCCTCGGTGATGACGGCGCGACGTTCACGCTCGGCCTTCATCTGGCGCGCCATGGCGTTGGTGATGTCGGTCGGCGGGGTCAGGTCCTTGATCTCGATCCGATTGACCTTGACGCCCCACGGCTCGGTGGCCGCGTCAATGACATGCAGCAGGCGCGTGTTGATGCTGTCGCGCTGGCTCAGCACCTCGTCCAGTTCCATCGAACCGACCACGGTCCGCAGATTGGTCATGCACAGCTGCGAAATCGCATAGGGCAGATCGTCGACGCGATAGGCGGCGCGGGCGGAATCCATCACCTGGATGAAGACGATGCCGTCGACCTTCACCATGGCGTTGTCCTTGGTGATGACCTCCTGGGTCGGCACGTCCAGCACCTGTTCCATCATGTTCATGCGGCGGCCGACGCGTTCCACGAACGGCGTCAGGAAGCCGATGCCAGGGCTCAGCGTCTTGGTGTACTTGCCGAAGCGTTCGACCGTAAATTCACGGCCTTGCGGCACGATCTTGATCACGCTGATCAACAGCACGATGGCCAGCAGCAGCACGACGCCGGCGAAGATGGTGGTCACGTCCATTCAGATCCCTCCCTGACGCGGCAAGCCTACCCGCTGCGCGCGAGCGGCGCCAGACAAACCGAGAGGACGGCCGCCTTAAAGGCCGTGCTTGGCCCGCCAGGCCGCGAGACGCACGCTGACGTCACGCTCGATGTCGCCGTAGAAAAGATTGTAGGGGACGATCTTGCGCCGATCCGCCCAACTCCCGCCAGCCGTCAAGAAATCGGCGTCCGGCGCGCTATGCCACAACAGGCCGCCACGGCATTCGGTGGAGATCAGCCGGCCAGTCAGGGCCGGTCGGGCGCCCCATTCCAGGCCGGTCGCATTGGTGGCACCGCTGTGCTGACGCGCCGCGGCACGCAGCTGACTCGCAGCACCCGTTACCGGATTCACGCAGATGGGGTCAGTGGACAGGTTCACCAGATCGCCGCGATCGTCCCATTCCAGAGCGCGTCTCAGCTTGCGTCGCGCGCCCGTTTCGTCGCCGTCCTGCACCGACGCCCAGGCCACGATACACCCCGTTTGATCGGCGGCGTCGCAAGGCGAGATCGCCTGCCGGAACATCTCGCGCCCGACCAAGGTCTCGATCAGATAAGCGGCAACAAGCCTGTCCTTCAGGGCCGGATTGGCGCGGAGTTGGTCGCGAACCAGACGCGCTGTCAGCTCTCCGCCCTGTTCGACGCCGGCGATAACGATGGGGCCGGCGGGATGCCGTTGCAGCCACAGTTCGAAGGCGGCCTTTACGTCCTCATAAGCGAAGGCACGCGCCTCGCGCGCGTCATCGCGTAAGGTCAGCCGTGTGTAAAGGCTGGCTTGGCGGTACAGCGGCGCGCTGACCCGGCCTTCTCGGGCGAAGGGCGACGCATAATTCGGCAGCACGACGCGCCGCATATAGGCGTTGGCCCGCGCATCGTCGATCGGCCCATTCCACTCGGCCCCGCCGTCAAACGTGGTCGGCATGACGAAGAAGACCGCCGCCTGGTTGAGTGTGCCCTGGTCAACCAGCGCCCAGGAGGATGTCTTTCGATAGTCGGGGGCGGGCGGCGGCTTGTAGGTCTGGAACGGCACCTGCGGGTCCAGCCCTGCCCTCAGAATGTCGCCGCTCCACACCGCAACGGCGGCCGTCAGCACGAAGACGGCGGCGAAGCCTGCATATCCGACCCATTGCCTGAAGGTCAGCCGACGCATCAGCGGTACGGATCAGCCGTGGCGAGGAAGTCCTGTACATAGCGCCGCACGCCCTCTTCCAGCGGCGTGGATTGACCCTCGAAGCCTGCGGCGCGGATACGATCCATGCGGGCTTCAGTGAAATATTGGTAGCGGTCGCGGATCGACAACGGCGTATCGACATAGTCGATGGAGGGCGTCTTGCCGGCGGCGTCGAAAGTGGCGCGTGCAAGATCGGCGAACGACCGCGCCTGACCCGAGCCGGCGTTGAAGATGCCCGAGACCTGCGGCGACTGAAGCAGAAACTCGATGATATCCACCACATCGTCGACGTAGACAAAGTCGCGCATCTGGCCGCCGTCCGCATAGTTCGGATTGTGCGACCGAAACAGGGTCACGGTCTCGCCAGCCTCGACCTGGGGCCAGATTTGAGCCACGACCGATTTCATTCCGCCCTTGTGACCTTCGTTTGGGCCATAGACGTTGAAGAACTTCAGCCCCGCCCACTGGGGCGGCGCCTGACCCCGATCCGCCTGCCGAACAGCATACTGGTCAAACAGCATTTTCGAATAGCCATACGCATTTAGCGGGCGAAGCTGCGACAATGATTCTGCATCGTCATCGTCGTTGAAGCCCGTTTCGCCGTCGCCATAGGTGGCAGCGGAAGACGCGTAGAACATCCGCGAGCCTCGGATTGCGCACCAGTCCCATAGGTCGCGAGACAGGGTGAAGTTGGTCCGCAGGATCAGGTCAGCGTCCGGCTCGGTCGTCGAAGAAATCGCGCCCATATGAACCACGGCCTCGATCCGCTCGGCATGACGCTCCAGCTGTTCGAACAATTCTTCGGGCGACCAGAAGTCAGCGATCGCGTGTTTGGCCAGGTTCTTCCACTTGGCCAAGTCGGCCGTCTCCAACCGATCACAGACGACGACATCATAGGCGGTCTCGGCTGTCAGCCGCGCAACGATGTTTGAACCGATGAAACCGGCGCCACCGGTCACGACGATCATTCTCGGCGTCACTGCGCGCTCCCTGTCATCTTCTCGATCGTTCGCGTGGTCGAATAGCCGTCCTTGAAATCCGCCAGCTTGACCTCGCCGCCCCAGCTTTCGACCAGATCGCCGCCCACGACGCCCTCTCGCGTATAGTCCGAGCCTTTGATCAGAACATCAGGACGCAGCCGTTCGATCAGGGCGATCGGCGTCGGATCATCGAAGCTGGTGACGCGGTCGACGCTGGCCAGCCCGCCGATGACGACGGCGCGACTATCCAGATCATTCACCGGACGCCCCTCGCCCTTCAATCGCTTGACCGATGCGTCGGTATTCAGCGCCACGACCAGACGATCGCACCAGCTGCGGGCCTGCGCCAGATAGGCCACATGGCCGCGGTGCAGGATGTCGAAACAGCCGTTGGTGAATCCGACCTTCAGTCCTTGACGTCGCCACCCTTCGACCTCGGTCGCCAGCTCGTCGAGCGGCGTCACCTTGGATAACGCAGCGGTGGCGTGCTGACTCAGCTCGGCTTCGATCAGCTCGGCGGGAGTAACCACTGCCGTGCCGGCCTTCCCAACGACCACGCCCGAGGCCAGGATGGCGAACTCGACCGCCATCTCCAGCGATGCGCCGGCGCCCAGCGCCAACCCGATCGCGGCCAGGCCTGTATCGCCTGCGCCAGACACGTCGAAGACCTCGCGCGCCCGGCCAGGGAAGTGCTTTACCGGTTCGCCGCGCCGCGCCAGGCTCATCCCTTTGCCCGCACGGGTGACGATGATCGCCTTGGCGGTCGTGGCGGCCAGCAAGGCAGCCAGCGCCGTCTCGACCTCGGCGTCCGTCCCAACCGGCAGGCCGGTAGCGCCGGCCAGTTCCGAAGCATTGGGCTTGATGACATCGACGGCGCCGTAGCGAGCGAAGTCCCTCCCCTTTGGATCGACGACAACCGGCGCCCCGGATGTCTGCGCCGCGTTCAGCGCGGAAGCCAGCAGCGCGTCGCTGACAACACCCTTGGCGTAATCTGAGAGCAAATAGACCGACGCATTTATAAAGGCAGCCGAATGTTGGATCGAGGTAGGCGCAGCCTCGTCATCCAAACGCAACAGCTGTTGCCCTCCCGAAACGAAGCGCGTCTTCACGATGGTGGACGCGCCTGCTGGCCTCGCCACGACGTCTTCTATGTGCGGCTCGGCGGCGATCAGAGCGGTCAGTTCCGCTCCAGCCGCGTCGTCGCCGATCACGGCGCCCAGCCGCGCCACCCCACCCAGAGCCGCAATATTGCGCGCGACGTTGCCGACGCCGCCCGGCATGGCGACGGTTCGGCTGGTGCGGAGCACAGGGATCGGCGCCTCGGGCGAGATGCGGCTGACCTCGCCGTAGACGTAGCGATCCAGCATCAAGTCGCCGACGCAGGCGATCTTCAAGCCGCGCACGCGCTCCAGCAGGCTTTGCAGGGCACCTAGGTCCAGGGTGTCAGACATGGGTCCGACCTAGAGGATTCAGGCGGCCTGCGCCACCGGCGCCTTGGCCCCGATCTTGATGGCCAGGTCGTCGAAGGCGATCAGTTCGGCGGCCAGGGCCTCGAACTGGCTCAGCGGCACCATGTTTGGGCCATCCGACGGCGCATTATCCGGGTCCTGGTGCGTTTCCATGAAGACTGCATCAACGCCGACGGCCACCGCCGCGCGCCCCAGCACCGGCACGAACTCGCGCTGACCGCCCGACGACGCGCCCTGCCCGCCCGGCTGCTGAACGCTGTGGGTCGCATCGAAGACGACGGGGCAGCCGATCTCTCGCAGCACCGGAAGCGCCCGCATATCGCTGACCAGAGTGTTGTAGCCGAAGCTGGCGCCGCGTTCGCAGGCCATGACGTTCGGATTGCCGGCGCCGACGACCTTGGCGATGACGTTCTTCATGTCCCAAGGAGCCAGGAACTGACCCTTCTTGATGTTGATCGCCTTGCCGGTGGCGGCGGCGGCCAGCAGCAGGTCGGTCTGGCGGCTGAGGAAGGCCGGGATTTGCAACACATCGACGACCTCGCCGACCGGACCACACTGAACCTCGGAGTGGACGTCCGTCAGGGTTGGCAGGCCGGTCACCTCGCGAATCTCGGCGAAGATCGGCATGGCGTCTTTCAGACCGATGCCACGCGCAGCGCTGGCGCTGGTCCGGTTCGCCTTGTCGAAACTGGTCTTGTAGATGATGCCGACATTCAACCGCTCGCCGATTTCCTTCAGGGCATGGGCCGTCTCCAGCGCGTGCTGGCGGCTCTCCATCTGGCAAGGACCGGCGATGAAAGCGATTCTTGCGCCGCCGCCGATGACGACAGGCGTCCGAAGACCTTCGGACAACGTAATGACAGCGTTGGGTCGGCTCACGAGGCGGCTCTTTCGACGTTCGGTGTTGTGGAGGCGGCTTTTGCCGCAGCTATTGGGCCATCAGGTGGCGCTCTGAAGGGATGAGCGCAAGTTATCACGGAGTTCGCCCGCGTGGCCACCAAACCTGTCATCCTGTGGTTTCGCCGCGATCTGCGACTGCATGACAATCCCGCCCTGAACCACGCGACGGAGACGGGGCGGCCAATTCTGCCCGTCTATATTCTGGACGTGCATAGCGAACGGCCGATGGGCGCTGCGTCGCGCTGGTGGCTCGACAAGTCGTTGAGGGCGCTGGATGCCGCGCTTCAATATCGCGGTTCGCGCCTGATTCTGCGCAAGGGCAATGCGCTGAGCCAGCTTCAGGCGCTGATCGCCGAAACCGGCGCCGACGTTGTTTTTATGAACCGCCTGTTCGAACCAGAGGCGTTTGAGCATGACGCCGAAATCGCCCATACGCTCAAGGCGGACGGCGTCGAATGCCGTGGCTTCAATGGCGCCCTGCTCTGCCGCCCGGGCGAGGTGCTGAACGGTTCGGGCCAGCCGTACAAAGTCTTCACGCCGTTCTTGAGAGCTCTGCTGGCCACGGCCGAGGCGCCGGCTCACACAACGGGACCTCGCCAGATACAGACGCCCGAAACGGTTCAATCCGACGACCTCGACGGCTGGAAGCTGCACCCCCACCGTCCGGATTGGTCCAAGAGCTTCGACTGGACGCCGGGGGAGGATGGGGCCTCGCAGGCCTTATCCAGGTTCATACCATCCGGCCTGAAGACCTATGCGAAGGATCGCGACTTTCCCGACCGGCAAGGCGCCAACAGCCGCCTGTCGCCGCATCTTCACTGGGGCGAGATCAGCCCTTGGCGGGCGATAGACCGCGCCCGACAGGAGGCCAAAGACGGCAAGGTGTCATCATCGGAGGCCGACAAATTCATTGCTGAGATCGGCTGGCGCGAGTTCTCGGCGCACCTGCTGCACCATTTTCCCTACATCACCGAGCGCGCGTTCCGTCCCGAATATGACGCCATGCCTTGGCGTAAGGACGACGCGAGCCTCAGGGCGTGGCGACAGGGGCGGACCGGATACCCGTTGGTGGACGCCGGTATGCGCCAGCTCTGGACGACGGGCTGGATGCATAATCGGGTCCGGATGGTCGTCGCTTCCTTCCTGATCAAACATCTGCTGATCGACTGGCGCGAAGGTGAAGCCTGGTTCTGGGACACGCTGGTGGATGCCGACCGGGCCAGCAATGCGCAGAACTGGCAGTGGGTCGCAGGCTCTGGCGCAGACGCTTCCCCCTTCTTCCGCATCTTCAATCCCATCACGCAGGGTGAAAAGTTCGATCCCGACGGCGGGTATGTCCGTCGGTGGGTGCCTGAACTTCGCCGCCTGCCGGACCGCTGGCTACAGTCACCCTGGAGCGCACCCGCTGAAGTGCTGCGTGACGCCGGAATCGTTCTAGGGCGCGATTACCCCAAACCGATCGTCGAACACGAGAAGGGCCGCGCCCGGGCGCTCGCTGCCCTGAAGACCGTTTCCGGTCGCGGCGACGACCACAGCGACCGTGATTGACCCCCTTTGTATTCCGCGTTGAAAGTCAAAAGATGAGCGTCGCACACGCCGATATCGAAGCCGTCGCCAGCCGAACACCGCGCGTGTTCGCCATGCTGCTGCGGCTTCTGGCCGCCAACTGGACCTTCGGCCGCTTGACCGTGCAACTGCCCAATGGCGAGACCCATGTGCTTCAAGGCAAGCGGCCGGGTCCCAGCGGCATGATGACCGTGCGCGACTATCGGTTTGCACGCCGCGTCCTGGCGGCCGGCGATATCGGCTTCGCCGAAGGCTATATCGCGGGCGAGTGGGACAGTCCGCACCTGGCCGGTCTGCTCGAAACCTTGGTGGACAACTACGATCACATCCGGCGCCTGTTCGACGGCAACCTGATCATGTGGGTGGTCAACTGGCTGAGCCACCGCACCAATCGTAACAGCAAGACCGGATCGAAGAAAAACATCCACGCCCACTACGATCTGGGCAACGCCTTCTATTCCCAGTGGCTGGACGGCACGATGACATATTCATCGGCCCGCTTCAGCCGCGATGGTGAGGCGTTGGAGGTGGCGCAGCGTGAGAAATACGCCGCCCTGGCCCGAATGATGGATCTTCGGCCAAGCATGTCAGTGCTGGAAATCGGCTGCGGCTGGGGCGGCTTCGCCGAGTTCGCGGCGCGCGAGATCGGCGCCAAGGTCACCGGGATCACGATTTCCAAAGAGCAGCACGATTTCGCTCGCCAGCGCATGTTCAACGCGGGTTTGAGCGACCGCGCCGATATTCAGCTGATCGACTACCGCGATGTGCAGGGTCGATTTGATCGGGTGGCGTCCATCGAGATGTTCGAGGCTGTGGGCATGGAGTACTGGCCCGCTTACTTCGGCAAGGTCCACGACGTGCTTAAACCTGGCGGCAAGGCCGGACTGCAGATCATCACGATCCAGGACGACCTGTTCGACGAATACAATGCCCGGACGGATTTCATCCAGAAGTATGTCTTCCCCGGCGGAATGCTGCCCTCCGAAGACCGGCTGGCACCGGTCGTGTCGAAAGCCGGACTGTCATGGCAGTCGGTGGAACGGTTCGGCCTCGACTACGCTGCGACGCTCAAGCTTTGGGATGAACGTTTCCAGGCGTCCTGGGGCGAAATCAGCAAGCTTTCCGGCTTTGACGAAAGATTCCGCCGGCTCTGGCACTTTTATCTGGCCTATTGCGAGGCCGGATTCCGCTCTCGCCGCACCGACGTCATCCAACTGAGCCTGTCTCGCCTATGAGCCCGCTAATTTCGACAATGGACCTTGCCGCGCGATTGGGCGCGCCCGATTTGCGGATCGTCGATAGCAGTTGGCATCTGGACGGCCGCGACGCGCGCGCCGATTTCGAACAGGCCCACATCCCTGGCGCAGTCTTCTTCGATCTG
Source organism: Brevundimonas vesicularis (assembly GCF_027886425.1). Classification (NCBI taxonomy): domain Bacteria; kingdom Pseudomonadati; phylum Pseudomonadota; class Alphaproteobacteria; order Caulobacterales; family Caulobacteraceae; genus Brevundimonas; species Brevundimonas vesicularis. The sequence goes on along the minus strand of NZ_CP115671.1, from coordinate 1,953,618 downwards.
GATGCGATATCGGATCGCGACAGCGCTTTGCCCCACATGATGCCCACGCCAGAGGCCTTTGGGGCGGCGGTCGGGACGCTGGGCCTCTCCGTCGATGACCAGATCGTCGTTTATGATACAGCCGGATTGTTCTCTGCGGCGCGCGTTTGGTGGATGCTGAAGACTATGGGCGCGACGAGGGTTCAGGTGCTCGACGGCGGCCTGCCGCGCTGGTGTGGCGACGGCCTACCAACCGTCTCCGGGCCTTCAGTCGCAGATGCAAAAGACTTTCATGCCAAGATGGCGCCCGATGCTGTCGCCTCGTTGGATGACGTGCGGGCGGCCTTGGCCCAGGACGTCCAGGTCGTGGATGCGCGAGGCACACCACGATTCAACGGCACGGCGCCCGAACCTCGCGCCGGCGTTCGCAGCGGCCATATGCCCGGCGCACGCAACCTCCCCTACGGCCGATTGCTAAGCAACGACGGCACGATGAAGCGTGGCTCAGCTTTGGAGCAGGCCTTTGCGGACGCCGGCGTGGATATCAACCGACCTATCATCACGACCTGCGGATCCGGAGTGACCGCCGCGATATTGACGCTGGGCTTAGCCGAACTCGGTCGTCCGTCGCGGCTTTATGACGGTTCCTGGGCTGAATGGGGCGCCCGAACGGACACCCCCGTGGAAACTGGCTGAGATCAGGCCGGCGGCGCCACGGGGACGACATCATCGGCGTCGATCGGTTCGTCTTCCTCGCCACGCGAAACGACAGTCGCCAGAACCAGGTCGCCCGTGACGTTCAGCGTCGTGCGGCACATGTCCAGGAAGCGGTCGACGCCCAGGATCAGGCCGATGCCCTCCGGCGGCACCTTCACCATCACCAGGATCATCGCCACGACCGGCAGCGAACCGGCCGGCACGCCTGCCGTACCGATGCCGCCAAGGATGCAGACCAGCATGACGATGATCTGCTGCGTGATCGTCAGGTCGATGCCGAAGAACTGAGCCAGAAACAGCACCGTCACGCCTTCGAACAGGGCCGTGCCGTTCTGATTGGCGGTGGCCCCGACCGTCAGGACGAAGCGGGCGATCTTGCGCGGCAGCTTCAGCTCCTGCTCGGCCGCCTTCAGCGACACCGGCAGAGACGCGTTGGATGAAGCGGTCGAGAAGGCCACCACCATCGGCTCGCGCACGCCCTTGAAGAAGGCGATCGGCGACCGGCCGCCAAGAATCCAGATCACCAGCGGATAGACGACGAACATGTGGATCGCCATCGCGCCCACCGCGACGCCGACATAGGCCGCGAGGCGCACCAGAAGGTCCCAGCCGAACAGGGCCGCGAGGTTGAACATCAAGCAGGCGATGGCGATGGGGGCCAGTTTGATGAAGAGGTTGATCAGCTTCATCGTCACTTCGAACATGCCCTCGATGACCTGCTGCAAGCGGTCGGTCGCAGGCGACTTGGCCATCACCAGGCCGATGCCGAAGAACAGAGCGAACACCATCACCGGCAGGATCTGGTTTTCGGATGCAGCGGTGAAGACGTTCGACGGAATCAGATCCAGGAAGAAATCACCCAGCTGGATGGTTTCGGGCGCGCCGCTGACGATACCGGCCGCGCCGTCACGTCCCTGGTCCAGCAGTTGCTGAGCGAGGACTGGGTCCACGCCCCTTCCGGGCTGGAACACATTGACCATCACCAGGCCGATAACCACCGCGATGCTGGACACCAGAATGGTCAACAACAGGGTCTTGATTCCCGCTCGTCCAAGCGAGCTCAGATCGCCCATCTCGGCCACGCCGACCACCAGGGCCGAGAACAGCAGCGGTATCACCATCATGAACAGCAGGCGTAGGAAAATCTGGCCCAGCGGTCCGGTGACGTTGTCCGTCAGCCAGACCACCCAGGCCGTATCCGCTCCCAGCGTCAGATTGACCAGCAATCCCCCGATCAGACCGACCGCGAAACCGATCAACATCAGCCAGTGCAGCGCAAGGCCGCCGCGTTTCGTCTCGGTCATCTGTCCCCCAGGAAGCGATGCAAGCGTCGGCGCTTATCGGATCGGCAGGCCATAGATCAAGCCGGCCGGGCGCGCGTTCCATTGTGCGTTCAAACCCCGCGCCAGGTCGAGCGCCGATTGCGACCCCAGATTCCGCTCGAAGATTTCGCCATAGTTTCCAACCGCACCCACGGCGTCCTTGGCCCAGGCGTTAGACAGCCCCAGCATGGGTCCGAACTCGCCCTCGGCGCCCAAAAGACGTCGCACGCGTGGGTCCGTCGTCGTCTTGAACTGATCTTTGGCATTGGCCTTGGTGACCCCGAGTTCTTCGGCCAGCATCAGGGCGTTCAGGGTCCAGCGGACGGTAGAGGCCCAGCGTTCGTCGCCCGCCTTGATCACCGGCCCCAGCGGCTCCTTGGACGCCACATCGGACAGGATCACATGCTCGTTGGGATTGGTCAGCACGGTCCGCGCGGCGGCTAGCGCAGAGATGTCGGCGCTGAACGCGTCGCAATCTTCACGGCCATAGGCGTCGCGCGCCGCTTCCTCCGTCTCGAACACGACAGGTCGATATTCGATGCCGCGAGACCGGAAATAGTCGGCGGCGTTGGCCTGGGATGTCGAACCCGACTGAACGCAAACCCGCGCGCCCGTCAGTTCAGTCGCGCTATTCAGGTTCAGCGAACGCCGGACCAGAAAGCCCTGGCCGTCGTAATAGTTGACGCCGGCGAAGACGAACCCCTCGCCCGCGTCACGGCTCATGGTCCAGGACGAGTTGCGCCAAAGCACATCGATGCGGCCGTCGTTCAGCGCCGTGAAACGATCCGACGCCGACAGAGGCACGAACCGCACCGCATCGGCATCGCCCAGCACTGCCGCCGCCGTCGCGCGACAGAAGTCCACGTCGAAGCCGCGCCACTGGCCGCGATTGTCGGTGTAGGCAAACCCGACCAAACCCTGATGCACACCGCAATTCAGGCGACCGCGGCGTTTGATGGCGGCCAGCGTCGGGCTTTTTGCGACCGCAGTCGAAGACGCTTGCGCGGGCGTGGCGGGGCTGGTTTCCGGCGCAGGGCTGGCGTCCTGGCGCCCGCAAGCCGTCGTCATCAGCACAACGGTCATCGCTCCGATCGTCCAGCACCGCATCGCGTTCCTATCCCTCGCCGCTTGCGCCCCGGTGGCTTTAGAGGCCTTTAGGGACCGATCCGCAACCCATGGGAGGGGCCATGTCGCTGCTTTCGGACCGCACCCGCCTGATCGCCGCCGCCACGCGACGCGGCCAGGGCCGCCGCGGCGTCAATCCGCCGATCGAACGCGCCTCGACGATGTTGAGCGATAGCGCGGCCGTCATGCGCGACGAGACCGACGGGCCGACCTATGGCCTCAGCGGCGGCAGCGCCGCCCGCGATCTTCGCCGCGCCCTGGCCGATCTGGAAGGGGCAAAGGACGCCTTTCTGGTTCCGTCGGGTCTTGCGGCCGTCACGGTTCCGCTACTGGCGCTTTTGAGACCAGGCGATGAGGTGATCACAACTGACGCCGTCTATGGTCCGACGCGCCGGTTCCTGAGCCGGTATCAATCGACCCGCGGCGTCACGACCCGCTTTTTGCCCGCAGACGCAGACGCGCAGGCTGTTCTGGCCGCCATCGGCGAACGCACGCGGTTGGTGCTGATGGAGTCGCCAGCCTCTCTCACATTCGAGATGGTCGATGTCACCGCCGTGGCACGGGCTTGCCGCGCGCGAGGCGTTCTGACGGTGGTCGATAATACCTGGGCCGCTGGCATGGCCTATCGCCCGCTCACCCATGACGTGGACGTCAGCGTCCAGGCCGTCACCAAATACGTCGGCGGTCATTCGGACGTGCTGATGGGCAGCATCGCTTCGAACGATCCCGCCTGTCTGAGAGCCATCGGCGACACGATCGAGGATCTCGGCTGGCATGTGTCGCCCGACGACGCCTGGCTGGCGCTGCGCGGCCTGCGGACTCTGCCGCTGCGGTATGCCGAACAGGCGCGGTCGGCTTTGATCGTCGCGGAGTGGCTGCACGGTCGGCCAGAGGTCTCCCGCGTGCTCTACCCGCCCCTGACCAACTCGATCAGCCATGACCTGTGGCGGCGTGATTTCACCGGCGCGGCGTCCCTGATGGGCTTGATTATGAAGGGCGGCGACAAGGCGGCGGGCGAGGCGTTGCTGAACGCCCTGACCCTGTTCGGCCTCGGCTATTCCTGGGGCGGGTTCGAAAGCCTGATCACCCACGAGACCCATCAGATGGACTACCGCTGCCATCCGCCCGTGCTTGAGGGCGAACTGATCCGACTGCATGTCGGTTTGGAAGACCCCTCAGAACTGATCGCCGACCTGGAACGAGGTCTCGCCGCCTTCACCGCCGCGCTCACGGTTCCTTAAGCGCCGCAAAGGACTGTGCGCCCGTGCGCGAACCGCCCGTTCAGACCCCGGATGATTCGCCGCCGCTGTGGGAACAGTGGGCGGCCGGCTTCGTCATCTTCATGCTGACCGGCGCCCTGATCGCGCCCGTGATCGCGCCGACCCAGGTCGAAACGCCGATCCTGCGGTTCATCTGGTTGCCGGTCTATGCCGTCATCGCCGGCCTGATCGTCTTTCGCTTCGACAAGGTCATCCGCGCCTGGCCCGCTTGGCTGATGATGTTCGCCCTGGTCACCCTGTGTTTCGTTTCGAAATACTGGTCGATCGACCCCGAGGTCACTGAGCGCCGCGTCATCGCCATGGCCATCAACAGCGCCTTCGCCATCTACCTGGGCGCCCGCTTCCGTCACGACGCCCTGCCACGCGTCCTGATGTACACCTGTCTGGTGATGGCGGTCGGCAGCCTGATCATGGTGTTCGGCTATCCGAAGGTCGGGGTGCACCAGTTCGACAACGCCGGCCTGTGGCGCGGGCTCTGGTACGAGAAGAACCAGATGGGGCTGGTCATGGTGGTGGGCGCCGTCTCCGCCGCAGCGACCCTGGCCGCCGAACATATCGCCGGACGCAACCATCGGTTCTGGATTTGCCTGCTAGCATTGGGCCTGACCACGCTCCTGGTGCTCGCCACCCAATCCAAGACATCGCTTCTATGCTGGGGCCTGGGCCTGGGCATGATCGGTGGGTGGTGGGCGTTGAAACAGGGCGGCGCGGTCATCACCGTGATAGGCATCTGGCTTGCCGTCATCATTGCGGCGGGCGCGACTTGGCTGTGGAACTCCGATTCCGCTGCGATCCTGGCGGCGCTGGGCAAGGATCCGTCGCTGACAGGCCGCACCCTCATCTGGGAAGCCTTGATGCGGAAGGTCGCAGAGCGCCCTTGGACCGGATACGGCTTCAGCGCCTTCTGGGGCGTGGACTCGATCCCCGCACGCGAAATCCGCATCGAGACCCAATGGCCCGTGCCTTCCGCTCACAACGGCTGGATCGACCTTCTCGTGCAACTGGGTTGGCCCGGTGCGGTGGCGGTGGGCGCCGTCATGGCGATCTCTGCGATCTTCGTCGTCGCGCGCACGAACGGGCTCGGTGCGCGCGAAGGCTATTGGAGCGTCGCTTATCTGGCGGTCTTCACGGCCCTAAGCCTGTCCGAGAGCGTCCTGCTAACCCACGCCAACCTGCCGTGGATCCTGATGCTGGCGATTATGGCCCGCGCCGTGACCTTTGATCCGGCGCCGGTTCGTGCAGCGCTTGCTCGACAGGCGTCACGGGCCTACCAGACCCGGTCCCGAATCGCCTCAGACTATGTGAATGGCCGCCGACCTCTTCGCTTTTGACGACGAACCCGAAGCTCGCAAACCCGAGCCGCCCAAGCCTGTTGTGGCAGCTCCGCCTGCGGCTGCGCCGTCTATCGTCCCCACGCCCGCGCCGCCTGCTGTTCAGGCCACGGCCACGACGGCGGCCGCCACCGGCTATTCCGCCTCGTCCATCGAGGTGTTGGAAGGGCTGGAACCCGTTCGCAAACGCCCCGGCATGTATATCGGCGGCACCGACGAGCGCGCCCTGCACCACCTGTTCGCCGAAGTCCTGGACAACGCCATGGACGAAGCGGTGGCGAAGCATGCCAAGCTGATCACCGTCGATCTGGACGCCGAGGGATATCTGTCGGTTCGCGACGACGGACGCGGCATCCCCGTCGATCCTCACCCCAAACATCCCGGCAAGTCTGCGCTGGAAGTCGTCATGACCGTCCTCCACTCCGGCGGCAAGTTTTCCGGAAAAGCCTATGAAACCTCTGGCGGTTTGCACGGCGTCGGCGTCTCGGTCGTCAACGCCCTGAGCGAAAGCGTCGAGGTCACGGTCTGGCGTGACGGTTTCGAATGGAAACAAGCCTTCAGTCGCGGCCACGTCCTGGCCCCGATCCAGCAGATCGGCCCATCCAAGAAGCGCGGCACCCTGATCCGCTTCAAGCCCGACGATGAGATTTTCGGCATGGGCGCGGCCTTCAAGCCCGCTCGTCTATTCCGCATGGCGCGGTCCAAGGCCTATCTGTTCCGCGGTGTTGAGATCCGCTGGACCTGCGCGCCGGAGCGGATCACCGACGCCACGCCCGCTCAGGCCAGTCTGCACTTCCCCGGCGGCCTGGCCGACGCCCTGATCGACCGTATCGGTCAGTTGGAAACCGTCACCCCGACCTTCGCCGGCCGCGCCGAGCGCCAAGGCGAAGCGGGCGCCTTCGAATGGGCCGTCACCTGGTCGCCGATCGGCTTTGGTGAATCGGACGGCTTCATCCAGTCCTACTGCAACACCGTGTCCACGCCCGATGGCGGCACGCACGAGGCCGGCTTCCGCGCCGCCTTGGTCAAGGGTCTGAAATCCTACGGCGAACTGACTAATGAAAAGCGCGCCGCGATCATCACGGCCGAGGACGTCATCGCCAATGCCGGCGCCCTGATCAGCGTCTTCATCCGCAATCCCGAGTTCCAGGGCCAGACCAAGGACCGTCTGTCCTCGCCCGAGGGGGCGCGCATCGTGGAGCAGCTGCTGCGCGACCCGCTGGACCACTGGCTGACCGAGAGCCCCAAACAGGCCAACGCCCTGCTGGGCTTCGTCGTCGATCGCGCCGAGGATCGGCTACGTCGCCGTAAGGACAAGGAGGTCCAGCGCGCCGCCGCTACCCGCAAGCTGCGCCTGCCCGGCAAGCTGTCGGACTGCAGCCGCCAGTCGGCCCAAGGCACCGAACTCTTCATCGTCGAAGGCGATTCGGCGGGCGGCTCGGCCAAACAGGCGCGCGACCGCACCACCCAGGCGATCCTGCCCCTGCGCGGCAAGATCCTGAACGTCGCTTCCGCCACCGCCGACAAGCTGCGCGCCAATGTCGAACTGTCCGACCTAGCCCTGGCCTTGGGCGTTCAGCCCGGTAACCGATTCAACATTGATGACCTGCGCTACGAGCGGATCGTCATCATGACCGACGCCGACGTGGATGGCGCCCACATCGCGGCCCTGCTGATTACCTTCTTCTATCGCGTGATGCCCGAAACGATCCGTCAGGGCCGGGTGTTCATGGCTCTTCCGCCGCTCTATCGCATCAGCGCCGGTCCTTTGAGCGAATACGCCCGCGACGACGCCCACCGCGACGAGCTGCTGGCGACCGTGTTCAAAGGCAAAAAGACCGAGATCGGCCGGTTCAAGGGCCTTGGCGAAATGATGGCCTCCCAGCTCAAGGAGACCACCATGGATCCCAAGAAGCGCACCCTGGCCCGCATTACGGTGCCCGACGCTGAGGCCAGCATCGAAGACCTGGTCGAACGCTTGATGGGCAAGCGCGCCGACGCGCGCTTCCAGTTCATTCAGGAAAACGCCCAGTTCGTGAAAGAAGAACTCGACGTCTAACGGCCTCGCGGCCCTTCCAACGCACGGCGACGCCTGACAAAAGGGAGGCATGCAGACGCCCGCCCCCTCCGCCGCCGTGCTTGACCAACTGAAAGCCGCGCTCGGTTCGGGCGGCTGGACCCAGGATCCCGAGGTCATCGCGCCGTCGCTGACCGAATGGCGCAATCGCTGGACGGGCGACACGCCGATCCTGCTGACACCTCGTTCGACGGAAGAGGTTGCGCGCGCTGTGACGATCTGCGCTCGAGAGGGCGTCGCCATCACGCCCCAAGGCGGCGGCACCGGCTTGGTCGGCGGCCAGATTCCATTCGGCGAGGTCCTGCTGTCGACCCGCAAGATGCGCGCCGTCCGCGATGTGACTCCGCTTGACGACGCCATGACGGTCGAAGCCGGCCTGACCCTCCTGGAGGCGCAGCAGGCGGCGACAGCGGCCGGCCGCTATTTCCCGCTCAGTCTTGCAGCCGAGGGCTCAGCCACCATTGGCGGCGTCATCTCCACCAACGCCGGGGGCACCCAGGTTCTTCGCTACGGCATGATGCGCGACCTGGTCCTGGGCCTTGAGGCGGTCATGCCCAACGGCAAAATCTTCCGGGGCCTGAAGCGTCTGCGCAAGGACAACACAGGCTACGACCTGAAACAGCTGCTGATCGGCGCCGAGGGTACGTTGGGCGTCGTCACTGCCGCCACGCTGAAACTCTTCCCCATCATGCGCTCGCGCGCCGTCGCGGTGGTCGGGCTGGAAACCGCCGCCGCCTCCGTCGAAATGCTCGCCCGCGCTAAGGCCGAGACGGGCGGCGGGGTCGAAGCCTTCGAACTGATGAAGCGCCTCGGGATGGAACTGGTCCTAAAGAACATCCCCGACACCCGCGAGCCGCTGGACTCGACGCCCGAGTGGTATGTCCTGATCGAGATCGCTTCGGGCACGCCCGGCGGCGCCGAGGCCCAGATGGAGGCGTTGCTCGAGGTCGCCTTCGAGGAAGGCCTGATCACCGACGCCGCCATCGCCCAGAACGACGCACAGCGCGCCGCCTTCTGGCGTCTGCGTGAAGAACATTCGGCGGCTCTGAAGCCCGAGGGCGGCGGCTGGAAACACGACGTCTCCGTCCCCATTAGCCGCATCGCCGATTTCATCGACGAAGCCTCGGCCGCCGTCGAACGCTTCCATCCCGGCGCCCGCATCTCGGTCTTCGGCCATGTCGGTGACGGCAATCTGCACTACGACATTCTGCCGGGCGTCGGTCAGGACATCCCCGCCTTCATCAGCCGCTGGAAGGAAGGCTCGCAAGTGGTTCACGATGTTGTCGGAACCTACGACGGCTCCATCTCGGCTGAACACGGGCTGGGCCGGCTGAAGACCGAAGAGGTCAAGCGCTACAAGTCCCCGCTCGAGATCGAAACCATGGCCGCCATCCGCCGCGCCATCGATCCCAAGCGGATCATGAACCCGTCGGTCCTGTTCTAGAACCGACGGGCGGGCCGCCTATCTGAACTTCCGCAGGCCTCTGGGGCCCTGGCGACCGGCGCCGGCGCGTTTGCCCAGCCAGTCTTTCCAGTCGGGCCAGTTGCGACGACGTCCGCCGCCGTCGGCCCATTCCGGCCCGTTTTCGGCGTTGAAGACTGCGATATCGGCGAGGCCGCCCTGTTTGAAGCTTTGCAGCTTCACGCCCTTGCCGCGTCCCATCTCGGGCAGTTCGGCAACAGGGAAGATCAGAGTCTTGATGTTCTCGCCGATGGTCGCAACGTGATCGCCGGTCACCCGCAGCACCGCCAGCATTTCGCCGTTCAGCACCTGCTTGCCGCCGCGCTTCTGCGCCAGGGTGTCGTCTTCCGGTGCGATGAAGCCGTATCCGGCCTTTGATGCGATCAGCAGCTTGCCGCCCGGCTGGTGCGCCAGGACGTTGATGATCTCGGCCTTTTCGTCCAGATCGATCATCAGGCGCAGCGGCTCGCCATGGCCGCGTCCGGACGCCAGCTTGTCCGCGCCTATGGTGAAGATGCGCCCGTCCGACGCCGCCACCAGCAGCTTGTCGGTCGTATAGGCCGGGACGAGGTAGGCGAGTTGGTCGCCTTCCTTGAACTTCAGCTCCGACGGATCCTCGACCTTGCCCTTGGCGGCGCGGATCCAGCCGCGTTCCGACAGGATGACGGTGATCGCCTCGCGCGGAATAAAGGCCTCGGGCGCGACGAAGGCGGACGTATCCACCGCCTCGGCGATCGTGGTGCGGCGCGGCGAGATTAGCGCCTTGCGCACGGCCTCCAGTTCCTTGGAGATCGCCTTCCACTGCTTGCCTTCTGACGACGTCAGCGCCTTCAGGTTGGCAAGTTCTTCGGACAGAGCGTTGAATTCCTTCTCGATCGTCATCTCTTCCAGACGCGCCAACTGACGCAGTCGGGTGTCGAGGATGAAGTCGGCCTGAACCTCCGTCAGACCGAAGCGCGCGATCAAGACGGCCTTCGGCTGCTCTTCCTCGCGGACGATACGGATCACCTCATCGAGGTTGAGGAAGACGATGCGCAGGCCTTCTAGCAGGTGCAGACGCTTCTCGACCCGCGCGATCCGCCATTGCGAACGACGGTTCAGCACCTCGCGTCGGTGATCCAGGAAGGCGCGCAGGCAGTCTTTCAGACCCATGACGCGCGGCGTGCCGCTCGCGTCCAGCACGTTCATGTTGATCGGGAAGCGGACCTCCAGATCGGACAGCTTGAACAGGCTTTCCATGAGCATTTCAGGCTCGATGGTGCGGTTCTTCGGCTCCAGGATCAGGCGAATGTCCTCGGCCGACTCGTCGCGCACGTCGCCCAGCAGCGGCGCCTTCTTGTGCTCGATCAGGTCCGCCAGCGCCTCGATCAGGCGCGACTTCTGCACTTGGTACGGCATCTCGGTGACGATGATCCGCCACACGCCACGACCCAGATCCTCTGTTTCCCAGCGCGCCCGCAGTCGCACCCCGCCCCGCCCCGTCTCGTAGGCGTCCAGGATCGAGGCATGACCTTCGACGGCCACGCCGCCGGTCGGGAAATCCGGGCCGGGAACCAGGCGCACCAGTTCCTCGGTCGTCGTCTCGGGCCGCTCCAGCAAGGCCTGACAGGCGTCGATCAGTTCGCCGACATTGTGGGGCGGGATCGAGGTAGCCATACCGACGGCGATGCCTGACGAGCCGTTGGCCAGCAGATTGGGGAAACCGGCTGGCAGGACGATCGGCTCCTCGTCCTGATCGTCGTAGGTGGCGCGGAAATCGACCGAATCCTGATCGATCCCGTCCAGCAGGAGCACGGCGGCCGGCGTCAGCTTGCACTCGGTGTAGCGCATGGCCGCGGCGCTATCGCCATCGATATTGCCGAAGTTCCCTTGGCCGTCGACCAGTGGGTAACGCTGAGCGAAGTCCTGGGCCAGGCGCACCAGGGCCTCATAGATCGAGGCGTCGCCGTGGGGGTGGTATCCGCCCATCACCTCGCCGACGACCTTGGCGCATTTGCGCGCCGCCGCCTGCGGGTTCAGCCGCATCTGATGCATGGCGTAGAGGATGCGTCGGTGCACGGGTTTGAAACCGTCACGCACGTCCGGCAGCGCGCGATTGGTGATGGTCGACAGGGCGTAGGCCAGATAGCGGCGGCTGAGCGCCGTCTCCATCGGCTCGTCGATGATGCGGCCGCCTTCCGGCGGCGGGGCGTGGATCGTCATGGCTCTGCGAATCGGGGATCGGAGACGGGAAGTCTAGCCCGTAAGACGCCAGATTGGGGGATAAGCGCGCTGGGGAGTCACCAAACCGCTCCGCCGTGCGTATGTGAGAGACACACCCTCGTCAGGCCGCGCCATGATCCTTTTCCTGCTGTCCTATCTCGCCGGCGTTCTGACCATCGTCAGTCCCTGCATCCTGCCGGTTCTGCCCTTCGTTTTCGCACGGGCGGATCGGCCGTTCATCCGCAACGGTTTGCCGTTGTTGGTCGGGATGGCCGTGACCTTTGCGGGGGTGGCGACGCTGGCGGCGCTGGGCGGCGGCTGGGCGGTTCGGGCCAATGAGGTCGGGCGCTGGATCGCCCTGGCCGTCATGGCGGTGCTGGGCGTCAGCCTGCTGTTTCCAGCCGTGGGCGATCGCCTGATGCGGCCGTTCGTGGCGGCGGGGGCCTGGCTGACCGATCGCGCCGAGCGCCAGGGTGGCGATCAAGGCGACGTGCGCTCGTCCCTGCTGCTCGGCGTCGCGACAGGGCTGCTCTGGGCGCCGTGCGCCGGACCCATTCTGGGCGTGATCCTGACAGGCGCAGCGCTTCAGGGCGCCGGCGTCGGCACGACGGTTCTGCTGCTGGCCTATGCAGCAGGCGCGGCGACATCACTGGGTCTGGCCCTGCTGGTCGGTGGTCGCGTGTTCAAGGCCATGAAGGGCGCGTTGGGCGTCGGCGAATGGGTGCGGCGCGGTCTGGGCGTTCTGGTGCTGATCGGCGTGGTCGTGATTGGCCTGGGTGCGGACACGGGACTGTTGACCCGGATTTCGGCCGCCAGCACGGGCCGGATCGAACAGGCGCTGCTGGGCGGGATCGGGCGCGGAATGCCGACGAACCAGGCGCCGGCCGATCTGGCCAATCTGCCGGTCGAAGGGGTGATGCCGCCGCTGACCGGGGCGACGACCTGGATCAACACCCCGCCGCTCACGACCGAGCAGCTGAGGGGCAAGGTGGTGGTGGTCGATTTCTGGACCTACTCCTGCATCAACTGCATCCGCTCCATCCCCTACGTCCGCGCCTGGGCCGAGAAGTATAAGGACCAGGGTCTGGTGGTGATCGGCGTGCACACGCCCGAGTTCGCCTTCGAGAAATCCGAGGCCAACGTCCGCCAGAACATTCAGCGCCTTGGCATTACCTATCCGGTCGCCATGGACAATGAGTTCGCCATCTGGCGGGCGTTCAAGAACCAGTACTGGCCCGCCCACTACTTCATCGACGCCAAAGGGCAGATCCGTCATCACCACTTCGGCGAAGGCGACTATGCGGGCTCCGAACGCGTGATCCAGCAACTTCTGAAGGAAGCGGGCGCAGCGAACGTCGCCAGCAACGTCGTCACAGTCCAGGCTGTGGGCGCAGAGGCCGCCGCCGACATGGCCCAGGTCGAATCGCCGGAGACCTACGTCGGATATGGCCGCGCAGAGAACTTCCGCTCGCCCGGCGGCCTGGCCAACGACGTGATCAAGGACTATGTCGCCGCGCCGCTGAAGCTGAACGACTGGAGCCTGTCGGGCCGCTGGCGTGTGACGCGTGAGCATGCCGACCTGCAGACCGCTGGCGGCCGTATCGCCTTCCGCTTCAAGGCGCGTGATCTCCATCTGGTCATGGGGCCCAGCAAGCCGGGCGCACCCGTCCGCTTCCGTGTCCGGATCGATGGCGCGGCGCCGGGCGCGAACGCCGGCAGCGACATCAATGCCCAAGGCCTTGGCCGGGTGGACGGCGAGCGGCTGTACCAACTGGTGCGGCAGACGGGCGCGGTGCGCGAACGGACGTTCGAGATCGAGTTCCTGGATCCCGGCGTTCAGGTCTTCGCCTTCACCTTCGGCTAGAGGCGGCCGGCGTCGCCCAGCTTGTCCAGCATCCACACGCGCGCAGGCGGCAGGGGCTTGTTCTGCGGGTGGAAAACGAACTGCTCCAGGAAATGCCCCGTGAGGTCGAACCCGGCCCGGACGTCGCCCTCGATCAGACCGGATTGGGCGCCCAGCATGAAGGGCGGCAGGGTCAGCATCTTGTCGGCATAGGCCGCGCCGGCGTCGCGACTGACCGCCCGGCCGGTGCGCGGGCTGACGTAGATCAAGTCGTCGGCCGTGCCGGTTGCGGCGCATTTCGACAGATCCAGGCCAAAGCCCAGATCTTCAAGCAGGCCAGCTTCGAACCGCACAAAGATCGCTGGCCAGACCGCCGGCATCTCGAACGCCGCCATCAGCGCCTCGAAAGCCAGAAAGACGCCGGGATGCGGCTCACGCTCCGGCAACGCGCCTTGTGTCACGCTCGCCGCCGCCGCCAGCCCGGTCAGCGCCAGGGCGTCGTCGAACAGGGCGCTGGGCCCCTCGCCTACCGGCTCCAGCCGCACCGCGCCGAGATGATCCGAAGTGCGGGCGCGGTAATCAGCCACGACCCGCGCGCCCGCCTGCAGGAATGGCTTCATCTTGCGTGACGCTCCGCCCGCCACGTAGGCCGAGCGCCGGCCGTGGTTCTCGGTCAGCAAATCGACCACGGCGCCCGTGTCGCCGTGGCTGCGCGCCGACAGGACGAACGCCTCTTCGTGGAAGTCCATCAGTCCGCCGGACCTTGAGCGATCACCCCGACCACGCTCTTGGCCTTGTCGTTCGGCACGGTGAAACTCAGCACATATTGCTCGATCTTCCAGCCATTGTCGGTCAGCCGCAGCACGCCTGAGCCGCGCGTCAGGCCGTAGGCGTCGTTGTCCAGCAACTCATCGAACCAGACGATGCAGCGGCAATCGCCCGGCGCCAGGGTCGCCACCCGGTCATGCGGGCGATAGGTCCAGCCTTTCCCTTGCGAGAAATAGGGCGTGGCGTAGGCGCGAAACTCAGCCAGCGACCAGCGCTCGGTCGCATCCGTGCCGATGAACCGGGCGTCAGGCGTGAACAGATCGAAATAGGCGTCGCCGTCCGCACGCGAGGCCGCCGCATGCATTCGGTCGAGAACGGCGCCCGCCTCAACGACGGGATCGCCTGCGGCCTGCGTCGGCGAAGCGGAAAGGACGAGAGCGGTAAGAAGAGCGATCATGGTCCCGTTCTACTCCTGTTCTCCTCGTCGGGAAACAGTCGGGCGCCTCAGCGCGCCAGCGTCGTCGGAAACTCGTGGCCCAAGGCCTCGGCCATCGCCTGCTGACTGATCAGGAAGACCTGGTCACGCAGGTGATAGTTGTTGGACAGGACGATCACCGTCACGTCGGCGTCCGGCTGATAGAGCATCAGGTTGCGGAACCCGCCCCAGCTGCCGGTGTGATAGATCTGGCGGTCCTGGAAGCTGGGTCGCACCTGATCGCCCAGACGGTTGGCGAAGATGCCGAAGCCCCAGTCGCGACGCGGATGGCTGCGCTCGTTCGGCTTGGTGTCGGCCGGCGCGTGGTCGGCCAGCATCTGCTGATAGCTGGCCGGGGTCAGCAGGCCGCCGCGGTGTAGCGCCCTCTGCCAGACCAGCAGATCGTCCAGCGTCGAATAGACCGCGCCGGCGCCCGCCACGATCGAGGTGTTGGCGTTCGGCTGGGCCGCAAGGCCGCCGGGGAAGTTGGCGTAGCCCATGATGACGCCGTGATCGCCGCCATCGAGATCAAGCCCGCTATCCTTCATACCGAGAGGCTTGAAGAAGGTCTCGCGCATATAGGTCTGGAAGGGCTTGCCGCTGGCCTTTTCGACGATGGCGGCGGCCAGATTGAAACCGGCGTTGTCGTACTGAACCTTGGCGCCCGGCTCGAATTGAAGACCGAAGCGCTGTGAATCCTCGGTCAGTTCGTCCAGCGTCGCCGGGGTCGTGCGGCGCATGCCCCAACCGGGCCGCGCCATCAGGTCGGGAATGCCCGACGTATGCGACAGCAGATGGCTGATGCGGATGGGCGCCCAGGCCTGCGGACAGGGCTGGATCCATTTGCAGACCGGGTCGGAGACGTTGAGCTTGCCCTCGTCCTGAAGCTTCAGGATCGCCGTCGCCGTGAACTGTTTGGAGATCGAGGCCAGGCGAAAGCGCGAGCCCAGCGCCAGCGGCTGATTCTGCTCGTAGTTCGCCTTGCCATAGACTTGGCGGAACAGGACCTTGTCGCCCTTGGCCACCAGAACCGCGCCCATGAAGCGTCCTGAAGCGGCTTCGCGATCCAGGCGCGCCGCCAGTTGCGGCAGGTCCTGAACCACGACCACGGGTGGTCGTGGCGGCGCATCGGCGCGCTCGGTCGCCAGTTCCACATCGGTCTTGGGCGCCACGGCCGTGGCGATGCCGCCCCAGACCGCGCCGCCAAGGATCAGCGCCCCAAGGACGCCCAGAACGAGCCGGGGATGCCCCCCGGCGGTACGCGGCACATCAAACACAGGAACTCAGACGTCGAAATCCAGACCGAACTGGGCATAGAGGGCGCGGCTGTCCTGCCACTTCGGATCGACCTTGACGGTCAGGAACAGGTGCACCTGGCGGCCCAGGATTTCGTTCAGCTCCTCGCGCGCCTTCTGGCCGATCCATTTCAGTGTCTGGCCGCCCTTTCCCAGCACGATGGGCCGCTGGCTCTCGCGCTCGACATAGATGGTCTGTTCGATCCGAGCCGAGCCGTCGGCGCGATCCTCGAAACTGGTCGTCTCCACCGCCGCAGAATAGGGCAGCTCCTCATGGACGCGCAGATAGACCTTCTCGCGCGTGATCTCGGCCGCCAGAACCCGCACCGGCACGTCGGCCGCCTGATCCTCGGGATACAGCCACGGCCCCTTGGGCATGGACAGGGCCAGACGCTGCTTCAGGTCCTCGACACCGTCGCCATTGGCCGCCGAAATCATATAAACCTCGGAATAGACGCCGCTTGCGAACAGCTTCTGCGACAGCGCCAGCAGGGTGTCGCGGCGCATACCGTCGATCTTGTTCAGCGCCAGAACGACCTTGGTCCCGGTGGCCTGCAGGTTGGCGATGATGGTCTCGGTGTCCTCGGCCGAGCGGCGATCGGCCGCCGTGCCCTCGCGGCCTTCGGCGTTGATGTGGGACTGGGCGTCGATCAGGTGAACGACGATGTCCGCATCTTCCGCGCCGCCCCAGGCCGAGGCGACCATGGCCCGGTCAAGGCGACGACGTGGTGTGAAGATGCCGGGCGTGTCCACCAGCACGATCTGGGCGTCGCCTTCCATGGCGATGCCGCGCACGGGGAAGCGCGTCGTCTGCACCTTTTGCGTGACGATCGAGACCTTGGACCCGGTCAGCCGGTTCACCAGCGTGGACTTGCCGGCGTTGGGTGCGCCGATGATGGCGGCAAAGCCTGCGCGCTGGTTTTCGATATCGGTCAAATGACGCCTTCACGTTTGAGGAGAGCCGTTGCGGCCGCCTTCTCCGCCTCCTGACGCGAACGCCCTTGCGCGGTCAAGGGCTGCACATCCTGTACGGACACTTCGACGGTGAATGTGGGCGCATGATCCGAACCCGTCCGATCGGCGACGCGATAGGTCGGCAGCGGCCGCCCCAACCCTTGCGCCCATTCCTGAAGCGCCGATTTCGGATTGGTCACGGTGCGGGATGGCGGCGCCGACAGTTCGTCGGACCAGGCCCGTTCGAACACGGCCTTGGCGGCATCCAGCCCGCCGTCCAGATAGACCGCCGCCAGTATGGCCTCGACCGCATCGGCGATGACGCCGGCCTTGCGGCGCCCGCCGGTCTTGGTCTCGCCGGGCGAAAGCCGCAGCGCAGGCCCCACGCCCAGCGCTTCACCAACGCGGGCGCAGGCGCCCTTGTCGACCAGGGCGTGCAAGCTGGACGAGAGTTGGCCTTCATCCGCCGTCGGAAACTGAGCCGACAGGCGCTCGGCGACCAGCAGACCCAGCACCCGGTCGCCCAGGAACTCCAGCCGCTCGTTGTCGCGTGGACCGTGGATGCCGACCGGCGCTCCCTCACCCACGCTGGCATGGGTCAGGGCGCGCTCCAGCAGGGCCTTGTCCTTGAACCTGTGTCCCAGGCGCGTTTCCAGCGCCGCGACCGCTTCGGCTCTCAGATTGGCCATCAGTGAAGGACGTTGAAGAACCGGTCGAGCCGCACGTTCAACCAAGTCCAAGGCTTC
Organism: Brevundimonas vesicularis; assembly: GCF_027886425.1. Classification (NCBI taxonomy): domain Bacteria; kingdom Pseudomonadati; phylum Pseudomonadota; class Alphaproteobacteria; order Caulobacterales; family Caulobacteraceae; genus Brevundimonas; species Brevundimonas vesicularis. The sequence continues at coordinate 1,936,042 of NZ_CP115671.1, read as the reverse complement.
ACGAACGACGAACCGGGCTTCCACGAGAACAGGATGATCTGCGCCTTGCCGACCAGGTTTTCGGCCGGGACCATGCCCACGCCGCTGGACTGTTCGACACGGCTGTCGATCGAGTTGTCGCGGTTGTCGCCCATCATGAAGTAGTGGCCAGCCGGGACTTCATAGACCGGGGTGTCGTCCAGATCGTTTCCGGGACCGAAGTCCTGGGTCATGAAGCTCTTGCCTTCCGGCAAGGTCTCGCGGACCTCGGTCACAGGACGCGGACCGAAGATGTCGTTGATCTCCTGCTCGCTGACCACGACGTCCTGGACGGGCTTGTCGTTGATATACAGCTTGTTGGCGATCATCTGGATGCGGTCGCCGGGCAGGCCGATCACGCGCTTGATGAAGTCGGTCTTGTTGTCACGCGGCAGTTTGAACACGACGATGTCGCCGCGCTTGGGCGCCGAACCCATGATGCGCCCGTCGAACAGCGGCGGGCTGAACGGGATCGAGTGCTTGGAGAAGCCGTACGACCACTTGGAGACGACGATATAGTCGCCTTCATACAGGTTCGGCTCCATCGAGGCCGAAGGGATGGTGAAGGGCTGGAACAGGAAGATCCTCAGCACCATCGCGATCAAAAGAGCGAAGACGATGGTCTTGAAGATTTCGCCGGTTTCACTGGCCGCCGAGGTCGCCTTGTCGCCGCCCTTGGGCGTCTTGGCATAGACCTTCTGGTTCGCCGTCGTGGGCTCCTGCACCGACTTGATCGGAGCGTCCGCTTCCGAGGCCGCAAACCGTTCTTCGGGGGTGGCGTCGCGATAGGCGTCGTCGGGCTTTTGGTCTTCGCTCATGCGATCAAGCATCCTCGCCGCGTCCGCGCGGTCATCGCGCACGCCTATAACCTGATTACGACTGCGGCAAGGCTTCGATCACCACGAAGGCGAGCGCATAGGGATGTTCGTCGCTCAGCGTCAGGTGAATTTTCGCCTCGTGTCCGGGCGGCGTCAGACGCGCCAGATGCTCGGCTGCGTGGCCGGTGAGCGCCATCGTCGGCTGGCCCGAACGCAGGTTCACCACCCCCATGTCGCGCCAATAGACATCGGCCCGCATTCCCGTGCCCAGTGCCTTAGCGCAAGCCTCCTTGGCGGCGAAGCGTTTGGCGTAGCTCCAGGCCGGGTCCGGCTTCCGATCCGATCGGGCGCGTTCCAGTTGAGTGAAGCAGCGGGTCTTGAAGCGATCCCCGAACCGATCAAGAGACGCCTGGATGCGACGGATGTCCGACAGATCCGCGCCGACGCCAATGATCATTTGGCCGCATCCATCGCCGCTCGCATCCGTCGGATCGCGCCATCCAAGCCGATGAAGATCGAGTCGCCGATCAGGAAATGGCCGATGTTCAGCTCACGGATTTCCGGGATCGCCAGCATGCGCGGAGCCGTGTCGTAATCCAGACCGTGGCCTGCATGGACCTCCAGCCCCAAGATGTCGGCCTGGGCGGCGGCGGCGGCGAGGCGTTCGAACTCGACCTCTCGCTCTGCCGGATCTGTCAGATGGCAGTAGCGGCCGGTGTGGAATTCGACCACCTGGGCGCCGACGGCAGCGGCGGCCTCGACCTGCGCTTCGGTCGGTTCGATGAAGAGCGAGACCCGGATGCCGGCGTCCGCCAGCGCCTTCACCAAAGGCGCGATCCGGCCTTCGTGACCGGCGACCGCCAGACCGCCTTCGGTCGTAACCTCCTCGCGCCGCTCGGGCACCAGACAGGCGGCGTGCGGCCGGTGGCGCAGAGCGATCGTCAGCATCTCATCCGTCACCGCCATTTCCAGGTTCAGCGGCTTGCCGGCTCGCGCGCATAGGGCGCTCAGCACGTCGATGTCGGCGTCGGTGATGTGGCGGCGGTCTTCGCGCAGGTGAGCGGTGATTCCGTCTGCTCCGGCCGCCAGCGCCGCCTCGGCCGCACGCGCAGGATCGGGATGCGTCCCTCCCCGCGCATTTCGCACTGTGGCGACGTGGTCGATGTTGACGCCCAGCCTGACCCGTTCGCGCATGGCTCTACTTCGACAATCTGCGGCTGCCGGGATCTTCCACCGGAAGCGCGGCCAATTCCGGCGGAAGAGCGTCGGCTGGGTAAGCGGGCACGTCCAGCGACGCCAGGGCGATCAGCGGCACACCCACATCCGCCTTGCCGCCCGACCGGTCGACGATACAGGCGGCGGCGATCACCTCACCCCCGGCGGCCTGGATCGCGGCGATGCATTCGCGTGACGACAGGCCTGTCGTGACGATGTCTTCGATCATGACGACCTTTTCGCCCGGCTCGACCGAGAAGCCGCGACGCAGTTTGAAATCCCCGCCCTCGCGCTCGACATACATCGAACGGACCTTCAGATGTTTGGCCGTCTCGTAACCGGGGATGATGCCGCCCACAGCCGGCGAGATGGCGACATCGACTGGGCCAACCGTGGTCGTGATCTTGTCCGCCAGCGCCTTGCACAAACGCTCGCATCGCGCGCCGTCCATGAAGACCAGATTCTTCTGCAGGAAGACCGGGCTGTGCAGACCCGACGACAGGACGAAATGGCCTTCGCGCAGGGCGCCGGCGTCGCGAAACTCGTTGAGGACGTCTTCAGTGTTCATGACAGGGTTCTAGACCCGGATCGCGCGCGGATGAACCCTGCGGCGACGCTTCATTCGATGTTTTCGTTCGGCCGAAGCCCGCGCGAGAGCAGTTCAGCCCAGACGCCCTCCGCGTCCTCGGCGAAACCGATCAGGTCCAGGTCGGACGCGGCGATCATCCCATGCTCGACCAAGGCGTCGAAACCGATGACCGAGGTCCAGTAGGCCTTGTCCACCAGAACGACCGGAACCGGCGGCGCCTTCTTCGTCTGGCGCAAGGTCAGCATCTCGAACATCTCGTCGAAGGTTCCGAAGCCGCCGGGAAACACCACCAACGCATTGGCGCGCATCGCCAGATGCATCTTCCGCATCGCGAAATAGTGGAAGCGGAACGTCAGCTCCGGCGTCGAATAGGCGTTCGGCTCCTGCTCATGCGGCAGGGTGATGTTGAAACCGACGGACGGCGCGCCCGCGTCGACGGCCCCGCGGTTGGCGGCTTCCATGATGCCCGGGCCGCCGCCGGTGGCGATGACATTGTCGCGGGGTTCGCCGACGCGACCGCGCAGCGCTCCGCCGCGCTCGGACGCCAATCGACCAAAGGCGCGGGCCTCTTCATACCAACGGTGCCCTTCGCGGATGCGCGCGCTGCCGAAGACGACGAGGGTCGAGCGCACGCCCCAGGCCCTCAACGCCTCCTCAGGCTTGGCGTATTCCATCAGGAACCGCACGCCGCGCATCGAATCGCCCAGCAGGAAGTCCTGATCCATCGCCGCCATGCGATAGGACGGCGAGGCCATCTGCGCCGCGTTCGGCTTTATCGGATCGCTCATTCGCCCCGCGCGCGCTCGACGGAGTCGACCGACGGATTGGCCCTCAGCGCCGCCATGATCGTGGTGGCGTGCTTGGCGTCTTCGACCTCAACATCCACGTCCACGTCGAAGAAGTCCTGTTGCCGGTGCGCCATCGACAGGTTGATGATGTTGCCGCCGGCCTCGCCGATGAGAGTCGTGACCTGACCCAGCACGCCCGGCGCATTGCGGATTGTCGCACGGATACGCGCGGCGGCGACCGCGTCCGTCTCGGCTTGAGGCGTCCATTGCAGGTCATGCCAGACCGAATCGTCATCGGCGAAGGCGGCCAGGGTCTGGCAATCGATGGTGTGCACCGTCAGGCCGGATTCCGGCTCCAGAATGCCCACGATCCGGTCGCCCGGCACGGGCGTGCAGCATTGGCCGAAATGCACCGACACGCCGGGCGTCAGCCCCCCGCCGCGCACGAACAGCCGCGCCTTGTCGCCCTCGATGCGCTGCTTCTCAGGCCCGGCCTTCAGCCGTCCCTTCAGTGCGGGGAACAGGATTTCGGCCGCCGTGGTCGGCGACAACCGCCCGCGACCCAAGCCTTCGAACAGATCGTCGTCACTCGCGACCGCCAGCAGTTCCAGAACCGGCTTCAGCGACACGTCGGTCAGGGTCTTGTCGACCCGGCCCAGGGTTTGATCCAGCGCGACGCGACCCAGCTTGATGAACTCTTCGCGCTCGGAGGTGCGGATATGACGGCGAATGGCGGAACGCGCGCGGCCCGTTACCGTCAGACTGCGCCAGTCGGCAGGCACTTCGCGCTTCGAGCCGCGGATGATCTCGACCACGTCGCCGTTCTGGAGTGGCGTGCGCATGGGCTTCAACTCGCCATTGACCTTGACGCCGACGGCGGTGTCGCCGACCTCGGTGTGGACGGCATAGGCGAAGTCCAGAGGCATTCCCCCGCGCGGCAGGGTGACCAGTTGCCCCTTCGGCGTGAAGACGAAAACCTGGTCCAGATACATTTCCAGCTTGGCGTGCTCGACCCAGTCCTCGCCGCCCTCGCCGTGCTCGATCACCTGAACCAAGTGTCGCAGGTTCTGAAGCGGGTCACGCCCGCCGCCCTGTTCCATCGCCTCGCGGTCGAAGCCGTAGGATTGGTTCTTGTAACGCCAGTGGGCGGCGACCCCGTCCTCGGCGATCCGGTCCATGTCCTCGGTGCGGATTTGCATCTCGATCCGCAGGCCCCGGGGGCCGACGACGGTCGTGTGCAACGAGCGATAGTTGTTCGACTTAGGCGTCGAGATGAAATCCTTGAACCGCTCGGGCACCATCGGCCATTCGCGGTGGATCACACCCAGCGCGCGGTAGCAGTCGTCCTCCGCCTCGACGATGACGCGGAAGCCGTAAATGTCCGACAGGGACGAAAAGCCGACCGACTTGCGCTGAAGTTTGCGCCAGATCGAATAGGGCGTCTTCTGCCGGCCATAGACATTGGCCTTCAGGCCCGCCTCGGACAGAACGCGCTCAACCTCGCTCGCCACGCCGTCGATGGCGCGACCGTGCTCCAGTTTCAACGCCTCCAGCCGCCGCTCGATGGCGGTCTTGGCCGTTGGATTCAGATGGGTGAAAGCCAGCTCTTCCAGCTCGGACGCGATCGAGTGGATACCGATCGACCGGCCCAGGGGCGCATAGACTTCCAGCGTTTCGCGGCTGATCCGCTCGCGCTTCTCCGGCTTCACGAACTGGAGCGTGCGCATATTGTGCAAGCGGTCGGCCAGCTTGACCAGCAGCACCCGCACGTCACGGCTGATGGCCAGGATGAACTTGCGCAGGTTCTCGGCCTGGCGCGTGTGTTCAGCCTGAAGCTCCAGCCGCGACAGCTTTGTCACGCCCTCGACCAGAACCGCGACCTCTTCACCGAACATGCCGGCGATGTCGTCGCGCGTCGCGGTCGTGTCCTCTACCACGTCATGCAGCAGGGCGGTGACGATGGTGGCGGTGTCGAGCTTATAGTCGGTCAGTATCCCCGCGACCTGGATCGGGTGGGCGAAATAGGGATCGCCAGAGGCTCGCAACTGCGAGCCGTGCATCTTCATCGCATAGACGTAGGCGCGGTTGAGAAGCGCTTCGTCGGCGGTGGGATCGTAGGCCTTGACGGCCTCGATCAGCTCGAACTGACGCAGGATCGGCGCACGCTTGGGCTGCGGCGCCGGATCGACGAGCGCCGTCTGGGGGTCGTTTTTGTTTGCAGCTGGGGGCGCCGGCGGAACCGTCTCGGTCAGCGCCGGCAGGATAGTGACGCCAGGGGCTCCTTCGGGCGTCAGTACCGCTCCTCCTGACCGCCGTCGCGGTCGCTTTGAAGAGCGCGGATCAGTTCCGCCTCAGCCATGTTCATGTGCTGCGGCGAGGCCAGCAGAGCGACCGTTTCGGCCTCATCCTCGGCTTCCGTCCGCTCATCGACGCGTTGCAGCGTGGTGATGATGGTCTCGCGCAATTCGTCGGGCACGACGGTGTCGTCGGCGATCTCGCGCAGGGCGACGACAGGGTTCTTGTCGTTGTCGCGGTCGATCGTCAGGGCGGCACCGTTGGCGATGCTGCGGGCGCGGTGGCCAGCCATCAGCACCAGACCAAAGCGGTTCGGAACTTTCTCGATGCAGTCTTCGACGGTGACGCGGGCCATGAAATTCCTCGAACGCGGGGGAGAACCGCGTCAAATACAGATGAGGACGGCTTTTTGCAACGCCACAGGGGCGGAAGTTGGGCGTCAGTCGGTACGACGCGCCAAAGGGTAGGCGATGATCAGCACCAGATCGTCCTCGCCCACCTGCTGAATACCGACGTTGCCGCCATCGTAAAGATAGGCTGTGTCGCCGGCCTTTATCCGGGTCGTCACGCCGTCCGTGGTGACATCTCCTTCCCCGCTGACGACATGATAGACCTCGTCGTGCGCGATGACGTGCAGGCCGATAGACGATCCTGGATGCATGATGCGCTTTCTGAACTCCATCGATCGGTTCGGCGCCATGCCCGAAATTCGATAGGCCGTGCTCATTCCCGTGCCGTTGTGCGGCGGCGGCTGGCGCACCATTGTGTCCGCCTCATGAATCACCAGACCCACGCCCATCGGCGGTGAAGCTGGCTCAGGGTGCAACTCCTGAACTGACGTTGACAAAAGCACGGCGGCGAAGGCGAGGCTGAGCATGATATGTCTCCCGGTGTCAGCCGGATCAGCTCACGAACAGCTGCCTACTTCAATGGGTGCGCATCGCGACCGACCGACGCGGCTTGGCCTAGATTTTCGGCGCTCGCGCGCTTGGTAGGATGCACCCAATTTGGCGCGATCTCGGCGATGGGGCCCATGACGAACTGGCGCTCGGCCGCGCGGGGATGGGGCAGGATCAACCCCTGCAGATCACCGCTCAATCGTCCGTAGGCGATCAGGTCGAGATCCAGCGTCCGCGGCGCATTGCGAACCGCCCGCTCGCGGCCGAACGCATCTTCGATCCGGCCGAGCGCCGCCATCAGCGAATGCGGATCATGGTCGGTGCGGACGATCACCACGCCATTCAGAAAGGCGGGATCGTGCGGATCGGGCCAGGCCATTGATGACCACCACGACGAGCGTGCGACGACATCAATCCCTTCGCTGCGAAAACGTGCGAGCGCCGCCTCCAGCGCTTCGGTGCAGGAAGACCATGCCCCCTTGTCATTGCAGCCCAGGGCCACGATGACTGCGTCATTCAGGTCGAACCCATCATCGATTCCGACGGCGACCGCGCGATCCGATTTTTCATCTCTTTCGACGGCTTCGACCATGTTCCATCCCACCGACCGGCTGGCGATCTTCATCGACGGCTCGAACCTCTACTCCGCCGCCCGCGCCCTGCAGCACGACATGGACTTCCGGCGGATGCTGGACTGGTTCCGCGAGAGGTCCATCCTGACCCGCGCATACTACTATACGGCCGTGGTCGAGGGCGAAGAATTCTCGCCGGTTAAGCCGCTGGTCGACTGGCTCGACTACAACGGCTTTTCGGTCGTCACCAAGCCGGTCAAGCGGTTCACGGACAATAGCGGCCACAGCCGGATCAAGGGCAATATGGACATCGAGATCGCGGTGGACATGCTGGAGCTGGCTCCGCACATCGACCATGCGGTGCTGTTCTCCGGCGACGGCGACTTCCGGCGGGTGGTTCAGGCGATCCAGGCTAGGGGCGTGAGGGTCACGGTCATCTCGACCCAAAAGACCCAGCCGCCGCATATCGCCGACGAACTGCGTCGTCAGGCCGACGCCTTCGTCGATCTGAACGATCTGATGGCCGACTTCGGCCGCCCGAAGGCCGCCCAATGACCCTGACGCCCGAACCGCCCCGCGACTGCCCGCTGTGCCCGCGCCTGGTCGCCTATCGTCAGGAGAATGCGCGTCAGAATCCAGACTGGTGGAACGGGCCGGCCGCCTCGTTCGGCGATCCGAACGCGCGTCTGCTGATCGCCGGCCTTGCGCCCGGCCGGACCGGCGCCAACCGGACGGGACGTCCCTTCACCGGCGATCACGCCGGCTGGCTGCTGTACGACACCCTGAAGAAGGCCGGCTTTGCGCACGGCCATTACGATCCCAACGGCGACGATGACCTGACGCTGACGGACTGCATGATCACCAATGCGGTCCGGTGCGCCCCGCCCGGGAACAAGCCTCTGCCAATCGAGGAAACGACCTGCCGTCCCTTCCTAATCGACCGGCTCAAACTGCTGCCGAATCTGAAGGTGATCGTGACCCTGGGCGACGTCTCGCGCCGCAATATCCTGAAAGCCTTCGGGCGGCTTGCGTCAGCGATGCCGGCGGGTCACGGGGCGCAGGGCGAAGCCGGCGGATACGTCATTCTGAACAGCTATCACTGCTCCCGGTTGAACACGAACACCGGTCGCCTGACGCCGCAGATGTTCGAGGACATCTTCGTGCGCGCCCGAATTCTGATCGAGGCCTGAACCTCAGCCCTTGTCACGCATCAGGCGGGCCTTGTCGCGCTGCCAGTCGCGTTCGGCAGAAGCCTCGCGCTTGTCGTGTAGCTTCTTGCCCTTGGCCAGCGCGATCTCCAGCTTCGCCTTGCCTGCATCGTTCAGGTAGAGCTTCAGGGGAATGATGGTCTGACCGTCGCGCTGGACCGCGCCGATCAGCTTATCGATCTGCTTTCTGTGCAGCAGCAGCTTACGCGGTCGGCGCGGCTCGTGGTTGAAGCGGTTTGCCTGTTTGTACGGCGGGATATCAGCGTTGATCAGCACGATCTCGCGCCCCTCCACCGCCGCATAGCTTTCGGCGATATTGGCCCGGCCGTCGCGCAGCGCCTTGATCTCGGTGCCCAGCAGCTGGATCCCGGCCTCGATACTGTCTTCCAGGAAATAGTCGAACCGCGCGCGGCGATTTTCGGCGATGACCTTGGATTTCGATTGCGGCTTGGGGGCCATCAGATGACGCCCGCCGCCGCCATGGCGCGGTCGATGAAAGGTTTGACCGCATCGGAGGTCGGCGACAGCGGCAGACGCGCCTCCTCATTGCACAAGCCAAGCTTGGCCAGGGCGTACTTCGTCGGCGCGGGCGAGTTGTCCAGGAACAGCGCCTTGCACAAACTAATCAGTCGGTCCTGCCAGTCGCGTGCTGTCGCATAATCTCCGGCGGTCATCGCATTGTGCAAGGCGACCATGGCCTCCGGCGCGACATTGGACGCCACCGAGATCAGGCCGACGCCGCCATGGGCGTGGTAGCCGAGATAGCTGGGGTCGTCGCCCGAGATGAGGTCGAACTGGCCATCGATGTTCGCTCGCATCCAGCTGACGCGGCTCATGTCGCCCGTGGCGTCCTTGATGCCGACGATATTAGGGTGGGCCGCCAGCCGCGCCACTGTCTCAATGGACAGATCTGCCCCCGTCCGTCCCGGCACATTGTAGAGCAGAATTGGAAGCTGCACGGCGTCGGCCACCGCTTCGAAATGGGCCGCCATGCCCGCCTGGGACGGGCGAATGTAATAGGGCGTCACGATCAAAGCCCCATCCGCGCCCACCGTCTTGGCGTGGCGGGTCAGGTCGATGGCCTCCTTGGTATAGGGCGATCCGGTACCGGCGATGACGGCGACGCGCCCGGCCGTCAGACGCACGCACAGTTCGATGACGTGCTTGTGCTCATCCAAATCCATGCTGGCGCCCTCGCCCGTCGTGCCCATCGGGACGACGCCGTGAACCCCTGCGGCGATCTGACGCTCGAGCAGTTTGGCGAATGCGGCTTCGTCCACGTTTCCGTCACGAAGTGGTGTGATCAGGGCGGTGATCACGCCCTTGAACAAGGGGGCGTTCATGAGACTAAGCTGGCCTGCGTGGGGAGTGACGATGGACGGATGTTCATCGCCTTTGCAATGAGCGCGGGACGTTAGGTCGCCAGCGGCTCCGCCGCAACCGGGATTGAATGGGAACAGGACAGATCATGATCGCGACCAGTCTGGCGGCGGCCCTCGCCGTCCTTGCGCCGAACCCGCAGGACGTCCTGCCCACCCAGCCTGTGCCCTATGCCTCGGCGTCCTCGTCCGTGCCCGGCTATTCGGCGACCTATCAGGGCCGCGTGCTGAACGATCAGGACACGGCGCTGTTTCGTCAGGGGCTGGCGGCGGCTCGTGCGCGCGATGTGTTCGGAGCCCAGTCCGCCATGTCGCAGATCAGGGACGCCTCGGCTCGCAAACTGGTCGAATGGGCGCTGATCGACACCTCGGGCGAGCAGCTGTCCTACTCGGACCTCGCGCGCGGTAAGTCCGATCTGGCGGGATGGCCGCGCGGCGAATCGCGACGCGCCGCCGCCGAAAGGGTGCTGGACCGCTCCGGGATGGGCGCGGACGCGGCCCTGGCCCTAATGTCCGACGGAAAGCCGACGACGGTCGAGGGGGCCATCGCCTACGCCTCCGCGCTGCAGCAGCGCGGCCGCCAGGATGAGGCCCGCGCCTTGGTCCGCGACTGGTGGCGCACCCGCTCGTTCGACGACGCGCCGCAGTCGCGTATCCTCGGCCAATGGGGCTCCTGGTTGACGCCCGCCGATCACGAGGCCCGGCTGAATATGCTGCTGCTCGGTCCGCACGGGCCGGCGACGCGCAGCATGATCAATCTGGTCTCGCCCGATCGCGCCGCCATCGCCAACACGGTGATGACCCTTCGCTCGGCCTACAGCCCCGACGCCGTCATCGCCAATCTGACGCCGGCCCAGGCCGCCGATCCGGCGGTCGTGCTGGAGCGCGTTCGCCTGCTACGATCACAAAACCGGCAATCCGAAGGCTTTGCGCTGCTCGCCAATCTTCCGCCGGCGCCGGGCCACACGACCGGCGACAACACCCTGTGGAGCGAGCGCCGCAACTACTTCCTCGACGCCCTGCAACAGGGCAACTGGCGCGCGGCCTACGACGCCATGAACGGCCACGGCTTCACTTCGGGCGACCGGATGGTGGACGCCGAGTTCTTCGCCGGTTGGGTCGCCCTGACCAAGCTGAACCAGCCCGAAGTCGCCGCCCGCCATTTCGAAGCCCTGCGCACGGCCTCATCCACGCCGATCACGCAGGGCCGCGCCTTCTACTGGTTGGGTCGCGCCGCCGAGGCGCGCGGCGAACGCGACGCAGCCCTCGCCTACTATCGCAACGGCGCCCAGCACTGGCAGACCTTCTATGGTCAGTTGGCGGCCGAGAAGGCGGGCATGACCACGCTTCAGCTGCCCAGCGAACCTGTGCCGTCCCAAGCAGATATCGCCCGCTTCGAAGGCAATGAGATCGTCCGCGCCACGCGCATCCTTGGCGAGACCGGCGAAATGAGCCTGCTGCGCGTGTTCGCCTATCAGTTGGACAATGACCTGCCGACCATCAACGACCTGGCCCTGCTGATGGACCTGTCGAGCGGCTATGGCGAGGGTTTCACCGCCATGATGGTGGGCCGCGCCGCCAGCCAGCGGGGCTTCGTCATGCCCGAGCGGATGTATCCGGTCCGCGTCCCGCCCCAGGTCGCCGGCGCCGCGCCGCTTGAGTTCACCCAGGCGATCACGCGCCAGGAATCCAGCTTCGATCCCCGCGCCCGCTCCGGCGCCGACGCGCGCGGCATGATGCAGTTCCTGCCGTCCACCGCCTCCGGCGTCGCCCGCCGTCTGGGCATGAGCTATTCCGCCGAGCAGTTGTGGGATCCCGACTACAACATGACCCTGGGCAGCTATCACCTGGGCGAGCTGATGGCCGCGAACAACGGCTCCATGCTGCTGGCGACGGTCGGCTACAACGCCGGACCGGCACGCCCCAGCCAGTGGATCGCCCGTTGCGGCGACCCGCGCGGCGATGCGATCAAGACCATCGACTTCATCGAGTGCGCGCCCTTCACCGAGACGCGCAACTATATGATGCGGGTGATGGAAAACATGGCGGTATACAAGGCCCGCCTGAACGGCGGCACGGCCCCGCTGACGCCCTCGGCCGACATCTCGCGCGGATCGGCGGCGGGCGCGCGGCCCTATATCGCCTATTGAGCCCGGCGGGCCGCCAGCAGCGGCCCGTTCGGCCCCTCGATCCACGCGCCGTTCAGTCCGAAGACCTCGCGCAGGACGGCGGGCGACAGGGCCTGGATCGGTGGCGCGTCGGCGACGACCCGGCCCTGACCAAGCACGACGATGCGATCCGCCACGGCTGCAGCCAGGGTCAGGTCGTGAAGGCTGACCAGCACCCCTGCCCCATCGTCAGCGCGCGCCCTCAGGCGCTCTAGCACCAGACGCTGCGCATCCGGGTCCAGCCCCGCGATCGGCTCGTCGGCCAGCAGCAGCGGCGCATCGACGACAAGGGCGCGGGCCAGCAGAACCCGGGCACGCTCGCCGCCTGACATCTCTGCAACGCCGCGGTCCGCCAGATGACCAGCTCCGACTTCTTCCAGAGCGGCTCGCGCTCGCGCCAGCGCATCCGCGCCCGACAGAAACGGCGCGCCGAGGGCTGCCACCTCTGCCGCCGGCAGATTCCAGGCGATGCGCCGTTCCTGCGGCAGATAGGCGACGCGTTCCGCCCGCTGGCGATGGGACAGATCGACGATGTCCGCGTTGCCCAACCTGATTTGTCCGCCGGTCGTGGCCAAGAGGCCCGCAGCCGCGCGGATGGCGCTGCTCTTGCCCGCGCCGTTCGGCCCGCACAGGGCCACGACCTCGCCCGCCGCGACCGACAGGCTCACCCCATTTAGCACGACGGCCTTGCCTAGGCGTGCTTGAACCTTCTCCAGCGACAACAGGCTCACAGCCGCCACTCCCGCGCCGCTCGCCACGCGATCAGGGCGAACAGGGGCGCGCCGATCAGGGCGGTGAACACTCCCAGCTTCAGCTCCTGGTCCGTCGGCGTCAGTCGCGCCAACAGGTCCGCCACGATCAGCATCAGCCCCCCGGCCAGCGCCGAGGGCGCCAGAATCCGTTTCGAATCGCCGCGCACCGCCTCGCGCACCAGATGTGGTGCGGCCAGACCCACGAACCCGATGACGCCCGCCACCGCCACCGCCGCCCCTGTGGCCAAGGCCGCCGCGATCAGGGCGAAGGCCCGCAACCGTCCCATATCCAAGCCCGACGCCGCCGCACTCTCGTCGCCCAGGGTCAGCATCCGCAGACCGGCGCCCGACAAGGCCGCAAAGCCCCCCGCGACGATGACGGCCGGCGTCACCCAGGCCACATCGACCCAGCTTCGGTTCTGCACAGATCCCAGCAGCCAGGACATGACCTCGGCCGAGGCGATGGGCGATGGCGACAGGTTGAAGATCAAGGCCGTCGCCGCGCCTGCGAAACTGGACAGCGCCACCCCGAACAGGATCAGGGCCTCGGGGGCCCGCATGACCCTGGACGCCACGATCAACAGTCCGCCCGCCAGCGCCGCGCCCGCCAAGGCCGACACCTCGACGAGTCCCGGCACGGCCGCAGCACCAAGCACGATGGCCAGCGCCGCACCCAGGGCCGCCGTCGCCGACACGCCAAGCACGCCGGGATCAGCTAGCGGATTACGCAACAGCCCCTGCATAACCGCCCCTGCCAATCCCAGGGCCGCGCCGACGACCAGGGCGCACACCGCGCGCGGCGCCCGCACCTGCCACAGCACCTCGGCCGGGCCGGATGTCGGATCGCTGAATGCAGCCGCGTACTGATCGACGCTGAACGCCGTCTCGCCGGCCAGCACAGCCAGGGCCAGCGCCGCGACGATCAAGCCGATCAGAACCAGGCACAGCCGAACCGTTCTGTTCACGGCCGCCCCTTTGCCATCATCTCGACCGCGTCGGCGGCGAACCACGCGGGGCAGGTCAAGGTCGCGGCAGGCAGGCGCGCAGCCGTTCGGCCCTCGGCCGCTCGCGCGACAACCGGATGCCGCCCCGGTCCGCGCAGGTCGGCGCGCAACTGATCGAAGAAGCCGAGCACAAATCGCACCGGCGGATTCATCGCGATCCGCTCGACGCTGAGTGCGCCAAAACCGGGCGCGGCCCACAGATTTCTAAATCCGGCCGCCCGCATCATCGCATCCATCAGCGTGCCTGGCCCCGCAGTGAAACCCCCCGATGTCAGATAGACGGAGCCAGGCGCTTCGGTCTTACGCGGGACCGGCGCCGCCTTCGCCAACTTGGCGTCCATCTGTTGCTCTAACGCCCGCCCGCGCCGCGTTTGATCCAGATCGCGCGCAACGGTTTGGATATTTCGGCGCACCCCGTTTAGGTCCACCGCATCATCGATCGTGACAACCTTAGTCCCGCGCTGCGCTAGCGCCGTCAGCAGGCGCAGCTCGCCGCCCCAGTAGCGCACCACAACGTCAGGCTGAAAACCCACGGCGGCTTCAAGTGTCGGACGCAAACGCCTGTGACCGACCGCCTGCTGACGCAACCAGGCGTCCGGGTCGTCCGCGCGCGGCGACAGCGCGATGTCTGCATCGGGTGCCAAGGCCAGAACATATTGGTCGGCGCATTGATCCAGCGCCATGATCCGCAAGGGCCGCGCCTCAGCCACGCTGCTGCTGAACGCCAGAGCCGCCAAGGCGACGCAGATACTCTTCATCCTTCGATCAGACCGGCGAACAGGGCGTCCAAAGTCGTGCGAACCAGCGCCTGCCGATCGGACCACGGGAAGTAGGGTTTGGTGATTATGAGAGACACGACGCCGTGCGCCGCAGCCCAGATCGCCTGGGCGATCGTTGCGGGATCGCCCTTCATGCGTCCGACCTTCACGGCGTCGCCGACGGTCGCCTCCAATGTTGTGAACAGGCTGGAGCCCAGTTCGCGCGCCGCGTCCTGAGCGCCGTCTCGCGCCTCCACCGGTCGCGTCAGATAGATCAGGCGATAGGCGTTGGGATGGGCGAAACCGAAGTCGATATAGCCCTCGATCATCCGCCGCAGCCGCTGCTCGGGCGGCGCGGCCTCATCGGCGACGGCGGCGTTTGATGCGATCAGCCGCGCAAAGGCGTCACGGCAGATTTCCTGCAGGATCGCGCCCTTGTCCGGGAAATGCATGTAGAGCGCCGTCGACGACAACCCGACCTCGTCCGCGATCTTGCGAATCGTCGCGCCTTCATAGCCGTGCTCGACGAAGATGCGCTCGGCCGCCGCCAGGATTTCGCCCCTCCGCGAATGGCCTTCGCCCTTGGGCTTTCGTGTCGTGCGCGAGGCGTTCGAAAGTTCAGACAAGCCGCTGCTCCGGGTGAGGCGCCCTGAATAGCGACAATCCGTACCGGACGCCAACCGACTTGCAGAACACGGTTGCTTCAAATAGCGATTGGGGGTTGTGGTGCTTTGGGGGCGGTTGCGGTGAAGGATTGGGCGCATCCGGGGATCAGGCCCCGCAGAAACGGCGCCTCACGACGCACGTGGAGCGGTTTCCAGATCACGACCTTGATCCTGCTTATCCTGACATCCGTCGTAGCGCTGATCCGCTGGCCCGCCGTCGCGATCGACTTGGGGCTGGTTCTATTTCAGGCCGCCTTCGTGATCTGCGCGTTGTGGAAGGCCGTCATCGGCATCGCCAGCCTGCGACGCCCTTCGCCCGCTGCTCGTCCGATCGAATGGCCGCGCTACACCATTCTGGCGGCGCTTTATGACGAGGCGGCCGTGGCGTCGCAGTTGATCGCGAACCTCAGCCGGATCGACTATCCGGCACACAGGTTGGAGGCCTTCATCGTGTTGGAGGCGCATGATGAGGCCACCCTGGCCGCAGCCCAGGCGACGCCCAAACCGCCGTGGCTGAAGATCCTGATCGCGCCGCCGGGCAGCCCCCAGACCAAGCCGCGCGCCTTGAACTACGCCCTGGGTCAAGCGCGGGGCGATCTGGTCACCATCTATGACGCAGAGGACCGACCGCATCCGCAACAGCTCCGCCAGGCGGCGGCGCGCTTCGTCGCCCAGCCCCGGCTGGGTTGTCTTCAGGCGCCGCTGCGTATCCGAGCATCCGGCAAGCCTGGCTCCTGGTTTCTGGATCGGCAGTTCGCCTTTGAATATGCGGCCCTGTTCGAAGTGACCTTGCCGGGCATGGCGCGGCTGGGCCTGCCCTTCCCGCTGGGCGGCACCAGCAATCACATCCGCATGACGGCTCTGCGCGGCGCCGGCGGCTGGGACGCGCACAATGTCACCGAGGACGCCGACCTGGGCTTCCGGCTATGGTCGCTGGGCTGGAAGCTCGGCGTCATCGACAGTCCGACCTGGGAGACGCCGCCGGGCGCAATGGACCGGTGGCTGCCCCAGCGCACCCGGTGGCTGAAGGGTTATATGCAAACCTGGGGCGTGCATACGCGGCGTCCCAACGCCTTGGGCCGGCGCGGAATCTTGTCGCTGGTCATGACCTTGGGCGCGGCGATCCTTTCGGCGGCCGCCCATGCGCCAACGCTGGCCTGGCTGGTTCTGGCTATCGCCGTCTGGGCGCTTTCCGGCGTCTTGCCGCCCCTGCCCGAAGGCTCGCTAGGCGTGCTGGCGCTGGGCGTCATCGCCGCCTGGATGAGCTGTGCGGTGGGAGCACGGCGGGCAGGGCTCGATTATCGGCTGGGCGATGTGCTGGCTGCGCCGGCGTACTGGGCGCTGCTCAGCCTGGCCTTCGTCCATGCAGCCTGGCGGCTGGCGGTCGAACCGTACGTCTGGGACAAGACCCCGCACGATCGCGACGATCAGATGCCGGAATTGACCGTCGTGGCGCTGGACGCTGGACGCGAGGCGGCCTGAGCGCCTATCAGCCCGACGATGGCGCCCGTCCTTTCCAAAACTCCCGAAACCCTCGTGACCTCCGGCTGGTCGGACTACGCCCTGTTGGACAGCGGCGACGGCAAGAAGCTGGAACGCTATGGCCGCTACACCGTCGTCCGGCCCGAACCGCAGTGTTTCTGGTCGCCCCGCGATCCGAAAGCCTTCGACAACGCGACAGCGACGTTCGATCCGCAGCAGGAAGAGGAAGACAGCGGTCGCTGGCGGTTCGACAAGCACGGCCCCATCGACGCCTTCCCGTTGAAATGGCGCGATGTGAAGTTCACCGGCCGCTTCACCCCCTTCCGCCACCTCGCCTTCTTCCCTGAACAGGCGGCCAACTGGGAATGGCTGGACGGACGGGTGCGTGACTTCACACGTTCAGCCGGCCGCGCGCCGAACGTCCTGAACCTGTTCGGATATACCGGCGTCGCCAGCTTGGCCGCAGGCGCCGCAGGCGCAGAGGTCACTCACGTCGACGCGTCCAAGAAGTCGGTCGCCTACGCCCGCGAGAACGCCGAACAGTCGGGCTTGGCCCAGCACCCAATCCGTTGGATCGTCGAGGACGCCCGCAAATATGTCGCGCGCGAAGTTCGTCGCGGCTCTAAATACGATGGCGTCATTCTGGATCCGCCCAAATACGGTCGCGGCCCTACGGGCGAAGTCTGGCGCCTGTTCGAGGACATGCCGGGCCTGCTCAAGGACTGCGCCGCCCTTCTGGCGGACAATGCCGACTTCCTGCTGCTGAACGCCTATGCAGCGCGCGTGTCCGGCCTGTCCCTGGCGCATCTGATGGTCGAGGCGACCCAGAATCGCGGCGGCCGGATCGACTGGGGCGAACTGGCCCTGTCCGAAGACGGTCCAAACGCCCGCGCCATCGGCCTGTCCTTTTTCGCGCGGTGGAGCCAATGACGGAACGTGTCATCACCTCCCTGACCAACGACACGGTCAAGAGCGTTCGCGCCCTTCATATGCGCAAGGAACGCGACCTGACCGGCACCTTCCTGGCCGAGGGTCTGAAGTTCATCGGCGAGGCGCTGGACCAGGGGCGCGCGCCCCGGATGCTGCTGGTCGGCGAGGACGCGCGTCCTCATCCGTTGCTGGACCGCGCCAAGGCGGCCACGCTCAAGGCCGGCGGCGATATCATCGTCGTCACCCACGCCATCCTCGAAAAGATCAGCCGCCGCGACAATCCGCAGACCGTGCTCGGCGTGTTCGAACAGGCCTATGCGCCTCTCGACAGCCTGAACCCCGCCTCGGCGCCCTGCTGGGTCGCGCTGGAGCAGGTGCGTGATCCCGGCAATCTGGGCACCATCATCCGCACGGCCGACGCGGCGGGCTGCGGCGGCGTCATCCTGATCGGCGATTGCGTCGATCCCTATTCGGTCGAGGCCGTGCGCGCGACCATGGGCTCGGTCTTCGCCGTCTCGATCACCAAGACGACGCCCGAGGCTTTCCTGACCTGGCGCAAGACTTGGCCAGGCAGCGTCGTCGGCACCCGACTGGACGCCAAGGTCAGTCATCGGTCGGCGGTCATGCAACGGCCGTCGCTGATCCTGATGGGCAATGAGCAGGCGGGCCTGACCGACGGCCTGGCCGCCGCCTGCGACGTCAACGTCAAGATCCCGATGCGCGGCCGCGCCGACAGCCTGAACCTGGCCATCGCCACCGGCATCATGGTCTATGCCGCGACCGACGAAGCCTAGCGCTGCTCCTCCGGCGCCACCCGTCCCATCCCCCAAAGCGCGGCGATGGTGATCAGGGCCGAGATCGCCAGATAGCCGCCGACGGCCCCCGGCCCGAACCGCTCGGCCAGCTTCAGCGCGATGTAGGGCGCAAGCGACGCCCCCAGGATGCCCGCCAGATTGAAGGCCATCGACGCGCCGGTGTAGCGCACCGCCGTCGGGAACGGCCGCGCCATGGCCGCGCCGATGGGGCCATAGGTGCAACCCATCAGGGCGAACCCCAGCGCAAAGAAGATCAGCAGGCCGCTGAGACCGCCCCCGAACAGCGGTGCGAACAGAAAGCCGAACAGGCCGATCCCGACCGAAGAGGCGATCAGCACCCTGACCTGCCCGTATCGATCCGCCAGCAAGGCTGTCACCGGTATGAAGGCGGCGAAGAACAGCACGCCGATCAACTGGATGGGCAGCACATCGGCCCGCGCCAGCCCCATTCCTGTCGTCGCCCAGCCCAGGGCGAAAACGGTCATCAAATAGAACAGGGTGAAGGTCGTCACGCCGCTGAACGTCCCTAGAACCAGCGCAGCCTTGTGATGGGCGAACAGGGTCACGGCCGGCGCCTTGACCCGTTCGTCGCGGTCGACCGCCTTCTGAAACTCGGGCGTCTCGGTGATCTTCAGTCGCACCCACAGGCCGACGAACACCAGCACGGCGCTGGCCAGGAACGGAATGCGCCAGCCCCAGCCCTCGAACGCGGTCTCGCTCATCGTCGAGGTCAGGACGATGAAGGATGTGGTGGACAGGATGAAGCCGATGGGCGCGCCCAGCTGAGGGAACATGCCGAACCAGGCCTTCTTTCCAGGCGGCGCGTTCTCAGTCGCCAGCAACACCGCCCCGCCCCATTCCCCGCCCAGACCCAACCCCTGACCAAACCGGCACAGGGCCAGCAGCAGGGGCGCCAGCAGCCCGACCTGCTGGTGCGTCGGCAACAGGCCGATGGCCACGGTAGACAGGCCCATGGTCATCAGCGCCGCGACCAGCGTCGCCTTGCGCCCCACCCGGTCCCCAAAATGCCCGAAGGCCAGGGCGCCGATAGGCCGCGCGAAGAAGGCGATGGAGAAAGTGGCGAAAGAGGACAGCAGAGCCGTGCCCGGATCTTCGCCGGGGAAGAACAGCGTCGGGAACACCAGGACGGCCGCCGTGGCATAGATATAGAAGTCGAAGAACTCGATCGTCGTGCCAATCAAGCTGGCGAACAGCACGCGGCCGGTGGAGTTCTTCGGCAGGACGTCGGACATCTTCTTCTCCCGGTTGTCCCAGCGATGCCCGTTTCCCGCACGCCGCGTCAAGGTGATCAGGTCCCGCGCGGCTTGGCCCGGTTCGTCGCTTGCGCCTCAGCCGGGTTTTCCGGCCACGGATGACGGGGATAGCGGCCGCGCATCTCTGCACGCACCGCCGCCCATGAGCCGGACCAGAAGCGGGGCAGGTCCTTGGTGACCTGCACCGGCCGTCGCGCCGGCGACAACAGCGCCAGGGTCAACGGCACGCCGCCGACAGTCGGATGCGTCGTGACGCCGAACAGTTCCTGCACGCGAATATCCACGCGCGGCCCGCCCTCGGCGGCATAATCGATAGCCGCCGAGCCCAGCGGCGTGACCAGACGCGGGGGCGCCAGCTCGTCCAGCCGCCGCTGTAGGTCCCAAGGGATCAGTCCACGCAGAGCCTCGGCCAGACGACCGTCAGCTAGCCCTTCCAGCGACTTGGCCCCGTCCAGCAAAGGCCACAGCCAGTCCTCACGCGCGGCCAGCAGAGAATTGTCCGACACATCAGGCCAAGCTGGGTCGTGCGCGTGCAGGAAGGCCAGACGGGCGCGCAGTCCCGACGCCTGCTCGCCCCATTTTAGCGCGCCCACCCCATCCGCCTCGATCTCGGCCCGAAGGGCGGCGGTCAAGGTCTTCGCATCCGGCGCGCCGACGATCTTTTCGTCCAGCACGATGGCCCCGATGCGTCGCGAGCGCCGGATCACCGACCGCCCCGACGGTTCGCGCACGAGCCGGTCTTCCGTTGAGATCAGGCGCGCCAGATCGCTGTCGATCCGGTCCGCCTCCAGCGCCGCCGCCAGTCGCACCCGGTCGCGCGTGTCGCCGCCGCCGAGTTCGGCGATCGCCAACCAAGGCTCGCGCGCCAGATGGTCAGTCGCCTCCAGCACGGCCCCTCTCCCGCTGGCGAGAAGGTATTCAGCCGCTCTGCCCCGCGCCTTTGCGATCCGCTCGGGAAAGGCCTCGGCCAGCAGCAGTCCCGGATCGATCGTCCGTCCCGATCCGCCGCCCGCCGCCCGCGCCCAGCGCTCCGCCAGCTTGATCGAATCGCGCGCTCTCTGCGTCCGATCGCGCTCCAGCCCGGTCAGGCGATCCGCCAGATCGACGCTCGATCCGCCCAGACCCGGCTCGCTCAGCACCGCCGCGATCCGTGCGCCCGTCACCGCGTCGCCGGCGTCGGACGCCACGGCCACCATATGGGCCAGCCGCGGCGACAGCGGAATCTTCGTCAGGCGCAGCCCGTGTTTCGACAGCCCCCCATCGGAATCCAGCGCCCCCAACCGCGTCAGCACCTTGCGCGCCTCCGCCATCGCCCCGGCCGGCGGTGGATCCAACAAGGCGAGCCCCTCGACCGAGCGGGCGCCCCATCGGGCCAAGTCCAGCGCCAAGCCCGTCAAATCCGCCTCCTGGATTTCCGGCCGCTGATGCGGAACCAGCCCGCGCGTCTGTTCCTCATCCCACAGGCGGTAGCAGACGCCCGGCTCGGTGCGCCCGGCCCGGCCGCGCCGCTGTTTGGCCGAGGATCGGCTGACCTTGACCGTCGCCAGCCGGGTCAGGCCGCTGGAGGGTTCGAACCGCGGCACGCGCGACAGCCCCCCGTCGATCACCACCCGCACGCCTTCGATGGTCAGGCTGGTTTCCGCAACCGAGGTCGCCAGCACCAGTTTGCGCCGCCCCACAGCCGCCGGTTCGATGGCTCGGTCCTGTTCGGCCCGGTCCAGTCCGCCGTACAGGGGCACGACATCGACGTTCGGCAGCCGCAGCCGCGCATTCACCAGCTTGGCCACCCGATGAATTTCGCCCTGCCCTGGCAGAAAGACCAGCACCGACCCAGCCTCCTCGCCCAAGGCGGTCAGAGAGGCTCGCGCGACAGCCTCTTCGAACCGTTCGGATGGGTTGCGGCCCAGATACCGTGTCTCGACCGGCCAGGCCCGTCCTTCGGCCTCAATCACTGGCGCGCCGTCGAGCAGGCGCGAGACCCCGACCACATCCAGCGTCGCCGACATAACGAGCAGTCGCAGATTCTCACGCAGCAGCCCTTGCGTATCTCTCGCCAACGCCAGCCCGAGATCGGCGTCCAAGCTGCGTTCGTGGAACTCGTCGAACAGAACTGCGCCCACGCCCTCCAGGCCCGGGTCGTCCAGAATCATGCGCGTGAAGACGCCCTCGGTGATCACCTCGATCCGCGTGTTCGGCCCGATCCTGCTCTGCAGCCGGGTGCGATAGCCCACCGTCCCGCCCGGCTGTTCGCCCAGGCTCGCAGCCATCCGGTCGGCCGCCGCCCGTGCGGCCAGGCGTCGCGGCTCCAGCACCAGCACCTTGCCCTCCAGCCAAGGCTGATCCAGCAGGGCCAGCGGCACGACCGTCGTCTTGCCCGCCCCCGGCGGCGCCGCCAGCACGGCCGTATTGCCCGCACTCAGCGCGACCTTCAGCGGTTCCAGAACGGCGTGGATGGGCAGCATGCGTCGCCTCTAGCCTGCCGAGGGGCGATCACGAAAGCGTCGTCGCGCCTTAACCACCCCGTCATGCGCGTTGCGCGCCGCCTCATCCGTCGCTAGCGTCCGCCCCAAGCAGCCGAGGGGCTGCATCAAAACGTGGGGGTATTTTATGTGGCGCGTTAAGTCGCTCGACGCGATCCTTGCCACGGCCGAGAAGAAGTCGCTTCACCGGTCGCTTGGTCCTATTCAACTGACGCTTCTGGGGATCGGGGCCATCATCGGCACCGGGATCTTCGTCCTGACTGCTTCGGCCGCCCAAAAGGCCGGACCGGGCATGATGATCAGCTTCGTCATCGCCGGCGCGGTCTGCGCGGTCGCGGCGCTCTGCTACTCCGAACTGGCGTCGATGGCGCCGGTTTCGGGCTCGGCCTACACCTACACCTACGCCGTGATGGGCGAACTGCTGGCCTGGACGGTCGGCTGGGCGCTGATCCTGGAATACGCCGTGGCGGCCTCGGCCGTGTCGGTCGGTTGGTCGGGCTATGTGCTCGGGCTGATAGAGAACGGGTTCAAGTTCGACTTCCCTGATCTTCTATCCGCCGGGCCGACCTGGTCGATGAACGGCTTCATCCCCACGCCTGACTTCTCGGCCGGTATCGTCAATATCCCCGCCATCGTCGTGGCCCTGCTGGTGACGGCTCTGCTGATGGTCGGCACCACGGAATCGGCTCGGGTCAATGCGATCCTGGTCGCGATCAAGGTCATCGCCCTGACGGTCTTCATCGTCATCACCCTGCCTGTCATCAAGTCGGCCAACCTGTCGCCGTTCGCCCCCAATGGCCTGTTCGGCCAATATTCGGGGATGGGCATCGTCGGCGCCGCGGCCTCGATCTTCTTCGCCTATGTCGGCTTCGACGCCGTTTCGACGGCGGCCGAGGAAACCAAGAATCCGCAGCGTAACGTGCCCATCGGCCTGATCGGCTCGCTGGCCATCTGCACGATCTTCTATTTGCTGGTTGCGCTCGGCGCCGCCGGCGCGATCGGCGCCCAGCCGGTTCTGGGCGCCGCCGGTGAAGCGGTACAGCCGGGCTCGCCCGCCTTCGTCGCCGCCTGCGCCCTGCCTGCCAACGCCGAAATGCTGGTCTGCTCCAACGAGGCGCTGGCCCACGTTCTGCGCGTCGTCGGGCACCCCCAGATCGGCAACGCCCTGGGCACCGCCGCCCTCTTGGCCCTGCCGTCGGTCATCCTGATGATGATCTTCGGTCAGACCCGCATCTTCTTCGTGATGGCGCGCGACGGCCTGCTGCCGGAAGGCCTGACCAAGATCCACCCCAAGTGGAAGACGCCCTATATCGTGACCGCCGCCACCGGCATCGCGGTCGCCATCGCCGGCGCCCTGTTCCCGGTCGGTCAGCTGGCCGACATCTCGAACTCGGGCACCCTGTTCGCCTTCTTCATGGTGTCGATCGCGGTGCTGGTGCTGCGGGTCAAGGATCCGAACCGTCGCCGTCCGTTCCGCACGCCGCTGATCTGGGTGTTCGCGCCCCTGTCGGCATTCGGTTGCGCCTTCCTGTTCTGGAACCTGCCGCACGACGCCAAGATGGTGCTGCCGATCTGGGGCGGCATCGGCCTGCTGATCTACTTCGCCTACGGCTACCGCAAGAGCCACTTGGGTCGCGGCGTGGTCGAGGTTCACGAAACGGATGGCGACGTTCCGCCGCCGCCCGTACCGCCGATCAGCTAAGACCAAACTGGGCCTGTCGCACCAATCGCGGCAGGCCCATGTTCGGCCTCAAGTAGCCCGCAAGGGCGATAGGCTAGGAATAAAAAAAAAAGGCCCCGGATCGCTCCAGGGCCTTTTTTGTCTTGGTGCGGATGAGAGGACTCGAACCTCCACGCCTCTCGGCGCTGGAACCTAAATCCAGTGCGTCTACCAGTTCCGCCACATCCGCATTGAGGTAGGACGGGCCTTCTAGGGGCGTTTCATCGTTCCGGCAAGAGCCAACGAACCGGAACAAACAGGGTCTGTGCGACACAATCCGGAGGGACCGCGTCACAAAATCCCCCACAGTCTGTTCCGCAAGCGTTCACGGTGCGACTTGCTCATGTCTGACCGTTTCACCGCCGACAAGCTCGCGTGGCTGGAGCAGGTGCAGGACGATGGTGAGCTGAGCGCCACAGTTTTCGCGGTCGCGTTCGGCATCGCGCGCCACCTGAACCGCGAAACCGGCGATGCCTGGCCCAGCCAAGCCACCCTCGGCGAGATGGCCGGTGTGTCCGATCGTCAGATCAGAAAGCTGCTTAAGATCCTCAACTTCTCGGGCACGAGAGCATCACCTCGACAGCTCGCTATGCCCACGTCTCAGATGCCGACGTGCTGGCGGCCGTAGCCCCCCCACCGAAGCGGAGATTTCGGAAATCATCAGTGAAAACAAGGCGGAGGGAGCTGGATGAGCAGAAACCTAAATCCAGTGCGTCTACCAGTTCCGCCACATCCGCATCGAGTAGGACGGGGCCTTCTAAGGATGTTTCACCGTTCCGGCAAGGGCCTGAGAAGCCGAACAAGCAGGGCCTTTGCGACACAATCGGGAGGGACAGCGCTACGAAATCGCTCACAGTCTGTTCCGCAATCGTTCGCGGCAGGCCTCGTCAACGTCTCGTCCCTCCGCTGACAAGCTGACTTGGCTTGAGCAGGTGTAGAAAGCGTACGGTTCCCGCTGTCGCCTTCGGTGTCGTTCGCCAGTTGAACCGCGAAGCCGGCGATGGCTGTAGCGAAGCAGAAGCGGCATCAGTCCTGCTGCGGATTCGCTTGAGGCTGCAGCCTCTGTTGTCTGATCAAGAACTGATCGCGCTGATCCTCATAGCCACCGAAAGGGTTTGCCCCTTCGGCAGGCGCTTCAGACCTTGATCCTCGCCGGCCTGCGCATTGTGAGCGTCCGGGCGGTGGGTGACGGGTTCGACGCAGAAGAAATCGACGCCCACCGGCGCATAGACCTGGGTCAAGCATGCAGGTGCGTCGGCGCTCAGCGTCACCCGGCGACCGCCGCCGTCGATGACCGCCTCGCCCGTCCAGCCGGCATAGGCGCAATCGACAAAGGGAGCGTCGGCGAGGGCCAGGCCCTTCGACCAGTCCACAATCTCGGTGGGCGGTGCCAGGCGTTCGGGAATCTCGCGCGCATCGGTGATCCAGACGCTCTCGGCGGACAGAGCCAGTCGGCTGTCCGCGTAGCGGTGGAAATAGGGGTGCAGGCCGAGCCCGGCAGGCATGACCGCATCGCCGAAGTTGGTCACGGACAAGGTGATCGTCAGGCCCTGGTCGCTTAATTCGACAGTCTGGCTAGCGCGCCACGGCCAGGGCCAACCCTGTGCATCAGCGTCGGCCTTGGGGGACCATTCCAGCGTCATCTCGACGCGGTTGGTCGTCTGGCTTTCGACGGTCCAGGGCAAGAGCCAGCCGTCGCCGTGCAGGGCGTGGGGGGCGAACCGATCCAGTGTCTGCAAGCGGACCTCACGCCCCTCGAAGACGAAGCGCCCGTCCGCAATCCGGTTGGCATAGGGGACCAGCGGGAAACAGGCTGTCTCCAGAATATCGGTCGCGCCTTCGGGCGTGGAGCGAAACACCGGCCGGCCGCGCCAGTCCAGGCTCAGCACCGCCCCGCCCTGCTCCGGGGCCAGGGTAGCGCGCCAGTCGCCGGCCGTCAGGGCGATCATAGGCGGATCCGGTTCTGCGGCAGGCCCGGCGTCTCGACGCGGACGCGATAGAGGCCGCCCAGGGTCGGCTGCTCCGCGCGCTTGTCGGCGTTCCCCAACCAAGCCGTGGTCATATAGAGATCGCGCAGGTCGGGGCCGCCGAAAGCCGCCTTGGTCACGGTCTGGACCGGCACGTCGATCTTGCCGATCCGCGTGCCGTCCGGGGCGAAACGGGCGACGCCCCAGCCGTTGAACAGGCCGACGTGCAGCACGCCCTCCGCGTCCATGCTGGGACCGTCGGCATAGCCGTCCTCGGTCACGGCGAAGACGCGCCGGTTCGAGATCACGCCGTCTTGGTGGTCGAAAGCCAAGATCGTCTTCTTCAGCGTGTCGTGGTGATAGAGGGTGCGGCCGTCGGGGCTGAGGCACGGGCCGTTGGTGACGCCGTAACCGTCGTCGTGCCGCGTCAGCTCGCCCCGGAACCAGCGGTAGAGAGCGCCGGTCTCGACCTGTTCGCTGTCGTCCATCGAACCGAACCACAGGGAGCCGTCCGGCGCGACGAAGCCGTCGTTCAGCCTGTTCTGGAGTCGGTCCTCCTCGACCGGCTGGAAGCGGGAGAAGTCGCCCTCCTCCGGGTCGAAACGATAAAGACCGCCCCTCACGCCGCAGACCAGCGAACCGTCCTCGGCGGGCAAGGCGAAGCCGGTCTGATCGGGCGTGTCCCACGAGCGTTTCTCGCCGGTCGCGGGGGTGTAGCGATGCAGCTTTCGACCCTTGATGTCGACGAACCACACCGCGCCGCGCGCAGCGTCCCAGACCGGGCCTTCGCCCAGCTCCGCCTGCACGTCCCAGATCAGTTCCGGCTCGCTCATCAATCAGCTCGCCGAGTAGCTGGTTTTGATCTGGGTATAGAATTCCACAGCCGCAAAGCCCTGTTCACGCGAACCGTAGGAGGACTTCTTGGAGCCGCCGAAGGGCACATGATAGTCGACGCCGGCGGTGGCGAGGTTGACCATGGTCATGCCGGCCTTGGCGTTCTTCTGGAAGTCGCGGGCGTGTTTCAGCGACTGGGTGACGATGCCCGCCGACAGGCCGAACTCGATGCCGTTGGCGACGGCGAGCGCCTCTTCATAGCTGGCGACGCGGATGGTCGAGGCAACGGGGCCGAAGACCTCTTCGTTGTTGATGCGCGCGTCAGCGGCGGTGTCGGCGATTAGGGTCGGCTGGACGTACCAGCCGGGGGCGTCGAAGCTCAGGCGCTCACCGCCCGTGACGATGCGGCCGCCGGCTTCGCGGGCGATGTCGATGTATTTGTAGGAGACCTCGCGCTGAGCCTCGGTCACGGCCGGACCCATCTGGGTATTGGAATCCAGGGCGTTGCCGACGCGCAGTGCGGCGACCTTCTCGGCCAGGGCGGCGACGAAGCGGTCGTGGATGCCGTCCTGAATGATCAGGCGGCTGGAGGCGGTGCAGCGCTGGCCGGTGGCGAAGAAGCTGCCGTCCAGGGCGATGTTCACCGCCCGGTCCAGATCGGCGTCGTCCAGAACGATCAGCGGGTTCTTGCCGCCCATCTCCAGCTGAACGCGCGCCTGACGCTTCACCGCGCCTTCGGCGACGCCTGCGCCCACGGCCTGCGAGCCGGTGAAGCTGATGCCGTCGATGCCTGGGTGGGCGACGATGGCGCGGCCGACGTCGCCGTCGCCGATGACCATATTGACCACGCCCTTGGGCAGGCCGGCCTCATGCAGGATGGCGATCAGGGCCTCGGCCGTCGCCGGGGTCGGGCCGGCGGGCTTGATGACGACGGTGTTGCCGAAGGCGATGGCCGGGGCGATCTTCCAGGCCGGAATGGCGATGGGGAAATTCCAAGGCGTGATCAGGCCGAACACACCGACCGCCTGGCGATAGGTTTGGATCTCCACGCCCGGACGGGTCGAGGCCAGGTTCTGACCGTGGACGCGCAGAGCCTCGCCGGCGAAATATTTCAGGATGCGGGCGGCGCGCATGGTCTCGCCGATGCCTTCGGGCAGGGTCTTGCCCTCTTCACGAGCCAAGAGGCGGCCGATCTGGGCCGCGCGCTCCATGATCAGCGAACCGGCCTTGTCCAGCACGTCGAAGCGGACCTCGGGCGAGGCGTCGGACCAGCCGGGGAAGGCGGCGCGGGCGGCCTGAACGGCCTGGTCCACCTCGGCGGCGCCGCCCTTGGGCGTGCGGGCCACGACGTCGCGCGTATCCGACGGGTTCAGGCTCTCGCCCGCCAGGGCTCCCGCGACCTTCTCGCCGCCGATCCAGTGCGAAAGTTCAAGCGTGTCGGTCATGGGACGTCCTTTTCATAAGGCTGACGGGCGGCGGGGAGCGCCGCCCGTTTCGGGGAGATGGGTATGGGAGGCGAAAATCAGCCCGTCATGTCTTCCAGTTCGCGACCGCGCGTTTCCTTCACCCAAGCCTGGACCAGGAAGAAGGAGATCAGGGCGCTGACCGCGTAGAAGCCATAGGTGAAGACCAGCCCCAGGGTGGCGGCCATCCACGGGAAGCTGACCGAGATGGCGAAGTTGGCGATCCACTGTGCAAAGCCGGCGACGGCCAGGGCCGAACCGCGCATCTGGTTGGGGAACATCTCGCCCAGCATGACCCACATGACCGGGCCCCAGCTGAAGTTGAAGAAAACCACATAGGCATTGGCCGCAATCAGGGCGATCAGGCCGGTCTGGTCGTCCAGGTGCAGCGATCCGTCGATCAGAGCGGCCTTGGAGAAGCACCAGGCGACGACAGCCAGGGTCACAAACATGCCGGCCGAACCGATCAGCAGCAGAGGCTTTCTGCCGATCTTGTCGATGACGGCGATGGCGGCCAGGCAGGCGGCGATCGACAGGACGCCGGACAGGATGTTGATCTGCAGCGCGTCGTTCTCGGAGAAGCCGACCGACTGCCACAGCACCGCGCCGTAGTAGAAGACGATGTTGATACCGACGAGTTGCTGGAACACGGCAAGGATCAAGCCGGCCCAGACGATCGGGCGCACCTTCTTGGTCGCGGGGTCCAGCAGATCGGCGAACTTGGGCTTGTGGTCGGCCGCCAGCGAGGCGCGGATTTCCTGAACCTTACGCGCACCGGCGCCCGCACCGAA
Source organism: Brevundimonas vesicularis (assembly GCF_027886425.1). Classification (NCBI taxonomy): domain Bacteria; kingdom Pseudomonadati; phylum Pseudomonadota; class Alphaproteobacteria; order Caulobacterales; family Caulobacteraceae; genus Brevundimonas; species Brevundimonas vesicularis. Next base: position 1,907,158 of record NZ_CP115671.1, on the reverse strand, counting down.
CAGTTTGGACAGCACGGCCTCGGCCTGGGCGTCCTTCTTCTTGACGACCAGAAAGCGCGGGCTTTCTGGGATGACCAGGAGGGCGATCAGATAGACGGCGGCGGGGATGACCTGCAGCCAGAACATCCAGCGCCAGGCGGGGAAGCCCAGCCAGAACTCTGCCGTCGATCCGCCGGCGGTCTTGGCCAGGGCGTAATTGGCCACGAAGGCGCCGGTCAGGCCGGTGATGATCATGATCTGCTGCACCGACGACAGTCGACCACGGATTGAGGCCGGCGTAACTTCGGAGATATAGGCCGGCGACAGGACCGAGGCCGCGCCCACGCCCAGGCCGCCTATGAACCGGGCGATGATGAAGTGGGCCGAACTGTCGGCCGCACCCGCCCAGAAGGCCGAGACGATGAACAGGCCGGCGGCGATCTGCATCACCGTGCGACGGCCGATAGCGTCGGCCAAACGTCCCGCGATGAAGGCGCCGACGGCGCAGCCCAAGAGGATGGCGCCGACGTTGAAACCGGTGCCCAAGGCCGACAGGTTGAAGGCCGCCTCCAGCCCGTCTTGGGTGCCGTTGATGACGCCGGAATCATAGCCGAACATGAAGCCGCCGATGGTGGCGACCGCCACGATCAGGGCGATGAACGCCATGTTGACGCGGTCGTCACCCGCGATGTCGGGGCCTGTGCCCCCCGTCGGTCCTGCCATCTCGATATTCCCTCCGAATGCCCGTCTGACGCGGGCGTGAAACTCAGAAAACCTATCGCCAGCCAGCGTCCACGAAATACTCGTGGCCTGTAATCAAACGTGCATCGTCGGATGCGAGGAACAGGCCGAGCGCCGCGACGTCGTCGGGCTGAAGCCGGCCCGGCAGGCATTGCGCCGCCACGATCTCGGCCTCTCCTTCCGGCGTGTACCATTTCATCTGACGCGGGGTCTGGACATTGCCCGGCACGATGCAGACGACACGCACGCCGTCACCGCCCAGCTCGCGCGCCAGGGCGCGAGTCATGCCCTCAATGCCCGCCTTGGCGGTTTCGTAAAGCGACAGATCCGGCAGCCCCAGATGCCAGCTGATCGAGCCCAGGTTGATGATGACCCCCCTGCCCTGCTCGCGCATCCCGGCGGCGACCGACTGGGCCGCGAAATAGAGGTGACGCAGATTCACGTTGATCCGGTTGTCCCAGTAGTCGGGCGTCACCTCCGCCAGCGTATGACGGTCGTCGTTGGCGGCGTTATTGATCAGGACATCGATGGGACCCTGTTCGGCGACGATCTCGGCCAGGCAGGCCTGCAAGGCGGCCACGTCCATTAGATCGCATTGGCGGAAGGTCGGGGCGGGCGACAGTTCGGCCAGTGATGCCTCCAGCGCCTTCGAGTCCGCCTCGGCGATGTCGAAGAAGACGACACGGGCGCCCTGACGCGCAAAGGCCTCGGTGAAACCGGCGCCGATGCCGGACCCGCCGCCGGTGACGACGACCAGACGGCCCTTTAGCGACGGATAGATGGCGCCGCTCATGCGGAAACTCCGAGAAGGCCGCGACCGGCCAGATTGCGCATCAGCTCCAGCACCCCGAACTTCCAGGGCGGGGCCTGGTCGCAGGTCGCGACGATGTTTTCCAGCACGCCCAGTTTCTCGGACGAGACGCGGACCCGGTCGCCCATCTTGTGGGTGAAGCCCTTGCCCGGCGCATCGCGGTCGTCGATCGGCGCGAACATGGTCCCGAGATACAGGGCGAAACCGTCGGGATACTGATGCGCGCTCAGGGTCTGACGCACCAGTTCCTCGGGATCGCGGCTGATCAGGCTCATCGAGCTTTCGCCCGTCATCATGAAGCCGTCCGCTCCCTCGACCTCCAGCCGGACCGTCGCTGAGCGCACGTCGTCCATCGTGAAGTCGTCGTCGAACAGGCGGATGAAGGGGCCGATTGAGGCCGAGGCGTTGTTGTCCTTGGCCTTGCCCAGCAGCAGGGCCGACCGGCCCTCGATGTCGCGCAGATTGACGTCGTTGCCCAGGCTGGCGCCGACCGGGCGGCCGGACGGATCGCAGACGACGACTACCTCCGGCTCCGGGTTGTTCCAGGCTGAGTCCGCCCGCACCCCGACCTCGGCGCCCCAGCCGACCGAGGCCAGCACCGGCGCCTTGGTGAAGATTTCGGCATAGGGGCCGATGGCGACTTCGAGATATTGCGACCACAAGCCCTCGGCGATCAGCTGCGCCTTGACGGCCTCGGCTTGATCCGAACCCGGCCGCAGATTCTTCAGGTCGCCGCCGATCCGGTTGAGGATGGACTGGCGCACGGCGTTGGCGGCGTCGGCGTCACCGCGCGCCCGCTCCTCGATCACCCGTTCCAAGGCCGAGACCGCAAAGGTCACGCCCGAGGCCTTGATGCATTGCAGGTCCAGCGGCGACAGCAACTGGACGCCCTGCGCCGACCAGGCCGAGGCGACGGTCAGTTCGTCCAGCGGCCCCATATCCATGCCGGCCGCGTCCAGATCGTCCCGCGCGACTGCCTGGGCCGTTGTGGCGACGTGGTTCGAAAGATCATAGAGCCGCCCGCCCCGCACCAGAACGGGCGAGGGTCCGACCTCGGTAAGGACCCGTCCGAGCAGGCGCGCATTGCGCCAGTCCGCCGGCAGGCAATCGGCAAGCAACAATCTCATCCTCCCCACGCTCTCGGACGTGTTAGCGCTAACATCTTTGAGCAAGGGATGGATGTCAATCGTATGGAGGCGCGGTGCTTTCTCTGGCGATGAATTGGTGGGGGACTGGACCGTCCGCCTCGCCGCCACGCCCCAGGATGACCGCGGCCGATCGGGCCATTTCGGCGACCGGCTGGCGGATGGTGGTCAGGGTCGGCCAGACGCTGGCGGCCAAATAGGTATCATCGAACCCGGCCACCGATATGTCGCCCGGTGTCGACAGGCCCGCAGCGTGAACGGCCGCCAGAACGCCTGCGGCCATGTCATCGTTACTGGCGAAAATGGCCGTCGGCCGGGGTGAGCGCCCCAGCAGCCGCTGCCCCGCCTGGAAGCCGGAACGATAAGTGAAGTCGCCCGCCTCGGCCCACATCGTCGCGCCCTTCACCGCATCGACCGCGACTTGGGCGCCGTGGCGACGATCCGCAGTGGCGCTCTGATCCCGACGCCCTTCGACGAAGCCGACGGCGCGGTGGCCCAACCCCAGCAGATGCCGCATCATCTCGTGGGCCGCACCCTGGTCGTCCACCCGCAGGGAGATCAGACCGTCCCGAAGCGCGGGCGCCGCCAGAACCACCGCCTTCATCCCGCTCTTGCCGATAGCGTCCAGGGTGGCGTCCGATTCGCCCAGCGGCGGCGGAACGATCACACCCTGTGCTCCGCCGGCCGCCAGCCGCTGAACCGCTTCGCGCTCTTCATCAGGCGCGCCGGGCCGCGATGGCTCGATCAGCAGCAGCAAACCTACCGATCGCGCCCCATCCAGGGCGCCCGACAGAAGTTCGGCCAGATAGGCGCTGGACGGGTTGGCGTAGAGCAGGCCGATCCGTCCACCTCCGGCCCGCGCCAGGATTCGCGCCGCGGGATCGGGCACGTAGCCGGTCTCTCGAATGATCGCCTCGACGCGCTCACGCGTCGCCTCGCGCACCCGCGCATCGCCATTGACCACGCGCGACACCGTCATTGGCGACACGCCGGCTAGGCGCGCGATATCGCCCATGGTGTGGTTGCGGCGGGGATTCTGTTGATCAGTCACGTCAGAGACAGCAGCACGCTCACGCAGTTACGTCCACCATTTGCAATGCCCGTCGGTCCAGGCTCCACGGACGACGCCCATCTGCTGACTATCTCTGCGGAAATAGGCTGGACGACACCCGGCTCGCCCCATTCGCCAAGACGGCGGCTAGCGAATTGAGCTGGAGGGATTTGAAGTCACAGCCGCGCCTTTGAGCTTCAGCGTCCCTGCGAGGCCGCGATCTCGACCATGACCACGTCGTAGACACGCATAGGCACCTCCATCTGGGCCTCACCGTCGGCACGAGCGGTGACCGTCAGGGTCTCTGGTTGGTCCAGCGTCAGCGTTTGCAGTGCCTCCAACTGTTCTTCACTGAGCGTCGCCGGCGATCCCATCTCCAGATAGGCGGTGTATGCGTCATTCGACTTGAAACCGACGCGGCGGATCGTGGCGACATGAACGCCGGGGCGCAGGCCGCTCAATGCGATCCTCAAAGGCGCAGCCGTCGCAGGCTCCCGCACCTGGCGGAAAAAGGGTCGGTTGCTGATCGGCTGGTCCGGCAGTTCGTAGCGCCAGGCCAGCACCTGCACCGTGTCGTCTTTCAGCGCTGCGATGCTTTGTTCGTCGCCAGTCGGTAGTTCGCGGTCGCCCATGCTGTTCAGATATTTGTAGGCGAACCACGTCGGCTTGCGCACGCCCTGGGGATTCATCAGTCCGAAGCCGCCATCGAATGGTTTGGTCTGCGGGCCTGGCTCTTCGAACAGGTCGCTGTAGGCCCAATAGCTCATGCCCTGCGCCAGACCCTCGCTCTGACGCAGCTTGGTCAGGATATAGGACGCGCCGAAATAGTCGTCGTGGATAGGATCACGCGGATTATAGCTGGTGTTCCATTCCGTGAAGAACAGCGGCAGGCCGGGCGTGGGTGAGGCCTCGATCTCGGCCCGAACCTTGCGCACGTCGCTGACGACGGCGTCTGGATTGCGCGACAGCCTGTTGTCCCCTTCGCCCTTCTCGTCCAGGAAGCCGCCCTCGACGCCATAGGTGTGTGTGGTGACAAAACTGACCGGCGCATCATGCTGGTCGGCATAGGCCAGGAACTCGAGAACCCACGCCGCACCGGCGGTGGACGGCCCGCCCACACGCAAGGCGGGGTCGATCGCCTTGATGGCCCGAACCGTGCGGCCATAGTAGTCAAAATAGGCCGCCTGATACGCGCCCTCCCAGAAGCCGGCCAGGTTCGGCTCGTTCCAGAACTCAAAATACCAGCTCCGCACTTCCTCGACGCCATAGCGGTCGATCAGATGCCGCACAAAGGTGTCGATCAGACCTGTCCATTTCTCCGGCTGCGGATGGGACGTGTTGCCCTTCCAGTAGAAGATGGTCTGATCCGACGTCTTCATCGCATCTGGGGTGAAGCCCAGCTCGACGAAGGGCTTGATCCCCATCGCCAGGAAGCGGTCGTAAAGCTGGTCGATCCGCGTCCAGTCATAGACCGGACGGCCGTCGACTTCGCGGTAGACGCCCATGTCGTCGTGGAAAATGTCGTGGAATCGGATGTAGCGGAAGCCCAGTTCTTCGCGCGCGGTCTTCAACTGCGCCAAGGCATCCTCACGGATCGTCGTGCCCGGATAGTCGGCGCCGACCGAAAAATCGGCCATTCGGTCGCGGGGTGTGGACGGCCCGCCGACATCGACCGAGATCACCCTCGGATCTGCCGTCTGGGCGCTCGCAGTCAACGGGGCGCCGACAAGCGCTGCGACCAGCGCCAGGCTTCTGATGTGTGAGCGCTTCATGGGTATAGTCCTTGATCGTAGCCGGTTGTTCGGGCGTGTATCGGCGCAGTATCATCGGGATCATCTCCAGCCCCCAGTTCGCCCCGCTCTCTCGCCTTCCTGCCGTAAACCCACTCGAACAGGGGGGAGGCCATTAGGGTGGTGACGATCGCCATCAGCACCAGGATGGAGAACAGGGCCGGGCCGATGACGCCCTTTTGCAGGCCGATGTTGATGATGATCAGCTCCATCAGGCCGCGCGCGTTCATCAGGGCGCCGATGCCCATGGCCGTGGCGTTGTCCTGACCCGTCAGGCGCGCGGCGGCCCAGCAGGCGCCGCCCTTGGCGAGGATGGAGCCCAGCAGGATAACGACGGTCACGGCTAGCAGCCCCAGGCTATTGACCATGGTCAGCTGGGTGTTCAGCCCCGAGAAGGTGAAGAACATCGGCAGCAGCACCAGCACGGCGAACGGCTCCAGCTGACGCTTGACTTCGTCACTCAAGAGACCGCGCGGCATGGCGACGCCCAGGATGAAGCCGCCGAAGACGGCATGGATGCCGACTGCGTCCATAGCCCAGGCGCTGAGCATGAACAGGATCAGCACGATCCCAAGCACGGTCGGGCTGAGCCGCCCTTCCCGCTCGACGATCCGGCCCAGCGGCGCCAGCAGCTTCGGTCCCAGCGTCAGCATGAACAGGGCGAAGGCGCCGCCCCCGCGATGGCCGTCACGGCCAGCATCGGCCCGGCGCCGAAGCTGGCCAAAACGATGGCCAAGACGCACCAGGCGCCGGCGTCGTCGATGGCGCCGGCCGCCAGAGACAACGACCCTAGCCGCGTGCCGCTGAGGCCCCGCTCATGGATGATGCGCGCCAGCATGGGGAAAGCGGTGATCGAGATGGCCGCGCCCATGAACAGCATGGCCTGCCAGGTCTGGACGCCCTGCCCGAACAGACCCTCAGCGACCAGCCAGGGCGCAATGGCTACGGCGACCAGGAAGGGCGCCGCCATGCCCGCTAGCGACACGGCGGCCGCGCTTTTCGCATTGGCCCTGAAGTGATCGCGACGGAAGCCCAGCCCGATCAGGAACATGTAGAGGCCGACGCCCAACTGGGCGCCGACGAACAGAATCGACCGCGACTCCCTAGGGAACAGGGCTGCCTGAAAGTCCGGTGCCAACAGGCCGAACAACGACGGGCCCAGGATCACCCCGGCGATCATTTCGCCCACCACCTGCGGTTGGCCGAAGTAGCGCTTGGCCAGCCAGCCCACGATGCGGCAGGCGGCGATGATGATCGCCATCTGCAGGAAGAAGGCCACGCTCAGTTCAGCATTGGTCATGCGGCCGGTTCCCCCTTGGCGAGCGCCAGCCTACTGCGTCGGACAGACGGCGTCGCCCTCGTTCGACGCCAGGCGGATATCCTCGACCGTGACCGCGAAGTCGGCGTTGGTGCGCAGGCCCCAGGGTTGATCGACGGCGGCGATGTCGGCGCCGCGGTCACGCAGGCACGACAGACGCACCTTTAGCGTGCGCCATTCGCCCACTGGAGCGGCGGCGATCAGGCTGGAGATGTCGACCGAACCGGCGCCCAAGGTCAGGAAGACGGCCCCCTTGGGCCGTGCGTCCCCGCGATAGCGGAAGGCGATGGCCATCTCGCCGTTCGACTGGCGCGTCAGATCGACCGCTTGAGCCGCGATGATGGCCTGCCCCCCGCCGTGCGAGAAGGTCAGGGCGCGCGCCGATTCTTGGCCTGCGCCGTCGGTGGAGCGCACCGAGACGCCGCCGCGCGGACTGGCGCCGCTCTTTTCAGAACCCAGACGGAACTCGCCGCCCGCGTCGCGCAGCATCAGCGACCAGGGCGCGACGAAGCGGCCATCGACGAAATAGCGATCCAGATTGCTGCCGGACCCGACGACGCCGCTGTCTTCGGACAGGGCGCCGACCCGCGCCGGACGGGCGTAGGTCAGGCCGTAGCCATAGGCGAACTGCGCGTCGTAACCCGGCTGACCCACGTTCAGCGGCTCGCCCTTGGCGGTTTTGGGCCAGCTGAAGGACAGGGTTCCTGTGAAGTCGTTGCGCGGCTTGCCCGCCGCATCGCCGACCAGCACATCGGCGATTCCGCCGCCCTCAGTGCCCGGCAGCCAAGCGGCGACGAAGGCGTCGGATGCATTGATCTCAGGGTTGGTCCACATCGGGCGGCCCGACAGGAAGACCGACACGGTCGGAACGCCCGCCGCCTTCAGGCGCTTCAACGTCTCCAGCGGTTCGGTCGGCAGGAAGTCCAGCGTGTCCACATCGCCCTGGAATTCGGCATAGGGTGTTTCGCCGAAGACGACGATGGCCACGTCAGGTTTCTGGGTGAAGGAGCCATTGGCGCTGAGCGTCGCCTGGCCGCCGCCGGCGGCGACCGCCTCGCGGATGCCGCTCCAAATCGACTGGCCGTTGGGGAAGTCGGCGTTCGAGTTGCCCGTGCCCTGCCACGTCAGGGTCCAGCCGCCCGAGGCCTGGCCGATATCGTCGGCGTGACCGGCGACCAGCACCCGCGCGCCCGAGCGGATCGGCAGGACCGAGCCCTCGTTCTTCAGCAGCACCAGCGACTTGCGCACCGCCTCGCGCGCTAGGGCGCGGTGGGCGGGCGAACCCAGCTCGTTCAGATGCCCCTCGACCGGGCGGCTGTCGTTGAACAGGCCGGTCTTGACCTTGACGCGCAGGATGCGGCGCACCGCCTCGTCCAGGCGCGCCATCGGGATTTCGCCCGACTTGGCCTGGGCCAGGGTGTTTTCGTAAAGGGGCTTCCAGCTGTCGGGGGCCATGAACATGTCGATGCCGGCGTTGAAGGCCAGGGCGCAGCTTTCGTTCGAACAGCCCGGCAGCTGGCCATGGGCGTTCCAGTCCGACACCACGAAGCCATCGAAGCCCAGCGGGCCGCGCAGCACGTCGGTCAGAATGGTCTCGTTGCCCGAATGTTTGACGCCGTTCCAGCTGGAGAAGCTGGCCATGATCGACAGCACGCCGGCGTCGATGGCCTGGGGATAGCCGGACAGATGGGTGCGGATCATCTCCTGTTCGGACCCGGCGAAGTCGCCCTGGTCCTTGCCGCCCGTGGTGCCGCCGTCGGCCAGGAAGTGTTTGGCCGATCCCGCGATATGGCCGGGCGTCAGCGGATGATCGGCCGACAGCGCGCCCTGAAGGCCCAGGGTCATCGGGCCGGCGTAGCTTTGCGCCACTTCCGGGTTCTCGGCATAGCCTTCATAGGCGCGGCCCCAGCGGTCGTCCTGGGGCACGGCCAGGGTCGGGCCGAAGGTCCAGTCGGCGCCCGTCACCGCCACCTCCAGCGCCGTCGCCTCGCCGATGCGGCGGATCAGGTCGGGATCACGCGCGGCGCCCAGGCCGATGTTGTGCGGAAAGATGGTGGCGCCGACGATGTTGTTGTGACCATGAACGGCGTCGATGCCGTAGATCAGCGGGATCCTGGCGCCCGGCCGCTGGGCGGCCGCCGCGCGGAAGGCCTGAGCCAGTTCGACCCACTTCTGGGCCGAGGCGCGCTCGTCGCCGCCCGGCGAGGAGTTGCCGCCCGCCAGGATCGAGCCGAGCGGATAGGTCAGCAGGTTTTCAGGCTTGATCGAGCCGATGTCCGCCTGGATCGTCTGGCCGACCTTCTCCTCCAGCGTCATCCTGCTCATCAGTTCGGTGACGAAGGCTTCCGTCGCCGCATCCATCATCGCAGCCGGCGAGGCTGCGCGGGGCCAAAGCGCCGGATGGGCGCGCGTCGCGTCGGTCACGATGGAGCCCTGGGGCGTGACGGCCTTAACCGGCGACGTCCGGGTCGCTCCCGTTGCCGCGCAGGCGGCGGTTGCGAGCGCGACGCCCAGTGCGAGGGCGGAAACAGCGCTGCGGCGCGCGTTCGGGATACGGAGAGTCATGTCGGGTCCGTCGGGCTGTCGGCGAAACTATGTGGCGAAAAACCCGGCGCGACCATTCAGGCCGCACCGGAAGTTCGCTCAGGGTGTGAAAAAATCCAGGCGTCGCCCCCCGCGCCGAAAGCGGCGAAATCCGTTTGAACCCGAGGTTCGCTCTCGACACGTCGTTGATCGACGCCTTGATTTTTACAGACGCAACTTGATGCACCTATGACAATGATGTCAACTACTGAAGTTAGCGCTAACATTGAGCGATGGAGCAACGTCGCCGATGAGGGAGAAACGGCCGCATGACGACAGGCGTGACACGACGAACAGCCGGCTTAATGGCGTTTATCGCCGGGGCCATGGCGACAGCTGGTCAGGTGCTGGCGAGCGAACCTGCGCCCTATGTATGGCGCAATGTCGTCGTGGGCGCAGGCGGCTTCATTCCCGGCATCGTATTCAGTCCGATCGAGCGAGGCCTGGCCTATGCGCGGTCGGACATGGGCGGAGCCTATCGGTTCGATGCGGCCGACGGTCGCTGGTCGCCGCTGATGGACTCCAGTCCCCGGTCCGGCGATTTCGGGATCGAGAGCATCGCCGCCGACCCGGTTGATCCCAAAATCGTCCATGCAGCAGTGGGCGTTCACAGGGGCGACCCCGGCGCGATGCTGCGCTCGACCGATCGTGGCGAGACATGGCGGCGAACCGAAGTTCCCTTCCGCATGGGCGGCAACGAGGACGGCCGGGGCCTGGGCGAACGGCTGGCGATCGATCCCAACGACAACCGCATCCTCTATTTCGGATCGCGCCACGACGGCCTGCAGCGTTCCACCGACGGCGGCGCAAGCTGGCGCAAGGTGGACGGGTTTCCGCTCAAGGGCCTAGGAATGCCCAGCGACCGCGCCACCCACGGCGGGCTGAGCTTCGTCGTCTTCGATGCGCGCAGCGGGACGCGCGGCCAGCAGTCGAAGACCCTACTCGTCGGCGTCGCCGATCCGCACGAACACGCCCTGTATCGCTCCGACGACGCCGGTCGGACGTGGCGGCCAGTGGAGGGCGGACCGCGCCCCGAGTTGTCGGCGGCCAAGGCGGAACTGGACGACCAGGGCATCCTCTATGTGACATGTACGCTGGGCATCGGACCGAACGGGGTGACGGACGGCGCGGTCTGGCGGTTGGATACGAATACCGGCGCTTGGACCGACATCAGCCCGCCCCGACCGTCCGGCGGCTTCATGGGGATCGCGCTGGATCGCAAACGGCCGGGCGTGATCATGGTCTCGACCCTGAACCGCTGGCAGCCCGGCGACACTATCTGGCGCAGCACCGACGACGGCCGAAGCTGGATCAGCCTGCGAGAGGCGGCCCGCCACGACGTCAGCGCGACCCCCTATCTGAATTGGGGCAACGACCGGCCGGACTTCGGCTGGTGGATCGCGGCCCTGGCGCTGGATCCGTTCGACGGGGACCGGCTGGTCTATGCGACAGGGGCCACCGTCTATGAGACGCGCAACCTGTCTGCCGCCGACCGCGAACAGCCGACAGACTGGACCCCATGGGTCGAGGGAATCGAACAGACGGCCGTCATCACCTTGGTCAGTCCGCCGAAGGGACCGCAACTGCTGACCGGGTTCGGCGACATATCCGGCTTCGCCCATGAAGACCTGAACCGCTCGCCCCAGCGCCAGTTCACCACCCCCGTCTTCGCCAACACCAATCAGATCGACTATGCGGGCGCCGCGCCCGACATCGTGGTGCGCAGCGGCACGCCGCACGAGGGCGTCGCCTCGGAGGGGCACGACGGCTCGACCCTGGCCTGGTCCGACGATGCCGGGCTGACCTGGAAGCCGCTGGGCCGACCCCGGCCGGCTTCGGGCGAGACGCCGGTCGTCGCCGACAATCCGCGCATGGACCTGTATCGCGACGCCCCGATCACGGTGTCGGCGGACGGTTCGACCTTCGTGCTGGCGACGCCCCAGGTCGTCTGGTCGCGGGATCGGGGACGGACGTGGAAGCCCACGGCGGGCCTGCCGCCTCTGCTGCGGCCGGTGGCCGACCGCAAGGATCCGATGCTGTTCTACGCCCTGGATTTCCGCACCGGCGCCTGGTTCGTCAGCGTGGACGGCGCCGAGAGCTTCGCCGCCGTGCCGTCGCGCGGCCTGCCCGCGAACACCGCCGATGATCGCCCGACCTGGCGCGAGACCGCCTTCCCGCTGAAGGCGACGCCCGATCATGAGGGCGATCTGTGGGTCGTATCACGCAGCGGCCTTTACTACAGCCGCGACGGCGGTCAGCGGTTCGACTGGATCGATGGCGGGCTGAGCGTGGAGATGATGGACTTCGGCAAGCCGCCCGCCGGTTCGACCTACCCTGCCCTGTTCGCCATTGGCACGCAGGGTCCGGTGCGGGGCGTGTTCCGTTCCGACGACAAGGGACGGACGTGGATGCGCGTCAACGACGACCGCCATGAATATGGGTGCCGCTTCAGGGCTGTGGCCGGCGATCCGCGCGTCTTCGGCCGGGTCTATGTCGCCACCGACGGACGCGGCGTCGTCTATGGAGAACCCGCATGACCCTGTCACGACGTGGACTGCTGGGCGCGGGGGCGTCGGCTTCGATGCTGGGAGCCTGCGCGACGACGCCGAGCGCCGCGACGGCCGGTCCGTTCAAGCCGACTTGGGACAGTTTGGCGGCGGGCTATCGGACGCCGGACTGGTTCCGGGACGCCAAGTTCGGCATCTGGTCACATTGGGGGCCGCAGTGCGTGCCGGAGTTCGGCGACTGGTACGGCCGCCAGATGTATATCCAGGGCAACTCCTTCTACGACCACCACGTCGCGACCTACGGCCACCCCAGCCGGTTCGGTTTCATGGAGTTGATCGACCAGTTCAAGGGCGACCAGTGGGACCCCGAGGGCCTGCTGGACCTCTATCAGGCGGCGGGCGCCCGCTACATCATGTCAATGGCCAACCATCACGACAACCTGGACCTGTTCGACAGCAGCCATCATGCCTGGAACACGATGCGGGTGGGGCCCAAGCGCGACATCGTCGGCACATGGGAGAAGGCCGTCAGGGCGCGGGGCCTCCGGTTCGCCGTGTCGAACCACGCGGCGCACGCCTGGCACTGGTGGCAGACGGCGTACGGCTATGACGCCGAGGGGCCGCTGAAGGGCGTGCGATACGACGCGGCGCGCCTGACCAGGGCGGACGGCGCCGGCAAATGGTGGGATGGGCTGGACCCACAGGAGCTCTATACCGGCCCGACCTTCGCCCCGCCGGACGGCATCGGCTCGATCGCCGAGATGAACGCTTGGCACGATGAGCGCGACGGCCAGTGGATCGAGACGCCGCCCGCCAACAACCCGGCCTTCGTGCGGTCCTGGGTGGCGCGGCAGCGCGACCTGATCACCAAATACAAGCCGGACATGGTCTATTTCGACAACTACGGCCTGCCGCTGGGGCAGTTCGGATTGGAGGCGACGGCCGAGTTGTACAATGCTTCGCTGGCTTGGCGGGGCGAGCTGCCGGTCGTGAACGGCAAGCGGCTGGACGACCGGCAGCGCAAGGCGATCACCGAGACGGTCGAGCGCGGCTTCTCAGACAGTCTGAAGCCTGAACCGTGGCAGACCGACACCTGTATCGGCGACTGGCACTACAACCGCGCCCGCTTCACGAGCCACTCTTACGTCCCGGCCAGCAGCGTCGTGCAGCGGCTGGTGGATGTGGTGTCGAAGAACGGCAACCTGATGCTGAACATCCCCCAGCGCGGGGACGGATCGATCGACAGCGACGAGCGCCAGATCCTGACGGACATCGCCGCCTGGATGACGGTCAGCGGCGAGGCCATCTTCGACACCCGGCCCTGGCGCATCTATGGCGAGGGGCCGACGGCCGTGGTCGCCGGGATGCATGGCGAGGGGGCGGCGCGGCCGTGGACGGGTCAGGACATCCGCTTCACCACCAAGGGCCAGACGCTTTACGCCTTCGCGCTGGACTGGCCCGAGGATCGGCGGATGGCGATCCAGGCGCTTCCTCTACGGGCCGGACGCATCGAGGCGGTCGAACTGCTGGGCGGCGGGCCTCTGTCGTTCAGCCAGACGGATCAAGGCCTAACGATCGACCTGCCTTCGCAACGCCCCGTGGTCACGGCGCCGGCGGTGCGCCTGCGGGGCGCGGGACTGATCTGAACTTCAAAACGGCGACGACGGGAGGAGAAACGCCATGAAGACGCTGAAGAAGGCCGCCCGGGCCGGGATGGCGGCGGCCCTGCTGCTGGGCGCGCCGGCCATGGCCCAGACGGAGCCCGCAGCCGCACCGGCGCCCCCACCGGCGCCCCCACAGGCGCAACGGTCTACGATGGCCGACAAGCTGATCAACTCGCCCTTCGTGCAGAACTGGAACACCTGGGGCCTGACGCCCAGTCCGACGCCGCACGATGTTCAGGGCGTCACGGGCGGCAAGGCCCTGACCATCGATGTCAAACGGGCGGGCGACCCCTGGTCGGTCGGGGCGGTGATGACGAACTCAGGCGCGATCAAGGCCGGAGACGTGCTGCTGCTGGGCGTCTGGGTGCGGGCGACCCAACGGCCCGAAGGCCAGAGCGAGGCCCGCATGCCCGTCGTTCTGCTGGAGGCGCAGGGTGAGCCGAAGGTCGCGCTGGCCCAGGCGTCGAACGTCGCCGTCGGAGAGGGCTGGACGATGCTCTACGCCTCGGGCGTGGCCCCGAAGGACGTCGCACCAGGCGAGAGCAGTATCATCCTAGATGGGCCAGGCCGTGCAGACGCTGGAGCTGGGTCCGGCCCTGCTGTTCGACTTCGGGCCCGACTACGATCGGGCGCGGTTGCCGCAAAATCCCTGATCAGCGGATCTCCGCCTCAAACGGAACCGCCGGGAGACCGGCGGCGCCGTAAAGGTTGCAGACTGGACTGTCAGCCCAGCAGAAGCGGACCTTGAGGTCGGTCGCGCTGGCGGACGGCAGCACCACTTCGTCTTGTAAAAGCGTGGCGTCGACGAAGCGACAGGCGTTGTCGGCCCCGCACAGCTCGAACCCGAGGGGGCGGTTGGAGCCATAGGCGATCAGCTGAGCCGAGGCGGCGTAGCGGACGTGGACGCCATCGGCGGCGCGGGTCACAGACACCGGCTGCGGCGAGACGGGCTGCGTCTCGCCGTCCAGACGACGGGCCTCCAGCGCCAGACGTCGCCCCACTTCCAGCTTGTTGGTGGGATGGATGTCGTAGCGGTCGCCGATGTCGATAGCGACGGCGAGGCCCGCCTTAGGATCGGCGTTGACGACCGTGCGCTGGCTTTCGCGCAGGGCCGCCCAATAGGAGTTGGTCGGCTGGCTGGCCATCGGGCCGAAGTTCGCCAGTTGCACGACCAGCATCCGCATCTCGGGGTTTTCGAACCGGGCGCGCCAGTCGGCGAACAGGGCGGGCAGCAGACGGCGGTAGCCGACATAGTCGCCGATGTTCGACTCGCCCTGGTACCAGGCCATGCCCTTCAGGCCATAGGCGCCCAGGGGTTCGATCATACCGTTGTACAAGGTCGTCGTCCCGCTGCCACCGATCCAGGGCGTGCGCGGGGGATTGGGCAGGTCGCCCAGCGGGGCGGCGACCCGGTGACGCCAGCCAGACGACAGGCTGACGGTCGTGCCGTCTGCGAGCACCAGGCGCTTGTTCGCCGCCGGTCCCCAGGCGCCGCCTCCGCCGTTCGTGTCCAGCACGCCGACCGCGATCAGGTTACGGCCGGCCTTCAGCGTGCCGGCAGGTACGGCGTAGGTGCGCGGCGTATCCCAGCCCTGCTGGCCGCCAATGTATTGGCCGTTGATCCAGGTGACGTCGGCGTCGTCCACGGGCCCCAGCTCCAGCGTCGCGGCCTGACGGGCCTGGGCGGCGGTCAGTTCGACCTCCTTGCGCAGCCAGACGATGCCGTCGAAGGTGGCCAGCCCCGGCACGGTGGACTCCCAAAAACCCTCGGCCAGGATCGGCGCCCAGTCGGCATCGTTCGTGCGCGCCAGGTGCCAGCCCTGTTTCGTGCCGGGATCGTTGGTCCGCCACCAGTCCTGGGTCACACGACGCCAGATCGCGTCGCCTTGGCCCGGATCACGGGCGTAGGCGTCCAACGCCTTCAACGCCTCCTGATGCCCGCCCAGCTTTTCGACGGCGTCGCGGCTCAGCCAGTCCTCGATGATCGACCCGCCCCAGGAGGCGGCGATCAGGCCGACCGGCAGGTCTTCGGCACGACGCAGGTCGCGGCCCATGAAGTAGCAGGCGGCCGAGAAGTCGCGCACGCTTTGCGGGCTGGTGACGCGCCACTGGCCGACGGCGCGCGGAGCGGCGGACGGCGCCGGCAGGCTGGAACGACCGACCAGGAAGAGGCGTATCTTGGCGTCGTTCGCGCCGCCGATCTCGCTTTCTGCGTTCGTGGCCTGACGGACGGCGAACTCCATGTTCGACTGGCCCGAACACAGCCAGACATCCCCAATCATGATGTCGGAGACGCTCTGGCTCGCGCCGGCCGACCGGGCCGTCAGGACATAGGGGCCGCCGGCGGTCAGGGTCGGAAGGGTCGCACGCCAGACGCCGTCGGCGCCGGCCGTCGCCTGGATCTGCGCTTGACCCAGGCTGATCGAGACGGCGGCGCCGGGCGCGGCCCTGCCCCACACCTTGATCGGACGGCCGCGTTGCAGGACGGCGTGGTCCTGGAACATGGCGTCGAAAAGAGCGGACGTGACGACCGTCTGGGGCTGGACCTGCGCCTGGACGGGCGAAGCCCCTGTGAGCGCGGCGACAGCCGCGGCGGCAAGCAAGAACGAGCGCATCCGCGCCTCCTGTCTGTCCGCCGCAGCGGAAGGTTCGAAATTGCACTGCACCCCGAAATGGCGTGCAAAGTGCAAGACAGTGCAATTTCCGGCCGTCCGACCATCAGCCGGAAGGCCGAGTGAATTCTTCGCCGCCGTCGGGATCGGGGGCCGAGGATGTCAAAGATCAGGTCCCGATCATAAGGCCGCTGGACACCCTGTATGGGAAGCGCCCCGATCTTTCTTCAAAGTCTCGTCAAGACAACAGGTTGAGCATCGACATCGTGTCCGATGTCGATGCTCTGTCTCGATCTAGCGCCGAACCTCCACAGCCTGGCCATTGTATTGGATCGTCCTGGCCGGAGCCGCATCGAAGTTTCCGACATCAGCGCCCGGCCCGTTGACGAAACGCACATTGATGGTGCGATTGGTCGGCATGGTCGGATACGAACCCGTCCGCGCACCGATGGTCAGGACACCGGTCGCGTCGTTCCAGGTCATGGGGATGTTCGAGAACTCGCCCCGCTCGTACGCGTAGGTCGTGCCCTGATCCTCATACAGGGAGAAGGAGCCGTTGGCGCCGGTGTAGACGATCAGCGTCAGTGGGCCGTCCAGCTTTTCGGCCGTGTACTGGATTGCCGGACCAGTGGGCAGGATGGAGCCGGCGCGCACGAAGACCGGGATCTTGTCCTCGGGCGCCTGAACCGTCGCCGACCGGCCGCCGGTGTATTTCTGGCCCGTCAGCATGTCGTACCAGTCGGCCCCTTGCGGGAAATAGACCGAACGGCTGCGCGCCTTGTATTCCGTCACCGGCGCGACCAGCAGGGCGTGGCCGAACAAATACTGGTCGTTGATGTCGCGCGCCTTGAGGTCGGACGGGAAGTCCATGACCAGGCCGCGCATGATGGTGGCGTCACGCTGATAGACGTCGCCGGCCAGACTGTAGATGTAGGGCATCAGCCGGTAGCGGGTCCGCAGCTGGGCGGCGTAGGCGTCGTAAAGCGGCGTGCCGGGCTGGGCCAGGTTATAGACCTCACGCAGCGGGAACTCGCCGTGCGAACGGAAGATCGGCGACCAGGCGCCGAACTGGAACCAGCGCAGGTTCAGCTCGTCCCACTCGGCCTTGTCCTCGGGCTTCATGCCGGCGGGATTGGAGTAGCGCGCCTCAACCGAGAAGCCGCCGATGTCATGGGTCCAGTTGGCCAGGCCCGACAGGCCGGTGTTCACGCCCGCCGAGATCTGGTCCTTCAGATTGTCCCAGCGCGCCACCACGTCGCCCGACCACAAGGTCGAGCCGGTGCGTTGCAGGCCGCCCCAGGCGGAGCGGGTCAGGATGTAGGTCCGCTCGTCGCCCTTTTCACGGCGGAAGTTGTTGTAGACGTTCTCGGCGTTCACCAGCGGATACGAGTTGAAGACATAGGCGCCCGGACCGATGGCGGTCGGTCCCATCCGCAAGGTGCGCTCGGGAATGTCCAGGTTGGAGTGCATGTCCGGCTCGACCGAATCCAGCCACCAGCCGTCGAAGTTCATGCCCTTGAAGCTGTCGGACATCTGCTTCCAGTAAAGGTCGCGGGCGGCGGGCAGATAGGGGTCGTAGAAGCTGTTGGCGTAGCCGGGTCCCACCCAGTCGCGCGCACCGACATCGACGTTGCGGGTATACATGCCGCCGATCGCGTCCAACTGCTTGTAGTGCTCGGTCGTCGGATAGAACTTCGGCCAGACCGAAATGATGATGTTGGCGTTCATGTCGTGAACGTCCTTGACCATCTGGGTGGGGTTGGGGAAGCGCGCGGGGTCGAACTGATGCGAGCCCCAAGCGTTTTCAGGCCAGTAGAACCAGTCCTGAACGATGTTGTCGATCGGCAGGCCCAGCTCGCGGTATCGACGCACCGTGTCCACCACCTCGGTCTGGGTGTTGTAGCGCTGGCGGCTCTGCCAGAAGCCGTAGGCCCAGCGGGGCAGCATCACCGACTTGCCGGTCAGACCGCGATAGTTCGAGATCACCCCGTCCAGATCAGCGCCGCCGATGTAGTAGTAGTCGATGGCGGTCCCAACCTCTGACGCCAGGCTGAGCGCGCCTTGATCGGCGGCGGGCAGCGGATCCTGGTGACGCAGCGAGATATAGCCGTCTTCGGGGATCCATTCGATCTTGATCGGCACGCGCGTATTGGCGGCCATCTGAACCTGGAAGTCGTGATCGAAAGGATTCCAGTTCTGGCGCCAGTTGTCCTCGACCATCCGCCCGTCGATCCAGACCTTGGCATAGCCGGAGGAGTAGAGACGGAACTTGTGCAGGCCGGCGGTCGCGGTTTCCAGCGTGCCTTCCCAGACCACCTTGACGCCCGCCTGGCCGGGCTTGCCCATGTCGCCGGTCTGGACCGGCTGGCCGGGCTGCGACTTGAAGCCTTCGGGCCAGCGCGACCATTCGCGGATGAACTCGTAGTTCACCTCGGTTTCCTGACGCTGAACCTTGAGCTGGTCATTCTGATAGTAGCTGGCGGTCAGGCCGCCAAACCGGCCAGTGGCGTCGCGGACGATGAACTGGTCCGCAATCATGCCGTAGGGGCGCGGGTCGCCGAAGCGCGTGATCGAGTTGTTGTCCCACAGGACGCCGTAGTTGCGGCTGGACACCACCAAAGGAATGCCGACATCGATGTTGTGCTGGGCCAGCTGAACGTCGTGACCCTTGTAGTTCATCACGCCCTGCTGGTGCTGACCCAGGCCGTAGAAGGCCTCGTCGTCGGGGCTTTCCCAGACCTGACGCGTGGCCAGGAAGCGGTGATCGCCCTTCTGGTCCTCGACCGTGACGGGGCTGAGTTCGCGGCTGCCGGGCCGCTCCTTCAGCACCTCCTGGCCGTTTTCGTCGAGGAAGCGAACGGCGCCGGTCTCGCGCGAGACTTCCGCCGTCGCCTCGGCGGTCTTCAGCACGACCAGGTCGCCGCGGGTCTCGATCTGGAACGGCGTCGTGGTCGAGGCCTGGGCCGTGACCATCAGGCTGGCGGGCAGTTCGAGGTCCGCATTCTCGGTCGCGGTGACGCGGATGGTCTCGGGACCATAGACCTCAAGCCGGACGCGGCGGGCGGCGCCCTCGGCCGGTGTGACGACGATGCCGCTGGTCGTGCGTTCGAACGCGGCCTGGTGGATGGCCCCGGCGGAGGCGCCGTTCATCAGCCCCTGCCCTGCGCAGGCGGCCAAAGGGGCGGTCATCAGGGCGGCCAGGAACAGGCGGCGGGCGAGGGTCGGGATCATGGCGGGCGCTCGCGTTACTCTTGCAGGGTTCAGTAGGTGGCCGTGACGACGCGCAGCAGCTGCGGTCGATCGGTGGAGAAGTTCAGGCCGTAATCGACCTGGTCGCCGTTCCAGATGCGTTCGAACACCCATTTGCCAGCGTCGTCGAAATGGCCTTCCTCGACGCGCAGGACCATGCGGCGCTTGCCGTCGGTCGAAGGCTTGGCGGCGAAGTCGATGCGGATGCGGTGGCCGGCCAGGATGAACTGGCCCGGCTCGATCTCGGCGATGGCGATGGCGCCGTTGGGCTGGGCCGAGGCGGCGGGCACGTCGTTCGGATCGATGGGCTGGTTGGTCGTGCCGAACTGCCAGCGTTGATAGCCGGTGGTGGCGGTCCAGTCGCCCAGGTCGATGACCTCGGGCTTGCGGTCGTCGGGTTCGGCGGCGCCCCAGACCTTCCCCTCGAAGGCCAGGCGCGCCCAGGTCCGCTGCCACGGGCCGATCAGGCTGTAGAGATCGCGGAACGGCTCCAGCGTCTTCTCGGTGATCTCCTTGGCGCCCAGCGGATAGTTGGAATAGCCGGTGTAATCGATGCCGAAGGGCGAAAAGCCGATGCCGCCCCGGCCCAGCGTCTCCATCAGATAGCGGGCGTACTGGGTGTCGCTGCCGGTCTCGGCGACGAACAGGGCGTTGTCGGGGCGGGTGTAACGATCCAGGTGGGCTTCGTATTCGCCCGACTTGCGCGTGTAGATGTCGGGCGACAGGAAATCGATGGACGGGGCCGCCGCCTTCCAGATCTCGATCACGTTCCATGTCGGACCGCCGGACGCATAGGTGGCGGGATCCTGATCGTTCGTCGGGTCGCGCAGGGCGGCGTTGACGTACATCGGCAGCGGATATTCCGCCTTGCCGGCGGCGGCGACCTGACCGACGTAGCGACCGATGGACCAGGCGTGGAAGAACTCGTCCGCATCCTTGCCGAAGACGGCGGCCCACGTTCCGGGGGCCTTGCCGGTGCGGTCCAGCAAGGCCTGGGGCACGGGACCGTCGAATGCGACGCGGGCGGCGGGGGAATAGTCGCGCACGGGGCCGTAGGTGCCGACCTCGTTTTCGGGCTGGACCATGATGACGGTGCGTTCGCGCTCATCCACCTGGCGGATGTGGCGCATCAGGGCGGCGAAGGCGCGGGCGTCGGCGGCCAGGGTCTCGGCGCCGTACGGCGACAGGGCATAGCTTTCCTTGCCGCTCTTCTCGATCAGGTGCGGGAACCGCTCGGGGTTCAGCTTGACCCAGGCGGGGGCATAGGCGGGGGCCGTGTTCTTCCAGGTGGCGAACCACAGAAAGACCACGCGCATGTCGTTGGCGCGGGCCTGTTGGATGGCGTGATCGACGAAGGAAAAGTCGAAACGCCCCTCCTCCGGCTCGATCTGCTCCCAGCCCAGCGGGATCTGGACCGTATTTGCGCCGATGTAACGGAGCGCCGGCCAAGCCTGGGCCAGGGGCGCCGCATAATTGGACGAGTTGTTGACCTGTCCGCCCAAAACGGTGAAGGGCGCGCCGTCCACCATCAGGGCGTGACGGCCGTTCTGTTCCACCAGTTGCGGAATGGGCGACTGGGCCAGAACTGGCGAGGACGCTGCAGCGACCAGGGTCGCGGCCGAAAAGGCTACGGCGATTCCGCGTGTGAAATAGCCCATCGCCGCCTCCCAACGTCGACAAGAAAAAGATCGAGACGCCGACGACCGCCGGCGCCCCGTTGCCCAAGCCCGATCAGAAGGCGGCGCGCAGCACCACCGCGATCCGGCGATCGGTATCGACCCAGTTGTAAGGCGGTTTGCGGGTCTCGCTGCCCACCTTCAAGACCGTCCGTTCGTTCAGGATATTGGTCGACTGGACGCCGATCTTGATGTCCTTGGTCAGGTTATAGAAGATCGAGCCATCCAGTTGGCCGTAGTCGCTGGCCCATACCGGCGCATTCACGTTCGCCGCCGAGGTCGTCAGCAGATATTCCTCGCGCCAGTTGTAGGCCAAGCGCGCGGAGATGCCGTACTTCTCATACAGGATGGCGGCGTTGTAGCTGGTGCGGGACATGCCTTCGAGCGGCAGGGTGCTGTCCGAGGCGGCGCCGTTCTGGGTCGTGTCCAGGATATTCTGGCTGGTGTTCTTGCCGCCGTCCGAGCTGATGTAGGTGAAGTTGCCCTGGAAGCCGAGACCACTCAGAGCGCCAGGCAAGAAGTCGAAGAACTGCGAATAGGCCAGCTCGAACCCGTCCACCGTGCCCTCGGCGCCGTTGGTGTAGCGCGTGATCAGGAAGTCGTAGGTGACGCCGCCGTTGGTGATCGACTGCGTTTCCGTGCCGGTGAAGATGTAGTCCTTGATGTCCTTATGGAAGGCCGCGAACGTCAGGCTTCCGGTGGGCGCGAAATACCACTCCAGGCTGGCGTCGTAGTTCGTCGCCGTGATCGGACGCAGCGCTGGATTGCCGCCCACGCCGGTGAAGGGCGTGGTCGGGTTCAGGGTGTAGCCGTCGGGCTGGAAGTTGATCGACAGGTTGGTGAACGGCTGGAGTTGATACATCTCGGGCCGCACCATGGCGCGCGAGATCGCAAAGCGAGCCTGCAGGGTGTCGTTGAGGAACCCACGCAGGTTCAGGCTGGGCAGCCAGTTTGTGTAGCTGCTTTCGACCGGCTGTCCGTCAAGGGATCCGCCGTTCACGAACTGAACCGCCTGATTGAAGGCCGCGCAGTTGGCGCCGGGCGCGTTGGCCGGCGGACAGGCGCCCTGGATGGACGGCAGGGTGGTCACCGTGTTGGAGGTGGTCTTGGTGTCCACCGCGCGCAGGCCGATGTTGCCGTCGAAGGCGCGGCCGAAGAAGCCGGTGTCATTGCCGAAGCGGGCATAGACGTAGGCGGCCTGCGTCTTTTCGGTCAGCTCCGTGATGCCGCCGTTGCCGCCGCCCAGGCGATAGCTTTCATAGTCGTCGCTGAGCGGCGTCCAACCCCAGCCCGAGCTCTCTGTGTTGCGCAAGATATCGTAGGCGTAGGCGGTGCCCTGGTTCAGCAGGCTTTCAGCCGGGAACCACGCTACGCCGGGCACCGGCGCGTCGCCCCGGAAGAAATTGTCGAAACGATAGAGGGTCGATGAGTTGGGCAGGCGCGGATCCTGCGTGCCGCCCGGATAGCCCGTGTCGTCCAGATAGACGACCGCGCCGCCGCCGTTGCCCCAATACTGATTGGACAACAGGCCCCAATTATAGCCGGTCTGGCGGTTGGTGTAGTTCTTCTCTGTGCCGCGAACGCCGAAGGCGACGGACTTGAAGAAGGACGAGTTCTCGTCGAAGTCGTAACGGGCGTCCAGACGACCCGCCAGTTCGTCGGCTTCGTTGTCCTCGATGTGATCCATCGCCGCCGCCCACCAGTAGGCGGATTTGTCTTCCGGCGTGCCGCCGGTGGAGGTCACGGTCGGCAGATCGCCGTCGATGGTGATCGACAGGTCCGGACGGTTCTGAAGCTGGGTAAAGGCCGTCAGCGAATAGATTTCGGCCGAGGACTTCACATATTGCAGATCGCCTGAGAACGACCAGGCGCCGCCGGGCGTGTACTGGAAGTTCAGCGCAACATCGCTGGTCTTCTTGGTGTCGTCGCCGACGCGGGTGTCGGTGTTCCAGGTCGCGGCCGGGATATTACCGCTCACGAAGACGTTCTGGTCGTCATAGCGATAGCTGGAGTTGGGTGAGACGATGCTGTCGGTGCCCAGCGCATATTCGACGTTGTAGGCGTCTGCCTGCGAAGCCAGACCCTGCAGGGTGAACAGCCACTGATCGTTCGGGCGCCATTGGGCGGCCAAGGCGACAGCGGTGCGCTTCTGCTCCCAGTCGATCGTACGCCAGCCCAGATATTTGGGCACGAACACAGTCTCGCCGGCCGTTCCCGAACCGTCGGTGCTGGCGTTGCCTGCGTTGAGGGTCACGGGATCATAGCGGTCGACCGAAATCGAATCGGTGCGGTTGCCGACGTTGGACACGCTGACGTTGGCCAGCAGGCCAATCTCGCCGATGCCGGTCTGCCAACGATCGG
Organism: Brevundimonas vesicularis; assembly: GCF_027886425.1. Classification (NCBI taxonomy): domain Bacteria; kingdom Pseudomonadati; phylum Pseudomonadota; class Alphaproteobacteria; order Caulobacterales; family Caulobacteraceae; genus Brevundimonas; species Brevundimonas vesicularis. Next base: position 1,883,671 of record NZ_CP115671.1, on the reverse strand, counting down.
TCGCCAGGATGCTGCCAGACCAGAAGCCTTTTTCGGACAGGTCGCCGTAGTTGTAGTCGGCGTTGATCGCCAACAGCGGGTCGCTGTTGTCGAAGGGAACGCGGGTCCGCAGATTGGTCGTGCCGGCGATGCCGCCCTCGATCATGTTGGCGGCGACATTCTTATAGACGTCCACGCCGGCGAGCAGGTCGGCCGACACGTCCTCGAAGCTGAGCCCGCGACCGTTCGAGGCCGAGAAGATGTCGCGGCCGTTGGTTTCGGAACGCACCCACGACAGGCCGCGGATGAAGACGCCGCCGCCCTCTGCCGCCAGACGGGCCGGGTCGCGTGCGGCGTTCGTGCGCTGAAGGGTGACGCCGGGAATGCGCTGCAAGGCCTCCGACACCGAGCGGTCCGGCAGGGCGCCGATATCCACCGCGGTCACCGAATCGACGATGACCTCTGAGTTCTTCTTGATGGCCTGGGCCGAGCGGAGCTGGGCGCGGATGCCGGTGACCACAACCTCATCGACCGTCGTCGCATCATCCGACTGGGCCGGGGCCTGTTGGGCCAACACGGCGGTCGGCAGCGTCGCCGCGACCGTAAGCAAGGATGCTCCGCAAAGCAGAGCGACGCGACGAACGTGATTTTGACGAGACATCGGTCTCAGAACCTTCCTGCTGGTCGCGCCCGTCGCTTATTGACGACGTAGGGCGACATCCCTCCCGACGTGAACTCACCCACCCTTCGATGGCATGATCACCTTTCAAGGATGCACAAGTTTTCATGAGCTGAAAAGCATTTTCTGTTAGCGCTACCACAATAGCGCCACGACGATCCTCGGCTATTAGATGCCGACACAGGATCCGCGCCAAGCGGGCGATGGGGAAGAAGCATGAGCGACCAGCCAGAACCGGTGCGCCACATCGCCATCGTGGGCGGCGGAACGGCGGGTTGGATGGCCGCCGCCGCATTGGGCCGAGCGTTCACCCGCGCCCAGGGTCTGGCCTTAAGGATCACCCTGCTCGAATCGGAATCCATCGGCACGGTGGGCGTGGGCGAGGCCACGATCCCGCCCATCCGACAGTTCGTCCAGACGATCGGGCTGTCCGAGGAAGATTTCATCCGCTCGACGGCCGCGACCGCCAAACTGGGCATCGCCTTCAAGGACTGGATTGCGCCGGGCTCTGAATATTTCCACGGCTTCGGCGACTATGGTCCGACCGTCGCAGGACAAGCCTGGCGGCAATATCTGTTTCGCCTGAAGGCCGCCGGTCGGATCGACAGCCTTGATCCCTGGTCCATGCCGACGGCCATGGCCCGCGCCGGCAAGTTCGCCCCGCCGGTCGAGGACAGCCGTTCGGTGCTGTCCCACTATTCATACGCCTATCAGTTCGACGCCGGCTTGTTTGCACGGCGGCTGAGGACGTTGGCGGAGACGATGGGCGTCGTCCGGCGCGAAGGGCGGATCACGGGTGTGGATCGTAACGGCGAGACCGGTCTGGTGCGAGCCGTGACGCTGGAAGACGGCGGCGAGGTCGAGGCAGACCTGTTCATCGACTGCTCGGGTTTCCGAGGCCTGTTGATCGAACAGACGATGCGGGCGGGATACGAGGAGTGGACGCACTGGCTGCCGTGCGATCGCGCCGTCGCCGTGCCGTGCAGTTCGACTCTGGCCCCCGAGCCCATCACCACGGCGCGTGCGCGAGAGGCCGGCTGGCAATGGCGTATTCCGCTGCAGCACCGGGTCGGCAACGGCTATGTCTATTCCAGCGACCATGTGGACGATCAGACGGCGCTGGACGACCTGCTAAGTCAGATCGAATCGGAGCCGTTGGCCGAGCCCAATCGGTTGAGGTTCGTCACGGGGCGGCGACCCGAGGCCTGGAAGGGCAATGTGGTGTCGCTGGGCCTGGCGTCCGGCTTCGTCGAACCGCTGGAATCCACCAGCATCAACCTGATCCAGACCGGCATCGGGCGGTTGCTGCAGATGTTCCCCGACCGCCGTTTCGATCCGGCCCTGATCCGCGAATACAATCGACGCTCGGCCCAGGAGTTCGAGCGCATCCGCGACTTCATCATCCTGCACTATCATCTGGCCGGTCGCGCCGGCGCGATGTGGGACAGATGCCGCGAAACGGCGCCGCCCGATACGCTGATGGAAAAGATCGAGCTGTTCCGCGCGCGTGGCGAGGTCGGCCTGCTGGAGGACGAATCCTTCCGCGAAGACAGTTGGGCTGCGGTGTTCACCGGCCTGGGCACGTGGCCCAAACAGCCGTCGCCCCTGGCCTGTCTCGACGATCTGGAAACCGTGGATCGACAGGCCCGGCAGTTCGCGCAACTGATTGCGCGGGCGGCGGCCGCCCTGCCCGACCATTCCACCACCTTCACCGGTTACGCACGATGATCCCTGCCCCACTGAAGCGTATTCTGATCGTCGGGGGCGGCACGGCCGGCTGGATGGCTGCCGCCGCACTAGCGCACGTCACGCGCGGCACGGTGAAGGTCGAGTTGATCGAGTCCGAGGTTATCGGCACGGTCGGCGTCGGCGAGGCCACCATTCCGCCGATCCTGCTGTTCAACCAGTTGCTGGGCATCGACGAAAACGAATTCATTCGCGCCACCCAGGCTACCTACAAGCTGGGTATTCAGTTCAACGACTGGTTCCAGAAGGGCCGGAGCTATTTCCACCCGTTCGGAACCTATGGCACGCGCATCGACGCCGCCTCCTTCCACCAATATTGGCTGAGGCTGAACAAGGCGGGGCTGGACGACGACCTGGACGCCTATTCCGTCACGACCATGGCGGCGCGCATGGGCCGGTTCACCCGGCCTGACGCCGACCCGCGCGGCGCCGGCTCGCAAATGACCTACGCCTTCCATTTCGACGCCGGCCTGTACGCGCGCTTCCTGCGCCGGCGCGCCGAGTCGCAAGGCGTCGTGCGTCATGAGGGCAAGATCGCCGACGTGCGCCTGCGCGACGGCGACGGCTTTATCCAGTCGGTGCGATTGGATGACGGCCGCGAACTTGAGGCGGACTTCTTCATCGATTGTTCTGGCTTCCGCGGCCTGCTGATCGAAGGGGCGCTGAAGACGGGCTACGAGGATTGGACCCACTGGCTGCCAGCGGATCGTGCGGTGGCCATGCCCTGCACCCGGGTCGGCGATCCGACGCCCTATACCCAATCGACGGCCCTTGAAGCGGGGTGGCGCTGGCGCATTCCGCTGCAGCACCGCACCGGCAACGGCTATGTCTATTGCAGCCCCTATATCTCGGACGACGAGGCCCAGGCCAAGCTGCGCGCCTCCCTGGACGGCGAGGCGATGGCCGAACCAAACTTCCTGCGCTTCACCACCGGTCGCCGAAAGAAGACCTGGAACAAGAACTGCCTAGCCCTGGGCCTGGCGTCGGGCTTCCTGGAACCGCTGGAATCGACCAGCATCCATCTGGTGCAGTCGGGCATATCCAAACTGCTGCTGCACTTCCCCGACACCGGCTTCGCCCAGGCCGATATCGACAACTACAACCGCATGATGCGGCTGGAGACCGAGCGCATCCGCGACTTCATCATCTTGCACTATCACGCCACGGCGCGCGACGACTCGCCTCTGTGGCGCCACGTGCGGACCATGCCGATTCCCGAGACGCTGAAGCAGAAGATGGATCAGTTCCGCAGCCGGGGCCGCATCTTCCGCTACGAAGACGAGCTGTTTCAGGAGACGAGCTGGATCGCCGTGCTGCTCGGCCAGGGCGTCATCCCCGAGCGACACGATCCGATCACGGAGACCATTCCTCTGGAGCAGGTCCAGCAATGGTTGCAGAAGATGAAGGCGATGATCCAGCAGGGCGTCGCGCGGATGCCGACCCACGAGGCCTTCATCGCCGCCAACTGCAAGGCGCCGCCGCTGCAGTGAGGCGGCGACGCCTAGAACGAAATCCCGGAGCCTGATGCGCGGCGTCAGCGGAATCGCGAAGCGATCCAACCTCAAGCGATCACGCTCTAGGGCCGTCAGTGGTTGTCGCGCGGCAGGCCGATGGTGTCGACGATGCGGTGGTATTTGACGGCGGGCTCCAGCACGGCGCCGGTTTCCAGCTGGCCGACCACGTCGCGCTGCATTTCCTGCCAAGGGGTCTGGGAGGCGGGGTATTTGTAGCCGCCTGCCGCCTCGAACGCCTGGCGACGCTCGGACAATTCCGCGTCCGAAATCAGGATGTCGGCGCGGCCGGTGTTCAGATCGATGCGGACCCGGTCGCCGGTCTTCAGCAGGGCGATGTTTCCACCCGCCGCCGCCTCGGGCGAGGCGTTCAGGATCGAGGGCGAGCCGGAGGTGCCGGACTGGCGCCCGTCGCCGATGCAGGCCAGGGCACTGACGCCCCTTTTTATGAGGTATGCCGGCGGGCGCATATTCACGACCTCGGCCGCGCCCGGATAGCCGATGGGGCCGGCGCCGCGCATGAACAGCAGGGTCTGCTCGGTGATGCCCAGGCTCTCGTCGTCGATGCGGTGGTGATAATCCTCGGGCCCGTCGAACACGACGGCCGGGCCTTCAAAGGCATTCAGATCGTCGGGGTTGGACAGATAGCGTTCGCGGAACTCGTCCGAGATCACGCTCAGCTTCATGATGGCCGAGTTGAACAGATTGCCGGTGAAGACCACGAAGCCAGCGTCGGTCTTCATCGGGGCGTCGAAGCTCTTGATGACATCGGGCAGTTGGATCTCGGCGCTCTTGCAGTTCTCGCCGATGGACTTGCCGGTGACCGTCAGGGCGTCCTCGTTGATCAGCCCCTGTTTCATCAGTTCGGAGACGACGGCGGGGACGCCGCCGGCATGGAAATAGTCCTCGCCCAGGTATTCGCCGGCGGGCTGGAGGTTGACCAGCAGCGGCACGTGCAGGCCTTCGGTCTGCCAATCCTGCAACCGCACATCGACATGGGCGTGGCGGGCCAGGGCGGTCAGGTGGATCGGGGCGTTGGTCGAGCCGCCGATGGCCGAGTTGACGACGATGGCGTTGTGGAAGGCTTCCTTGGTCAGGATATCCGACGGCTTCAGATCCTCACGCACCATCTCCACAATGCGCAGGCCCGTCTCGTAAGCGACCTGGGCGCGCTCGCGGTACGGCGCCGGAATGGCGGCCGAGCCGGGCAGCGACATCCCCAGCGCCTCGGCCAGCGAGTTCATCGTCGTCGCCGTGCCCATGGTGTTGCAATAGCCGACCGACGGGGCCGACGAGGCTACCAGTTCGATGAAGCCGTCGTAGTCGATCTCGCCGGCCGCCATCATCTGACGCGCCTTCCAGATGATGGTGCCGGACCCGGTGCGCTCGCCCTTGTGCCAGCCGTTCAGCATCGGGCCGACCGACAGGGCGATGGCGGGAATGTCCACGGTGGCGGCGGCCATCAGACAGGCGGGCGTGGTCTTGTCGCAGCCGATGGTCAGGACGACGCCGTCCAGCGGATAGCCGTAGAGGCTCTCGACCAGACCCAGATAGGCCAGGTTGCGATCCAGACCGGCGGTCGGGCGCTTGCCGGTTTCCTGGATCGGATGGACCGGGAACTCCATGGCGATGCCGCCCGCCTCGCGGATGCCTTCGCGCACCCGCTCGGCCAGGACCAGATGGTGACGGTTGCAGGGCGACAGGTCCGAGCCGGTCTGGGCGATGCCGATGATCGGCTTGTTCGACTGAAGCTCTTTTCGCGTCAGGCCGTAGTTCAGATAGCGCTCCAGATAGAGCGCCGTCATGTCCGGGTTCTCGGGATTGTCGAACCAGGCGCGGCTGCGGAGCGGCTTTGCGGTCTTGGAATTGTCGGTCATTTCAGGTCCAGCCGCCATCGACGACGTAGTGTTGATTGGTGATCGCCCCCGCCTCGTCCGAACACATGAAGACGACGACGCGAGCGATGTCGTCCGGCACGAGGCGGCGTTTCAGGCACTGGTTGGCGTAGATGTCTTTTTCGGTTTCCGGCGTGACCCAGAGCTTCAGTTGCCGCTCGGTCATGATCCAGCCGGGCGCGACGGCGTTCACCCGTACGCCGAACTGGCCGAAGTCTCGGGCCAGCGAACGGGTCAGGCCGATCACCGCCGACTTGCAGGCCGTGTAGGCAGCCATGCCGCCCTGGCCGATGACCCAGGAAGTCGAGCCCAGATTGACGATCGCGCCCTTGCCCGTCGCCTTCATGTCCGGCAGCACGGCCTGGGCGGCGAAGAACTGGTGCTTCAGGTTCACCGCCATGCGGCCGTCCCAATAATCCTCAGTCACTTCCAGCGTGGCGTGACGCTCGTCGTGGGCGGCGTTATTGACCAGAATGTCGATCGGGCCAAAGGCGTTGTGCACTGTGGCGATTGCGGCCTTCACTGCCGAAACGTCTGTCAGGTCACAGGCGACGAACAGGGCGTCTTGCCCCAGCTCCGATTGCAACTTGGTCCCACGTTCGGCGTCGATATCCAGAAAGCCAACCTTGGCGTTTTGGGCATGGAAGGCGCGGACGATGCTCTCACCGATGCCGCCGGCGCCGCCGGTGACGATGGCGATCTTGCCCTTCAGATCGGAATAGATGGCGGCCATGGATGCGGGTCTCCCTAGGCCGGAGGGTCGTCTGCATGGGCCAAAGGCCCTTTTCACAAATGAAACTTATTGCCGTCAACAAAAAATAGATAGCGGTAGCATCAAGCTTGGGAAACGGCCCCCATCTGATCCGAAATCACCTCTGCGGCCCGCACCAGCAGCGCCGCCGCCTCATCCTTCGTGCAGATCATCGGCGCCTGTTCGATGAAAGGGGTAATCAAGGTGGCGATCACGCCGTCCGCCCCCATGATGGGCGCCACCAGATCGGTGACGCCTTTCACGAAGTCGCTGGCCCGCTCCACATAGTCGCCTTGGGTCATCGCTTCCGAGCGGGCGGCGAACTCGTTCACCGCCTTTACTCCGAACAGGCCGACCAATGTCTCCTTGAGATGCGCCCGTGCCCGTTCATTGGTCCGCGAATAGAACATCAAGCCCGAGGTGGCGTGTAGGATGCTGCGCCGGTACCCGATCCGCACCGAATAGCCGAGGTCGCCGGGGCTCTCGATCCGCGCGATGACGACGATCTGATCGCCGGACGGCACAACAAGGTGGCACGACTGCATCGTCGCCGACGCCAGATCGCGCATGGCCGGCATGGCGACATCGACCAGCGACTTGATCGACGCCTGGGTCATGCCCATCGTGAACAGGCGGTTGGTCAGACGATAGCCGTCCGAGGACTGTTCGATATAGCCGCGGAACTCCAGCACCTGGATCATGCGGAACAGTTCGCTGACGGAACGTCCCAAGGTGACGGACATCTGCGACGGCGTCATCGGCTCGCCTTGTGCAGACAGCAGTTCAAGAACGTCGAGGCCCTTCTCCAAGGCGGGCGCGCGATATTTGCGATCGTCGGCGGCGTCTTGGTCTGTCATGGGATTCCTGTCGCTTGGGCCCTACGTTGCCCTCGCCATCGTCGCGGAGGAAGCCGAGGCTTGGAACAAGAAAGCTACATTACCGCAGGTAAAATACACAAGCGCATATAAAAAGTCCATTGCGGCTGACCGGGGGCTAACCTAGGCTTCGACTTAAGCCCGAACACGGGCGCATCGGGGGAAGTGCACCATGTCGCTCGCAGGCATCGATCTGGCGATTCTGGCGATCTACGCCATCTTCATATTCGGCCTGGCCCAGTGGGTCTCACGCAGTAAGGCCGGCGAACAGAAGACCTCCACCGACTATTTCATGGCGTCCAAGAGCCTACCCTGGTGGGCCATCGGCGCGTCGCTGATCGCGGCCAACATCTCGGCCGAACAGATCATCGGCATGAGCGGCTCGGGCTATGTGATCGGCCTGGGCATCGCGTCGTATGAATGGATGGCGGCGCTAACCCTGCTGATCGTGGGCAAGTTCTTCCTGCCGATCTTCCTGCGCAACGAGATCGTGACGATGCCGCAGTTCCTGCAGCAACGGTACGGGCCGACGATCCGCAATGTGATGGCCGTCTTTTGGCTGCTGCTCTACGTCTTCGTGAACGTGACCTCGATCCTGTGGCTGGGCGCCATCGCGGTGCACACCGTCACCGGCTTCAACCAGGACTACGCCATCGTCGCCATCGGTGTCTTCGCCCTGGCCTATCAGCTGTGGGGCGGGTTGAAGGCCGTGGCCCTGACAGACATCGTCCAAGTGGCCCTGCTGGTCTGCGGCGGCCTGATTATCGGCTTCATCGCCCTGTCGACCATCGGCGGCGCGGGCGGAGCGGTTGCGGGCTTCCACACCTTGATCACCCAGTTCCCGGACAAGTTCGACATGATCCTGTCCAAGGACAACCCTCACTATCAGGAGTTGCCGGGCATCGCGGTCCTGCTGGGCGGGCTGTGGGTCATGAACATCAGCTACTGGGGCTTCAACCAGTACATCATCCAGCGCGCCCTGGCCGCCAAGTCGCTGCCGGAAGCGCAGAAGGGCATCGCCTTCGCCGCCTATCTGAAACTGCTGATGCCGGTCATCGTGGTGCTGCCGGGCATGGCGGCGCTGATCCTGGCCCCCAATCTGTCGGCGCCGGACCAGGCCTATCCGACGATGATGAACCTGCTGCCGGTGGGTCTGAAGGGGCTGGTCTTCGCCGCTCTGATCGCCGCCATCATCGCCTCGCTGGCGTCGAAAGTGAACTCGATCTCGACCATCTTCACCCTGGATCTCTACGCCAAGATCAAGCAGGACACGCCCGAGCATCAGCTGGTCACGGTCGGCCGTATCGCCGCCGTCGCCGCCGTCGTCATCGGCATCCTGACCGCCCGCCCGCTGCTGGGCGGCTTCGATCAGGCGTTCCAGTTCATTCAGGAGTTCACCGGCTTCTTCACACCCGGCATCGTGGTCATCTTCATGCTGGGCCTGTTCTGGAAGCGGGCGTCCGAAGCCGGCGCCCTGACAGCCGCCATCGGCTCGGTCGTGCTGTCGGCCATCTTTTGGTGGCTGCAGGAAACCGGCCAGTTCATCTTCCCCTTCATGAACCGGGTCGGCGTGGTCTTCGTCGTCTCGCTGATCGCGGCGGTGATCGTGTCCCTGCTGGTCCCCGCCAAGCCCGACGCCATGAAGATCAAGCTGGACAAGATCAGCTACAAGACCTCGCTGGGCTTCAACCTGGCCGGGGCCGGCGTGATCGCCTTCCTGATCCTGGTCTATACGATCTGGTGGTGAGGTGAGTTCAGCGGCCGAACTGATCGGGGTCGATTGGGGCACCAGCAATCTTCGCGTCATGCGGATCGCCGAGGGCGGCGCGGTGCTGGACAGCCGCGCCGACCCGCGCGGTGCAGGCGGCCTGGCGCCCGACCAGTTCCGCGCCGTGCTGGACGATGTCGCCGGCGACTGGCTGAACGACGGCTTGCCGGTGCTGGTCAGCGGCATGGCCGGGGCGCGGGGGCGGTGGCGTGAAATGGCCTATCTGCCCTGCCCCGCCGGTGTCGCGGACCTGGCCAGCGCCGTCGCCAGCCCTGACGATGCGCCCCACGTCTCCATCGTGCCCGGCGTCGCCGTGTTCGAGGACAGCCGTCTTGAGGACGTGATCCGCGGCGAGGAGACCCAGGTCTTCGGCCTGGACGGACCCGACGACGCCGTCGTCGTCGGCCCCGGCACCCACAGCAAATGGATCGGCACAGCCGGCGGACGGATCACGGATTTCCGGACCTTCATGACCGGCGAACTGTTCGCCGCCATCCGCAGGGGCACCATCCTGGGCGCCGAGATGGGCGAGCCGGGCGTGGACGACGACGCCTTCGCCACGGGGGTCGAGCGATCCCTGCGCGATCCCGCTGTCACCGCCGCCCTGTTCTCTGTGCGGGTCGAGGGCTTGGCCGGACGCCTTTCAGCGGCGTCCTCGGCCGACTATCTGTCGGGTCTGCTGATCGGGGCCGAGGTCGCGGCCGAGGCCGACGCCAACCATCGCCCCGTCATCCTGATCGGCGCCGAGGCCCTGAGCCGCCGCTATGCCGCCGCCCTGGCGCAGGGTGGGTTCCAAGACGTCCGCATCGCGGACGGCGCCGCCGCCACGGCCAAGGGTCTGTGGCGCATTCATGAGGCCGCACACCGATGATCCCTGTTTCCATCGAAAGCCTGGACGCCCTGCCGCTGATCGCCATCCTGCGCGGCCTGAAACCGGACGAGGCGGTCGAGGTCGGCGAGGCCATCGTCGCCGCCGGTTTCCGCTGTCTGGAAGTGCCGCTTAACTCGCCCGAGCCGCTAGACAGCATCCGCCGCCTGCGCGCCGCGCTGGACGGCCGCGCCCTGGTCGGCGCGGGCACGGTGCTGAACGTCGCAGCGGCGCGAGAGGTCGCACAGGCCGGCGGCCAGTTGATCATCTCGCCCAACACCAACGTCGAAGTGATCGCCGAGACCAAGACCCTGGGCCTGCTGTCCCTGCCCGGCTTCTTTACGCCGTCCGAAGCCTTCGCCGCCCTGGACGCCGGGGCCGACGCCTTGAAACTGTTTCCCGCCGAGATCGCCGGTCCCAAGGGTCTGAAAGCCGTCCGCGCCGTCCTGCCCGCCGAAACCCGCATCTATCCCGTCGGCGGCGTCGACCCCGACAGCATGTCCGCCTGGCGCTCCGCCGGCGCATCCGGCTTCGGCATCGGCTCGGCCGTTTTTCAGCCAGGGCAGTCAGCTGAACAGGTCGCCCGTCAGGCGGAAGCCTTCGTCGCGCATTGGTCCTGATTGGAAACCGCCCAAGCGGCCTTCTGCGACCCTTAGGGTCAGGGTCTTCTCAGAGTGCGGATTCGTCAAGAACGCGAACGAGCATGACGCGCCGCCGTCGCGGCGATGGCCAAGTTGGCGGCCCGCAGGCCCGGGTTGGATAGTACGTTTTTGGCGAAGCGCGGGAAATAACCACCGATAGTCCAAGTGATGTGAACGTCGCCCAAGCGCAAAGCGGAAGTATCACGTCCACAGCGCGCTACGCCACGACTCAGAGGCCGACGCCCCTGCCACGCCAAGCCTCAGTATCCTGATAACCCTCGAACAAGGTCGAGCACAACATTACGCGGGAGGCGGGATGAAAGACCTCAGCGACGGCCAGCGACTAGTTCGTTGCGAATGGAGCGTCCCAAGGGATCGCGGGCGCGCCAGGTGTCGCCGACATCGGCCTCGACCATCCGGCTGCAGAACCGCGGCAGGATCTGGCGCGGGCTGAAACCAGTCAGACAAATCTTGTCACCCTCGGCCGACCAGCGGGCCGCCACACGTCGCCCGTCCGAAAACTGCGAGGTGTAGCGTCCATCCGGATCGAAATAGTGCCTCACCCACTGTCCGTTCGGATAATGGGACACGATCGTATTGCCGAACGCCTTGGACATATCGGCTGAGGCAGGCGACGCCGCCAGCACGACCACGATCGCCAAGCCGCAGATCACCGAAACCTGCTTCACGCCTCTCCTGCGCCGTCCGTAATCGACTATCGACGATACATAAGACGGCGCAAGCGCTGCGGTTCCTCAGCCGTTACCGCGACGACCCGATTCGAACAGGAACCAGACGCGCTTCTCGCTCTCGTCGATCCAGTTCTCGAGCAGGCTGGCGGTGGCCACGTCGTTATGCTCGTCGCACAGGTCATGCACCTCTCGCATCCGGCTGATCAGTTCGCCGTTGTCGTCGCGAAGCTCGGCCAGCATATCCAGCGGATCGACGTAATCGGCGTCATTGTCGGCGATGCGTGCTTCCTTGGCGATCTGACCGATGGAGCGCAGCGTGGTCCCGCCGATCTTGCGCGCCCGCTCGGCCATCGGATCGGTCATGGACAGGATTTCCGCCGACTGCTCGTCCAGCATCAGATGATAGTCCCGGAAATGCGGGCCCGAGACGTGCCAGTGGAAATTCTTGGTCTTGATGTAGAGGGCGAACGTATCGGCCAGAAGCCCGGTCAGAGCGGTGGAAATGCTCTGGGTCGCCTCCTCCGACAGGCTCGTCGGCGTCTTCAGAGGCGCTAGGCGCTTTTCTTTGGCGGTGACCATCATCGTTCTCCTCAGCAGCAGTCTGCGGTCAAGCTAGGTAGCCGGGCATCCAAACGGAAGCTCTGGCGCAGATGATAATGCTGAAGCTGTGAAGTGGTTCGGCGGCGCCGACCTTTGTCGGCGGATGGCTGGGGAACTAGGACTCGAACCTAGAATGACGGTACCAAAAACCGTAGTGTTACCATTACACCATTCCCCAGCAGGACCGGCGTTTCCGAAGCACTCTGTGCGGCGGAGGCGGTCAGATACGCCAAGCCGTTTTGGGATGCAACACCCTCTTTCAGGACTATTTTCGCTTACCGTGAAGATGGGTCAAAATGGGCGCTTGCGGCCCATCGAACCCATGGCTATAAGCCGCGTCCTCACTTCGGGGCGACGCCGCCAGGCCAGCCCCCACGGTCGGAGTGTGGCTCAGCCTGGTAGAGCACTGCGTTCGGGACGCAGGGGTCGGAGGTTCGAATCCTCTCACTCCGACCATCTTCTCCTCAGAAAAATCGACGATGCGACAGCGGGCCTTTCGCCCGCCGCCAGAGCCGCGTCAGTCGTCGTTCGCCGCGCTCTCCATCGCCCGGCGCGCCACCGCATTCAGATGCGCTCCAACCGACTCGATGGTCCTTGAGCCCAGCGCCCTTCTGCGTGCAGTCAGATCGGGCGATCCCGCGTCATAATCCGCCATCAGCCGCCCCACGAACGCCCCGCCCTGAACCTCGGCCAAAACCTGATCCATCGCCTGGCGAGACTCGGATCCGATGATGCGCGGTCCGGTCAGATAGGCGCCGTATTCCGCCGTGTTCGAAATCTTGGCGAAGGCGCCGGCGATGCCCCGTTCGTACATCAGGTCGGTCACCAGCTTGGTTTCATAGAAACATTCGAACCACGCCACCTCGGGCGGATAGCCGGCGTCGACCAGCTTCATGAAGGCCGCGTCGATCAGTTCGGCGATGCCGCCGCACAGAACCACCTGTTCGCCGAACAGGTCGCTCTCGCACTCGTCGCGCATCGTCGTTTCCAGAATGCCCTTGCGCCCGCACCCCAGCGCCGCCGCATAGGACAGGCCAAGCGCGTGCGCCCCGCCCGTCGCGTCGTGCTGCACCCCAAACAGACAGAAGACCCCCTCCCCGGCCTCGTACAGGTCGCGGATGCGCGGCCCTATCCCCTTGGGCGAGGCCAGGATGACGTCCAGATCCGCGCGCGGTTCGACCAGGCCGAATCGCACCGACAGGCCGTGGGCGAAGACCAGGGCCGCGCCCGGCCGCACATTTGGCTCCAGTTCGTCGCGCCACAGATCGCGATGCGCCTCGTCCGAAGTCATCACGGCGATCACATCGGCGCCCGAAGCGGCCTGTCCGGCCGTCATCACCTCGAATCCGTCGGCGCGCGCCAGATCGCGCGTCTTCGATCCGGCCTTTAGCCCCACCACGATGTCGGCCACGCCCGAATCGCGCAGGTTCAGCGCATGGGTGCGCCCCTGGCTGCCGTAACCGATCATGGCCACGCGCTTGCCGCGAATGATCGAAAGGTCGCAGTCGCGGTCGTGGAAGACAGGCAGCGGATTGGGTAGGGTCTGGGTCATGACCGCCTTCATAACCCCATCCGACGTCGTCGCCTTCTGGAAAGAGGCTGGGCCCGAAAAGTGGTTCGCCAAGGACGAAGCTTTCGATACCGACTTCCGCGACCGAGGCCGCGCCCTGCATTGGGCCGCCGCGCGCCGCGAACGGGACGACTGGATGGACACGGCCGATGGGGCCTTGGCGCTGTTGATCCTGCTGGACCAGTATCCTCGCAACAGTTTTCGCGGCACGGCGCATCAGTTCGCCACCGACCCGCTGGCCCTGATGTTTGCAAACCAGGCCGTGGCCCGCGATCTGCATCTGGCGGTCGAGCCGGCTCTGAAGAACTTCCTGCTGCTGCCGTTCGAGCATTCCGAAAGGATCGAGGATCAGGACCGCTACATGGCCTTGGTCGCGGGCGACGAAGAGCTGGAGAAGTGGGGCAAGCTGCACCGCGACATCATCGTTCGCTTCGGCCGATTCCCGCACCGCAACGCCGCGCTGGGCCGCCGGACCACGCCTGAAGAACAGGCCTTCCTCGACGAAGGCGGCTTCGGCGGATGATTCGATCCACAACGATCCGATCGTGATCACCGACGGCTCATTGGCGATCGACTGATTCGGGTGGAAGCTGACGCCATGAACGCTCAGGTCGCCATCGCTGAACTTCAGGCTCGCATCGCCGCCGCGCCTGCCGATCATCCCGAGCGGCAGTATCTGAACCTGCTGCGCGACATCCTCGACAATGGGGTGCGCCGCGACGATCGCACCGGCACCGGCACCCTGGGCGTCTTCGGCCGTCAGATGCGGTTCGATCTGTCCAAGGGTTTCCCGGTCCTGACGACCAAGAAGCTGCATCTGCGGTCGATCATCATCGAACTGCTGTGGTTCCTGCGCGGCGAGACCAACATCGCCTATCTGAAGGACAATGGCGTCCGCATCTGGGACGAATGGGCCGACGCCGAGGGCGAGTTGGGTCCGGTCTATGGCAAGCAATGGCGGTCCTGGACTGCGCCGGATGGCCGCGTCATCGACCAGATCGAGAACCTGGTTCATGGGCTGAAAACCAATCCCAACAGCCGCCGCCACATCGTCACCGCCTGGAACCCGGCCGATGTCGACGACATGGCCTTGCCCCCCTGCCACTGCCTGTTCCAGTTCTTCGTCGCGGACGGAAAGCTCAGCTGCCAGCTGTATCAACGCAGCGCCGATGTCTTCCTGGGCGTGCCGTTCAACATCGCCTCCTACGCCCTGCTGACGATGATGCTGGCCCAGGTTGTGGGGCTGGAGCCGGGCGACTTCGTCCACACCTTCGGCGACGCCCACCTGTATCTGAACCACCTCGAACAGGCCGAGCTTCAGTTGACTCGCGAACCCCTGCCCCTGCCCGTCATGCAGATCGCGCCCAAGACCGACCTGTTCGCCTTCGACCTCTTGGACTTCACCCTCGATGGCTACGAGGCTTGGCCGCATATCAAGGCGGCCGTCGCCGTTTAAGGTCATTCACGATGATCCGCGCTTTCTCTCTTGGTCTCATTCTGCTCGCGACGCCGGCAGTGTCGGCGATCGCCCAGCCGATCTCATCCGCCGTTGAAGCCGCCGAGATCACACCGGTACAAATCAGGGTGCCTGCGCCGGACGGTCGGGCCATACCGATCAGCATCTGGACCGCCCCGGCCGAACGCGGCGTGGTGGTGTTCAGCCACGGCTATAACGGTTCGCCGACGGCCTATGCCCGCATTCTGTCGGTCTGGGCGGCGCACGGTTTCACGGTAATCGCACCGCTGCACGTCGATTCTCTGCGTCATCCGGAACATGATAAATATGACAATCGCGCCGCCTTCTCGACCAGGCTGATCGACCTGGGCGTCGCACGCGGCA
This sequence comes from Brevundimonas vesicularis, assembly GCF_027886425.1. NCBI lineage: Bacteria > Pseudomonadati > Pseudomonadota > Alphaproteobacteria > Caulobacterales > Caulobacteraceae > Brevundimonas > Brevundimonas vesicularis. The sequence goes on along the minus strand of NZ_CP115671.1, from coordinate 1,868,256 downwards.
TCGCCGCCCATGCGCATTCGGGCAAACCGCTGATCGTGGCGGGGCATTCGTTCGGCTCTCTGATGTCCGTGATCGAGGGCGGCGCCGTCACGGCGGCGGGCCCCGCAGGCGACCCGGCGGTAAAAGGCGTGATCGCCTTTTCCTCGGCCGGCTCCATCCCCGGCCTCGTCACCTCCGACAGCTACCGCACGCTTGACCGTCCGCTGTTGGTGATCGCCGGCGATCAGGATCTGGTGCCCGGCTTCGTCAGCGATTGGCGCGATCATCGCGCGCCGTTCGACAATAGTCCGGCAGGCGACAAAACTCTCATGATCTTCGCGGGCGCAGACCACCAGCTGCCGGGGACGGCGCAGGGCGAGCGGTTTGATCAGATCATCCGGGCGACGGAGGATTTCCTCGACGCCTATGCGCTGAACGACGTCGACGCCCGATCGCGCCTTGAGGCCTTTGCGGCGGATGGCGTCAGCGTCGAGCGTCGCTGAACGTATGGATTTGCGCGATCTGACCGCGTCGGTGATTCGCATCTCCGACATCTACGCCGCCGAACACGATATCGACCGCGACCGCGACTGGGCCTTGCTCAAGCTTCAGGAAGAGCTTGGCGAACTGACCGCCGAGCATCTGCGTCTGACCGGCCGCGCACGAGGCGCGCCCGACAATCAGGCGCTGGGCGACGAGGCCGCGGATGTGCTGGGGATGCTGCTGATCTACTGCGCGCAGGCGGGCGTCGATCTTGATCAGGCGATGCAGCGCAAATGGCTGAAGTGGCTGGAGCCTCAGACCGAAGCTTAAGTCTCTGGCGCAATCATGATCATCGGCGTCAATCGCGCGACCAGGGCGTCGTCCGTTTCGATGCGCTCGACCACGATCCGGTTCTTCATCATGCCCATCTGCATGGTGGCGCGGAACGCGATCACGTCGCCGGGCGCAGCGATGAAGCCCTCAAGCGTGGGCTTGTTCTGCTTTCCCGCCAGACCGCCGAACGCCATGGACAGCTGGTGGCCGCCCGGCGAGACCGAAATGGCGGTGAAGCGCGGGCTCTTCAGCTGGGCCACGAACTCATCGTCCACCGACAAGTCCATGCCGGCGGCCTTGCCCACGAAGCCTTCGCGATAGACGATCAGCAGAGCCTGATCGTGAAACTGAGGGCGAAACGCCAGTGCGGCCTGCTTCTGCTCCGCCGTTGCTGACTTCCCGAGTTTTGTGCCCGCCAGATTGGCCATGATGTAGGCGGTGAACACACCCAAAAACGCGCCGACCATCATCGGCAGATAGCCGGCGTCGGCTCCGGCGGACGAGAACAAGAACGCCAGCCCGCCGCTGATGACGAACGCCACCAGGAAACCGACCAGGATGGCGGGGAGATACTTGCTCACAACGGGGCTCGCGTTCATTGGATGGGCCCCCTCAACGCATCGATACGGTCAAGGTTCTTGCCCCAGCCCCTCATTTCCCTGGTCGTCGCGCGTGGACGCAACGGCGTCATCGGCCGAAACGGCGCCTTGCCCTGGCGGCTGCGCAGCGACCTGCAGCGCTTCAAGGCCATAACTGTGGGCAAGCCCTGCCTGATGGGCCGCAAGACCTGGGAGAGTCTGCCGCTCAAGCCCTTGCCCGGTCGGCTGAACATCGTGCTGACGCGTGATGAATCCTACGAAACCGACGGCATGTCCAAAGGCGCGCTGGTCTGCGCCACTCTGGACGAGGCCATCGAGATCGGACGCGAAACCGCCGAGGACGATGGCGTCGAGGAGATCTGCATCATCGGGGGCACCGCCCTGTTCGAGGCGTCCCTGCCCCGCGCCAGGCGCCTGTACATCACCGAGGTCGAGGCCTCTCCCGAAGGCGACGCCGTCTTTCCTGCATTCGACGAAACAGCCTGGGTCGAGGTATCGTCAGAATCGCACCCGGCGGGCGAGAAGGACGATCACGCCTTCACCTTCCGCGTGCTGGAACGCCGCTAGGAGAGACAGATGTACGTCACGACCACCAACGACCTGCCCGGCTTTCGCGTCACCCGCCACATCGGCCTGGTGCGCGGCGTGACGGTGCGGTCACGCAACGCCATCTCCGACGCCATCGGCGGGGTCCAGTCCATGCTGGGCGGCCGCGTCGGCGCCTATGTGAAACTGGCCGAGGCCGGGCGTCAGGAAGCCTATGACGAGCTAGTCAAACATGCAGAAGCGCACGGTGCCAACGCCATCCTGGCCGTCCGATATGACGCCACGGAGATCATGCCGGGCGTGACCGAGGTGCTGTGCTACGGCACGGGCGTGATCGTCGAGCCGGCATAACCGGCTCGACGTTTCCTGATCAGGACAGGGTCATCAGGTCCGAACGCTCGAAGTTGCGCAGCTCGTCTTCGCGGCCGTCGCGGATCTTGGCGACCCACTGCGGATCGGCCAGCAGCGCGCGGCCAACGGCGACCAGGTCGAACTCCTCGTTCTCCAGACGGCGCAGGAGACCGTCCAGCGAGGCGGGCTTCGATCCTTCGCCGCCGAACGACGCGATGAACTCGCCGTCCAGACCCACGGATCCGACGGTGATCGTGGGCTTGCCCATCAGCTTTTTGGTCCAGCCGGCGAAGTTCAGGTCCGAGCCTTCGAACTCCGGCTCCCAGAAGCGGCGCTGCGAGCAGTGGAAGACATCGACGCCGGCGTCCGACAGCGGGGTCAGCCACTCGACCATCTGCTCCGGCGTCTCGGCGATGCGGGCCGTGTAATCCTGCAGCTTCCATTGCGACAGGCGCAGGATGACGGGGATGTCGTCGCCGACGCCCTCGCGCACCGCCTTCACGACCTCGGCGCCAAAGCGGGCGCGATCCGCGATGGTCGGTCCGCCCCAGCGGTCCTCGCGCGCATTCAGGCCGCTCCAGAAGAACTGGTCGATCAGATAGCCATGGGCGCCGTGGATTTCGACGGCGTCGAAGCCGAGGTCGCGAGCCGCGCGGGCCGACCGGCCGAAAGCGGCGATCGTGTCGGCGACATCTTCCTCCGTCATCGGCTCCAGCTTGGTCTTGCCCGGCATGGTCATGCCCGACGGGCTGTCCACCTTGCCCAGCGGCGCCCAGTCCTCGCCGCGTCCCCGCGCCGAGCCCACGTGCCAGATCTGCGGCGCGATCAGACCGCCGGCGGCATGAACCTCTTCCACCACGGACTTCCATTCCGGCAGCGCTTCGCCGTGGAAAACTGGAACATTGGCGTCATTGCGCGCCGCCGGACGCTCGACGACCGTGCCCTCGGTCACGATCAGGCCCACTCCGCCCTCGGCGCGGCGGCGATAATAGGCGGCGACGTCGGAGGTCGGGATGCCGTTCGGCGAGAAGGACCGCGTCATTGGCGCCATGACGATGCGGTTGGGCAGGGTTAGCCCCTTGATGGTGAAGGGGCTGAACAGGGCGTCGAGGCTCATCGGAACTCCTTGGGTATCTGTAGCACCCAAGGTGGCGAACAGGGTTGCGTTTGAAAACCCCTCGCCTCGGCTTTTTCTAAAGCCCGAGCGCCGCAGAGACTCGCGCGGCGATTTCGGCGAAGCGGCCGGCGATATCGCCCTGCGGGTCGGTTGCGACAGGCGGTCGTCCGGCATCCCCCCCCTCTCGTAAGGCGGCGTCCAGCGGCAAGGCGCCCAAGAACGGGATGGATAGGCGCTCGGCCTCGGCTTTGGCTCCGCCCTGGCCAAAGACCGGACCGCTCATGTTCTCTATCAGGCCCAACGTCGAGACATTGACGCATTGGAACAAGGTGTGGGCGCGCCGCGCATCGGCCAAGGCCACTTCCTGCGGCGTCGACACAATCACCGCCCCATCCAGCGGCGTCTTCTGGATCAAGGTCAGTTGCACGTCGCCCGTGCCCGGCGGCAGATCGACCACCAGCACGTCCAGCGGCGCATCAGCCGTTCCCCAACGCGTCTGGGTCAGCATCTGCGTGATGGCCTGCGACGCCATGGGTCCGCGCCAGATCATGGCGTCGTCCATCTTGGTCAGCAGGCCGACCGACATGGCTTTCAGCCCGTGGGCGACGTGCGGCACGATGGCGCCGTGCTCGTAGGCGGGTTTGCCGCTGATGCCCAGCATGGTCGGCAGCGACGGCCCATAGACATCGGCGTCGAGAATGCCGACCGATAGCCCGCGCGCCGAAAGCGCAGCGGCCAAATTTACGGCGACCGTGGACTTGCCCACCCCGCCCTTGCCGCTGGCGACGGCCAGGACGCGGCGGACATGCGCGGGACGATCAGATGGGACCGGGGCTTTGGCGCGCCCCTGATCGACCGCCGCCTTGGACAGGCCCGCCGTGCGCGGCGCAGCAGCAGGCTTGGTCTCGGCGGTCAGAATCACCGAGACGCGCGCCATGCCGGGAATGGCCTTCAGCGCAGCCTCCGCTGCGTCACGAACCGGCGCGTAGGCGGCCGCTTGAGTGTGATCGACTTCCAGAGCAAACCCCGCGCGATCCTCAGCCACGACCAGACCCTGAACCAGACCGGCGGCGACCAACCCCTGGCCGGAAACCGGATCGATGACGGCGTCGAGGGCGGCGATGACGGCGGTGCGTTCGACCAAGGCGGTCTCCAAGGGACTTGCAGGCGATGATGCGCGCGTTCTATCGCCCTCGAACCCGTCCCGCGAGCCACGATTTGTCCCGACCACCCTCAATCACCCTGATCGCTGGCCCCACCGCCTCGGGCAAGTCGGCGCTGGCGCTGAAGATGGCGCGCGAAACGGGCGCGGTGATCATCAATGCCGACAGCCAGCAGCTCTACGCCGACCTGCGTATCCTGACGGCCCGCCCCTCGGCGGAGGATGAAGCTCAGGCCGATCATCGACTTTATGGCGTCGCAGACGCGGCGGACGCCTGGTCCGTCGGACGCTGGAGCCGCGCGGTAATGGCGTTGCTAGACAACCTCCGCGGTCAAGACCGGCCGGCCATTCTGGTGGGGGGGACCGGCCTCTACTTCACCAGTCTGACGCGAGGCTTGGCCGATATTCCCGCGGTGCCGAGCGGGGTGCGCGATCAGATGGATGCCGACTACACGGCGCTCGGCGAGTCAGCTTTTCGCCGGCGCCTGGCCCAGATCGATCCCGAGGCGGCGCAGGCCATCGAACACGGAGACCGACAGCGACTGGTTCGAGCCATGAGCGTTTTCATCGCCAGCGGCCGCGCGTTAAGCGCCTGGAAGGCCGACACTCAGCCCTTGTTGGCGCCGGATTCATGGACCGGATGGGTTAGGGAGCCTGAGCGCCAGCAACTCTATGCAAACTGCAACCAGCGCGTTGACCTGATGATTGATCAGGGAGCGATACACGAAGTCCAAGCCCTCTTGGACCGTGGCTTGAACCCCGCCCTGCCCGCCATGAAGGCGGTCGGGGTCAGAGAACTGGCCGCCTACCTGTCCGGCTATCTGGCCCGCGACGACGCGATCGCCGCCCTTAAACAAGCTACCCGCAACTACGCCAAACGTCAGTTGACGTGGTTCCGAAACCAGACGCCGGAGTGGAGCCGCGCCTGAGTGCAATCCGGCGCTTGGAATGCCTCACGGCTGCGCCTATATTCGTCTGGTTCGGTTTCGGCCGGACTATAGCGATAAACGCGCTTGTAATAAGCGGACCGGACCCGGGTGCGATTCCCGGCGGCTCCACCAACTTTCTCCCCGCGTTATCGGCGGAGGCAGCATGGGGCCGACTAGCATCGACGGACGTGTAAAGAGGATTGCTTTCGCTCGTCCTGGCCCACCGTATCGGGCCATTTTCTAACTGCGAACGATAACTTCGCTGGAGAAGTCGCTCTCGCCGCGTAATGCGGTTCGAGTGATTTCGAATCTTAAGTCCTAGGGGTTCAGATCCCTGGGCGGGGCCCGTCGGGGGGCCTGGCAACAGAACCCCCGGCACTTTCCAAAAGATGATCGGGAGCCTAGCGCCAGAATCCCGGCGCTTTACCTTCATGACACCTTTCGCCTACGGCCCTGCGCCGCTATCAGTCGCGCTCTGATGTGAGGTGACGATGAGCGACCAGGCCCCTCCGGTCGATGAGATGCGGTACGAACAGCTGGCACAGGAAGCCCTGCGCGGCGTCATGCGCGCCGCGCTGGAACGCGTGCTGGCCGAGGGCCTGCCCGGCGCCCACCACTTCTACATCACCTTCAAGACACGCGCCGTCGGCGTCAGCGTGGCCCCTGACATTCTGGCGAAATATCCGGAAGAGATGACGGTCGTTCTGCAGCACCAGTACGACGACCTGCGTGTCGAGCCTGAGCGTTTCTCGGTCAAGCTGCGCTTCGGCGGCATGCCCAAGAGCCTGGTCATCCCCTATTCCGCGATCACGCGCTTCTACGATCCCAGCGTCCAATTCCTGCTGCAGTTCGAAGACCCACAGCTTCTGGACGAGGTCGAAGACGAGCCGACCCCGCCCCAGGACATGCCGCCGATTTCGGACGGCCCCAAGGTCGTTTCGCTGGACCAGTTCCGCAAGAAATAGCCGCCGTCAGTCCTTGCGCGGATAGGAGCGGATCAGGATCCGCTCTCTTTCGCCCTCGCGTCTTTCGACCAGCAGCCGCGCGACCTGGGCGTCGTCGTGAAACAGATAGCCTTTGATAGAATCGAGCAAGGCCTTGGCCAGATTGTCGAGGTCCATCCACGGCGGCTCGCCGACATGCTCCATGCGAATTTCGACGACATGATCGCCCCATGACGGCCTGGCTCCGCGCCATTCCTTGCGCATGAACTCATAGACCAGCGGCTTGTAGTATTTGGCCTGGGTCGTCAGGCCGTCGATGACGATCTCGACCGCATCGCCATCCTCCCTCGCCCTGACCTTGCCGGTCCCGATCCAGCCGGCGGTCATGCGACGATTGCCGGTGTGAGGATATCCGCGCTCTTCTTGCCCTGCATGGCTCTCGTGCTACACCGCCGCGCAACCCATCGCCACGCCTGAGAGACGAGATTTACGCGCATGAGCAACGTCCGGACAGAGACCGACACCTTCGGCCCGATCGAAGTCGCCGCCGACCGCTACTGGGGCGCTCAGGCGCAGCGATCGCTGGGAAACTTCAAGATCGGCTGGGAGAAGCAGCCCCTGCCTGTCGTGCGCGCTCTGGGCATCGTCAAGCGTGCGGCCGCCGAGACCAACCGCGACCTGGGCAAGTTGGACCCGGCCCTGGCCGACGCCATCATCAAGGCCGCCAATGAGGTTATCGAAGGCAAGCTGAACGACCACTTCCCGCTGGTGGTCTGGCAGACGGGTTCGGGCACCCAATCGAACATGAACGCCAATGAGGTGATCTCAAATCGCGCGATCGAGATTCTGGGCGGCGAGATGGGCTCGAAGAAGCCGGTCCACCCCAACGATCACGTCAATATGAGCCAGTCGTCCAACGACACCTATCCCACCGCCATGCACGTCGCCTGCGCCGAACAGGTGGTCAACGACCTGATCCCGGCCTTGAAACATCTGCACGCCGCGCTGGACGCCAAGGCCAAGGCCTGGGGCCACATCATCAAGATCGGCCGCACCCATACCCAAGACGCCACGCCTCTGACGCTGGGCCAGGAGTTCGGCGGCTATGCGCAACAGGTCCAGAACGGCATCAAGCGCATCGAACAGACCCTGCCGGCCCTGATGGAACTGGCGCAGGGCGGCACCGCCGTCGGCACCGGTCTGAACGCGCCCATCGGCTTCGCCGAAAAGGTTGCGGCCCAGATCGCCGAGATCACCGGACTGCCCTTCACCACGGCCCCGAACAAGTTCGAGGCCTTGGCCGCCCACGACGCCATGGTCTTCAGCCACGGCGCCATTAACACGGTCGCCGCCAGCCTGTTCAAAATCGCCAACGACATCCGCTTCCTGGGCTCCGGCCCGCGTTCGGGTCTGGGCGAATTGGCGCTGCCGGAAAACGAGCCAGGCTCGTCGATCATGCCGGGCAAGGTCAATCCGACTCAATGCGAAGCCCTGACCCAGGTCTGCGTCCAGGTGTTCGGCAACAACGCCGCCCTGACCTTCGCCGGGTCGCAAGGCCATTTCGAGCTGAACGTCTACAATCCCGTGATGGCGTACAATTTCCTGCAGTCGGTGCGCCTGGTCGCCGACGCGGCCATCAGCTTCACCGACAACTGCGTCGTCGGCATCGAGGCGCGCGAGGATAATATTGCGCGCGGCCTGAATAACTCTCTGATGCTGGTCACCGCTTTGAACGGCAAGCTGGGTTATGACCTGTGCGCTAAGATTGCCAAGACCGCGCACAAGAACGGCACAACATTGCGCGAAGAGGCTGTCGGCGGCGGCTATCTGACGGACGCGGAGTTCGATGAAGCCGTGCGGCCGGAGAAGATGATCTCGCCGGGCTGACCCCCTCCAAGATCGAGATTTTTGAAACGCCGACGTCGTCTGACGTCGGCGTTTTCTTTTGGGTCAGGCCTTGTCACGGATGGTGCGGCCGACCGGCGCCAGCGCCAGCTTGGCCAGTTCGAGATCCTTCAGCGCGAACGGAATGCCGATGATGGAGACGAACTCCGCCACGGCGATGAGCAGGTGCGTCAGGGCGATGTACCAGCCGGCCACGACGAACCAGACGACGTTCAAAACGACGCCGACACAGCCAGCGACGGGATGCGTGTCCTGCCACACGATCTCGCGGCCGAAGGGCCAGAAGGAATAGCTGGCGATACGCCACGCCGCGAACGTCCACGGCAGGCCGACAACGGTTAGCGCCAGGATCGCGCCGCCCAGCAGCCACAGAAGGCCGGAAATCCAGCCGCCGAAGATGAGCCAGAGGATATTCAGGATCAGGCGCATCAAGACAGGCTCCACTGTCGCCCATTGCGACATACCTCAGATAAGCAAAAGACCCCGCTTGTGCAGCGGGGCCTTCATTAAATCGGCGTCAGATCGGCCTTAGTGCGGCTTCTCGGTCCAGCGCGCCTTGGCGTCGTCTTGGGTCAGGCTCAGATGAACGTGCTTGTCGTCAACCCGTTCGACCCAGCTGACCGGGATCATGTGGTGCTTGAAGCCGCCGGCGAAATCCAGCTTCGCCAGTTCGATCTGGTCGCCCAGGACGTGATCGACCCGGCCCACGTGACCGCCGTCCGAGCCCACGACTTCGAGGTGTTCCTTGATGAGCGAAACGTCAACCATGTGTATCTCCAGCAGTTTGGTTTGTCCTGCCGATGAGAACACACCCGGCCTGCGACGGTTTCAAACGGCGACGCTTGTTCATCGTCTTGATGACAGGATTGGCAAGGACGCGGTAGAAGCCGCCGTTCACACGGAACCGGAACTCAAGATATGCGGCGGATTGGATCAGGCCTGTTCGGCGTCCTCATGGCCTTGGCCCTTTCGGCGTGTGGAACGCTGGATCGCCCGACCGGCCCCCTCCGCATCACCGACGGCACGCTCGTCAAGGCGGAAGACCCTCGCATCCGCGCCAGTGACAGTGCGCGTTTGCAGGCCTTCACCCAGGAAATTGGTCAGCGACTTCGGCCCGACAAACCAACCTCGATCCTGGCGCTGTCCGGCGGCGGCGCAAACGGAGCCTACGGAGCCGGGCTTCTGGTCGGCTGGACCGAACAGGGCGATCGCCCCGCGTTCGATGTTGTCACCGGCGTCAGCACGGGGGCGCTTGCCGCGCCGTTCGCCTTTCTCGGATCGGATTGGGACGACGAACTTCAGCATGCCTACACCAGCGGCGCCGCCAGCAATTTGCTGAGCTGGCGCAGTTTCGCCGCCTTCCTGAACCCGAGCCTGTTCTCGTCGCAGGTCCTGCGCAATCTGGTGGACGAGAACGTCACCCCTGAACTGATGCAGGCCGTCGCGCGCGAGCACGCCAAGGGCAGACGCCTGCTGGTGGCGACGACCGATCTGGACAGCGAGGAAACCGTCATCTGGGACATGGGCCTTTTGGCGACGCAGGGCGACGAGAACGCCCGCGAGCTGTTCAAGGAGGTGCTGGTCGCCTCGGCCAGCATTCCCGGCGTCTTTCCTCCGGTTCTGATCGCCGGGCTTCAGGACGACGACAAGGTGGTTCTGGAAATGCACGTCGATGGCGGCGTCAACACGCCGTTCCTGGCCATCCCAGAGGACCTGATGCTGTGGACCCGTCCAAACGACGAAGGGCGTGTCGGCGCCCTCTATGTCATCGTCAATGGTCAGGTCGGCCGCAACGACGGGGTTACGCCCGGCCGCCTGTCGGGAATTCTGTCGCGTACCTATGACAGCATGAGCAAATCGTCGCTGCGCATCCATCTGGCCGTGACGGCGGCGTTTGCGCGGCGCAATGGGCTGGACATGGCGCTGTCGGCCATTCCAGACAATGTCGCCGCCTCCAGCCTGAAGTTCGATCAAGAGACCATGACGGCCATGTTCGAACTGGGGCGTCAGCGCGGGCGCAGCGCCGATGCCTGGACCCGGCTGGGCGAGCGCCCGGCGGACCAGCCCTTCATCCCCCAGACGACGATCTCGGAGTCTCAGGTGCCGGCTGTGCTGGCGCCCGAGCCCTCGGCCAAACCGTCGGCGGATACGCCCCCCGCCGACAAGCCCAAGGCGTAGTCATGGGCGAGATCATCAATCTGAACCGAGCGCGAAAGACCCGCGCCAAGGCCGAAGACAAGGCGTTGGCCGCCGCCAACCGCTTGGCCCATGGACGCTCCAAGGCCGAGAAGACCCTGTCCGCTCTTGAGCGTCATCGCGCCGATAAGCAGTTGGACGGTCAGAAGCTGGAGCCGAAAAACGACGACTGATGGCTCAGGCCTTTGGCGCGCGGATCAGCATGACCTGCCCCGCCAGCACAAGCGCCAGTCCGATCAGGGCGCTCCAGCCGAACCGCGCGCCCTCGAACAGCACCGACACCAGCATGGCGATGGGCGGCGTCAGAGCCGAGATGTAGCTGGCCAGGGCATAGCCGCGTTGGCGCGCGATGGTGAAGTACAAGCCGAACGCGATCACCGACCCGAACAGCGAGAGATAAAGCAGCGACAGGACATAGTCCGGCGTCGGCTCGATCCGCCACGTCACGCCGGTCGCCATGCCGTACAGCGCCAACATGGCTGTGCCATAAGCCATCGCCCAGCACGTGGCGGCCATAACGGGCGCGCCCGCCTGCTGTCCTTTCCAGGCGAACCAGTTGCCGAGCGCCGAAGCCAGTACAGCGGTTAGCGCGAAGAGGACGCCCAGCCCCGGATTGAGCCCAGCGCCGGCCGCCGTGATCTGGCCGTAGGACAAGACCCCGACGCCCATGACGCCCAGTATTGCGCCGATCCACGCCGCTGGCGCCGCCTTCTGTCCGCCCAGCAGCCGAAACAGGATCAGGTTCACAAAGGCCAGGGCGGCGAAGATCACCGCGACCACAGCCGAGGCCACCTGCCCTTCCGCGGCATAGACGAAGCCATAGCTGACCGCGAAGACGAAGGCGCCCTGGCCGATGGCGGCCAGATGCTGGCTGCGCGTCAGACGCAGCGGCCGGCGCGTCACGGCGCAGAAGGCGAACAGGACCGCCGACGCCAGACCAAACCGCCAGACGATCGAGACGATGGAATCAACCGGCCCCAACTGCAGGGTGATCGCGTACCAGGTCGTGCCCCAGATCAGGGCGCAGATGGCGATCGCAGCGATCGCAAAGGGGCGGCTCAAAGGTTGATCTCCGACGATGGACGGCCCGCATAACACGCCCTAACGCCACGCGCCCTCACGTCTTGCGCCTGAGTGTGACACACTGGGCGCCTCGAAGGAGATCGCCATGCGAAACGCCCCCCTGATCCTGCCCGCCGCTCTGGTCTTGGCTGCCTGCGCCGCCACGCCGGACATGACGACCGGAACGACGGTCGCAAACGTGACCGCCACCTATCGCGAACGGATCATGCTGCCGCCCGGCCATGTCCTGACCGTCAGGGTTGAGGATGTCAGTCTGGCCGACGCACCCGCCAAGGTTCTCGCCGAGACCCGCGAGCCGCTGACCGGCGCCCCGCCCTATCGCGTCACCCTTGGCTTTCCCACGTCTCAGATCGATCCGCGCCACACCTATGCCGCGCGCGCCGAGATCCGAGACGCGGCCGGCGCTCTGGTCTTCGTTACAGACACCCGCCACGCGATCCTGACGAACGGCGCGCCGGCCTCGGCCGAGATCGTGCTGAAGTCCGCGCGTTGAGCAGCCTCAGCAAACGTTCGGTCGCCCTCGCCGGCCATGCCACGTCGGTGGCGCTGGAGCCGGAGTTCTGGGCCGTGCTGGATCGGATCGCCGCTGCCCGCAACCTCAGCAAGGCGCAGCTTCTGGCTGAAATCGACGCCGGTCGCGGCCGACGCCCCCTCGCCTCCGCCTGTCGCCTGCTGGCGCTGGACTGGGTGGCGGATCATGGAAGACCGGCGTAGCTTCGATCCAACGGAGACCTGATCATGTCCGACAATCGTCTGCTTCCAGCCGCCGTGGTCGGCGGTCTTCTGGCTGTCGGCTTCATCGGCGCCGGCGCCCTTATCGGTCAGGGCGTCATCCACGCGCGCGCTGGCGACCGCACCGTGACGGTGCGCGGCCTGTCCGAACGCAATGTAAAAGCGGACCTTGCCGTCCTGCCGCTACGCTTCTCGGCCTCGGGCGATGTCCTTTCGGAAGTTCAAACCAAGATCGACGACGATCTGGCGCTGGTCCGCCGCTTCCTCACCGCCCAGGGCTACCCTGCCCAGGCCATCGAATTGGGCCGGTTGGAGGTGGCCGACACCCGGTCGCGAGAATACGCCGCCCAGAACGGCGGTCCGCGCTTCATCCTGGCTCAGACGGTGATCGTGCGGACCAGCGATGTCGCACGGGTTCAGGCAACGACGCGACTGCTCAACGATCTGGTGCGTCAGGACGTGGTGCTGCAGGACTTCCAGGGTCCGTCCTATATCTTCACCAAGTTGAACGACGTGCGCCCGCAAATGATCGCCGAGGGTACAGCGGCGGCGCGCACCGGGGCGGAACAGTTCGCCAAGGACAGCGGAACGCCCTTGGGCCCGATCCGTCAGGCCACCCAGGGCTCGTTCGAAATCCTGCCGCGCGATGGCGCAGCCGGTGACGAGGCCGCCTCCATCGACAAGAAGATCCGGGTCGTCACGACCATCACCTATAGTCTGAAGTAGTCTCGGGCGGTCCGGCGTCGGAGGATTGCTGTCGCCCGATGAAATTGACGTCGGCCTGCGGATCTTGACCCATCTCGACCAACACGACCCAGACGGCCAGGATCACGAACATTCCGACCATGCCCAGAACGAAGGCCCACCACCCGGCCTTCTTGCCGCGTGGTTTGCGGTGTGACGCCGCGTCCCTTTTGTCAGTGTTCTGCTGCATCGCACCTAGGAACCGGCCGTCGATCCGCCGGGTTCCGAGGTTTGATTGTGGCGGCGGCCCTGACTTTGCCGCGCGGTCCCCTTATGTTCCGGTTTCGAATCTGACTGACGGATGTTTCTGCGCCTGTGACTGATCTTCCCGCCCCCCGCATTTCCGACCTCGCGCGCGCTCGTGCGCCCGAGGGCGAGGCGCCGCGTGATTATCTGAAGGGGCTGAACCCGGAGCAGCGCGAGGCGGTCGAGACGACCGAGGGTCCGGTTCTGGTGCTTGCGGGCGCCGGCACGGGCAAGACCCGCGTCCTGACGACACGGCTGGCGCATATTCTGGCGACAGGCCGGGCCAAGCCGTGGGAGCTGCTGGCCGTCACCTTCACCAACAAGGCCGCGCGCGAAATGCGCGAGCGCATCACGCATCTGATCGGCCCCTCCGCCGAGGGCCTCCGCTGGCTTGGCACCTTTCACTCCATCGCCGCCCAGATCCTTCGTCGCCACGCCGAACTGGTCGGTCTGAAATCCAGCTTCACCATCCTGGACACCGACGACCAGGAACGGGTGCTGAAACAGCTGCTGGAAGCGGCCAACATCGACACCAAACGCTGGACGCCCAAGTCGCTGTCCGGCCTGATCGATCACTGGAAGAACCGCGGCTGGACGCCGGACAAGCTGCCGTCCGGCGAGGACTTCGCCAACGGCAAAGGTCAGGGTCTGTACGCCGCCTATCAGGCGCGCTTGCGCAGCCTGAACGCCTGCGACTTCGGCGATCTGCTGCTGCACAACATCACCATATTGTCGCAGCATGCGGACCTGGCTGAGGGATATCGCCGCCGCTTCCGCTACATCCTGGTGGACGAATATCAGGACACCAACGTCGCCCAATATCTGTGGCTACGATTGCTGACGGCCTCGACCGGCAACGTCTGCTGCGTCGGCGATGACGATCAGTCGATCTACGGCTGGCGCGGGGCCGAGGTAGACAACATCCTGCGCTTCGAGCGGGACTTCCCCGGCGCCAAGATCGTCAAGCTGGAGCGTAACTATCGCTCGACCAGTCATATCCTGGGGGCGGCGTCCGGCCTGATCGCCGCCAATCGCGATCGTCTGGGCAAGACCCTGTGGACCGAAGACGACAGCGGCGACAAGGTGCGGGTGCGCGGCGTCTGGGACGGCGAGGCCGAGGCCCGGCTTATAGCCGACGAGATCGAGACCGCGCGGCGGCCCCACGCCGGCGAACCGGGCCTGAAATACAAGGACATGGCCATTCTGGTCCGCGCCTCGTTCCAGATGCGGGCCTTTGAAGAACGGCTGGTCATGCTGGCCATTCCCTACACCGTCATCGGCGGGCCGCGGTTCTTCGAGCGCGCCGAGATTCGCGACGCCCACGCCTATCTGCGCCTGATCCTGTCGGAAGACGACGACCTCGCCTTCGAGCGGATCGTCAATGTGCCCAAGCGCGGCATCGGCGACACCAGCGTGCAGAAGATCCTGCAGTTGGCCCGCCAGCACGACCTGTCGGCCCTGACCGCCGTCAGGGGCCTGATCAATACCGACGAGCTTCAGGCCCGTACGCGCACCGCCCTGTCCAACTTCGTGCGCGATATCGACCGCTGGCGCCAACTGTCCGAGACCACGCCCCATTGGCAGGTCATGGAGACGGTGCTGGAGGAGAGCGGCTATACCGACATGCAGAAGGCCGACCGCACCAGCGGCCAGACCCGGCTGGAGAACCTGAAGGAACTGACCCAGTCGATGCAGCAGTTCGAGACGCTGCAGGCCTATCTGGAGCACGTCTCACTGGTCATGGATCTGGAGCGCGCGACCAGCGACGATCCCAACGGCGACGGCGCGGTGCAGATCATGACGCTGCACGGCGCCAAGGGGCTGGAGTTCCCGCTGGTCTTCCTACCGGGCTGGGAGGAAGGCGTGTTCCCCAGCCAGCGCAGCATCGACGAAAAGGGCGAAAAAGGCCTCGAGGAGGAACGCCGCCTGGCCTATGTCGGCGTCACCCGCGCCAAGCAGGACGCCCGCATCTCCTTCGCCGCCAACCGGCTGGTCTATGGACGCTGGACCTCCCAACTGCCCAGCCGCTTCGTCGACGAACTGCCTATCGCCCACGTCGATCCCCAATCCGATACCGGCTATTACGGCGCTTCGACCGGCATGAAGGAGGCCAAGAGCCGCTGGGACGACGCGCCATCCTTTGGCAGCGGTTATTCCTCCCCCGGCTGGAAACGCGCCCAATCCTTCACCGCCGCCCAGACCCCAGCCAAGATCCCGGCGCGCAAGGCGGTCATCGAAGGCGACGGCCGCCTGATCGCCACCGCCGACCCCAAGTCCAGCACGGGATGGAAGAAGGGCGAACGCGTCTTCCACCAGAAGTTCGGCTACGGGAACGTGCGCGTCATCGAAGGCAACAAACTGCTGGTCGAATTCGAAAAGGCCGGTGAAAAGCGCGTCATCGACAGCTTTGTCGAGAGGGCCTAACCCGGCGCTCTGACCCAATGAACGGAGCCAACCATGGCGGGCCTTAAAGACAAGCGCGGCTTCATCGACAAGGACCGCATCGACCTGACCGAGCGTCAGTCGGTCGAATACTGGATGAAGCGCTGGGGCGTGACCAAGGATCAGATCACCGCCGCGCACCGTAAAGTCGGTCGCATGACCAAGGATATCGCGGTGGAATTGGGCAAGAAGCGCTAAGTTTCAGCCTCTCACCTGAGCCAGGATGGCCTCAGGCGTTTCCTTGACGCGAAAAACCTTGGCCACGAATAGGTTGTCGATGCTGACTTCCGTCAAGGTCGGTTGGCCGTGCTTGCCGTCCTTCACGATAAGTTCGCGAACGTGGTTCAGATTGATCCAGTGAACCACGCCGTTCGTCTCGGTGACCTTGGCGAACACAGGCCCCCTCATCAGATGTGGATCACACGCCCATAGGCGTCCAGCGCCGCCTCGTGCATGGCCTCCGACATGGTCGGGTGCGGATAGACGATCCCGTGAATGTCTTCTTCCGTCGCCTCCATGGTGATGGCGGTGACATAGCCCTGGATCATCTCGGTCACTTCATGACCGATCATGTGCGCGCCGATCAGGGCGCCGGTCTTGGCGTCGAAGATCACCTTGACGAAGCCGTCGGTGTCGCCCGAGGCGATCGCCTTGCCGTTCACGCGGAACGGGAAGCGGCCGATTTTCACGTCGCGCTTTTCGGCGCGCGCAGCCTGTTCGGTGACGCCGACCGAGGCCACCTGCGGCTGGGCATAGGTGCAGCCGGCGATGGGCGAATGGACGTTGGGGGTCTTGTAGCCGGCGATATGTTCAGCGGCGTGTATGCCTTCGTGCGACGCCTTGTGCGCCAGCCAGGGCGCGCCGGCGCAGTCGCCGATGGCGTACAGGCCCTTGACGTTGGTCTGGCAGTGGCCGTCGATCTTGACGTGGCCGCGGTCCATTTCCAGACCCAGTTCTTCCAGTCCGATGCCGTCGGTGTTGGCGGTGATTCCTACAGCGGAAATGCAGACCTCGGCCTCCAGGGTCTCGGCCTTGCCGCCGATCTCCACAGCGACCTTCACGCCCTTGGCGTCCTTGCTCACCTTAGTGACCTTGGCGCCCAGTTTGAACTTCATGCCGCGCTTTTCGAACGACTTCTGAGCGGCCTTGGAGACCTCTTCGTCCTCGACCGGCATGATGCGATCCACGGCCTCGACCACGGTCACGTCACAGCCCAGGGCGCGATAGAAGCTGCCGAACTCGATGCCGATGGCGCCCGAACCGATCACGACGATCGACTTGGGCAGGAACTTCGGGGCCATGGCTTCGCGATAGGCCCAGATGCGATCGCCGTCGGCTTCCAGTCCGATCTGCGGCAAGGCGCGTGCACGTGCGCCGACGGCCAGCATCACAGACTTGGCCTCCAAGGCGCGCGATCCGCCCGCTTTCAGAGCGACGACGACCTTGGGCGCGGCGGCGCCCTTCTCCAGCTTGGCTGACCCCTCGATCACCTCGATCTTGTTCTTCTTCATCAGGAAGCCCACGCCCTGATTCAGCTGTTTGGCCACGCCGCGCGAGCGCTGGATGATGGCGTCGAAATCGAACGACGCGCCGGACGCCGACAGGCCGTACTCCTTCAGATGGCTCAGGCTCTCGAACTTTTCGCCCGACTTCAGCAGGGCCTTGGTGGGGATGCAGCCCCAGTTCAGGCAGATGCCGCCCAGGTTCTCGCGCTCGACGATGGCGACCTTCAGGCCCAACTGGCTGGCGCGAATGGCCGCGACGTAACCGCCGGGGCCCGAGCCGATGACGACGAGATCGAATTCAGCAGCCATTAGATCAACTTCTCGATGTCGGCCTTGATGGCCTCGGGTTCAGTCTGCGGGGCATAGCGGGCGACCACCCTGCCCTCGCGGTCGGTCAGGAACTTGGTGAAGTTCCACTTGATGGCTTTGGAGCCCAGGAAGCCGCGCTTCTGCTCGGTCAGCCAAGCGTAAATTGGATGGCGGTTCGGTCCGTTGACCTCCACCTTGTCGAACAGGGGGAAGGTCACATCGAAACTGGTGGCGCAAAAGGCGGCGATTTCCGCCGCCTTGCCCGGCTCCTGCTCGCCGAACTGGTTGCAGGGAAAGCCCAACACCTCGAACGGCTGATCGGCGAACGCGCGGTGCAGCTTTTCCAGACCGTCGTATTGGCCGGTAAAGCCGCACTTGGACGCTGTGTTCACGATCAGCAACGCCTGACCGCGAAAGCGATCGAGCGAAACGTCCGTGCCGTCGATGGCGCGGGCGGAGAAGTCATAGACCGAGGTCATGACCTCACCCTCCCCTTAGGCCAGCATCGCGACGGGATCTTCGATCAGCGGCTTGAACGCCTGCAGGAAGCGGGCGCCGGTCGCGCCGTCCACCACACGGTGATCGCAGGTCAGGGTCACGGTCATGACCGTGGCCGGCACGACCTGACCGTTCTTGACGACTGCGCGCTGTTCACCCGCGCCCACGCTCATGATGCAGCCCTGCGGCTCATTGATGATCGAGGTGAACTGCTTGATGCCGAACATGCCCAGATTGGACACCGAGAAGGTGCCGCCTTGGAACTCTTCGGGCTTGAGCTTGCGGTCGCGGGCGCGCTTGGCCAAGTCCTTGGATTCGGTCGCGATCTGCGCCAAACCCTTGGTTTCGGCCTTTTTGATGATCGGGGTGATCAGGCCGCCGTCGATCGCCACCGCCATGGAGACATCGGCGTTGTGGTGCATGGCGATGCCTTCGGGCGTGTAGGAGGCGTTGGCCTCCGGCACCATCTTCAGGGCCAGGGCGGCGGCCTTGATGACGAAGTCGTTGACCGACACCTTGATGCCCTGCGGCTCCAGCATCTTGTTGACCTTGGCGCGCACAGCCATCAGCTGGTCGATCTCGCAGTCGATGAACAGCGGGAAGTGAGGCACATTCTGGACGCTGTCGACCATCCGACGCGCCACCGCCTTCTTCATGCCGTCCAGCGGGATCAGATCGTAGCTGCCGTCCGGAATGCCCATCTGCGCCAGCGACTGCGCCTTGCGCGGCTCGGCTGCGGTCGCGGCGGGCGACGGCAAAGAGGCGGTCGCCGGTTGGGCCGACGCCTTGCCGGCGGCCTCGACGTCGCGCTTGACGATGCGACCATGCGGACCGGTGCCCTTGATCGACTTCAGATCGACGCCGTTCTGAGCGGCGATACGTCGAGCGAGCGGCGACGAAAAGATGCGATCTCCGCTGTCCGACTTCGGCGCCGCGGGCGCCGGAACCGCAGGCGTAGCCGCCTTGGGCGCCTCGGCAGCAGCCGGAGCGACCTCGGCCTTGGGGGCTTCCGTTTTTGCAGCCGACTTTTCAGCCGGCTTGGGTGCGGCCGCGCCGCCCTCGTCCTTCAGGCGGGCGATGGGCGTATTGACCTTCACGCCTTCCGTGCCTTCAGCGACCAGGATATCAGTGACTTCGCCCTCATCCACGGCCTCGACTTCCATCGTGGCCTTGTCGGTTTCGATCTCAGCGATCACGTCTCCGGCGGAGACGACGTCCCCGACCTTGACGTGCCACTTGGCCAGAACGCCCTCCTCCATCGTCGGAGACAGGGCCGGCATCAGGATGTCGGTCATCAAGCGTTCCCCCCGGTTGGCGCGATCGGTTCGGCGACAGTGCGGACGTCATTCGCCTTCACCACTTCGCTGAGACCTTCGAGGATGCGGTGGTAGGCCGCGGTTTCATCGTGTTGATGACGCACGGCATAACCATGCGCCATGTGTCGCGCCGCATAGGCCAGCAGCCGACCGAACTGTATGGGATCGTTGAAGGCCGGTTTGACGGACATCACCGGCTCGTCTTTCGACCACCACATCCGGAGGACTTCAATGGCTGCGGGGTCAGCAGCGACGCTGTCTGGCGTCGTCAGCATGAACTCCGATGCCTCGGTCATGCCATCACCTCTTTCACGGCGGCGATGATCTTGTCCACGCCTGGCAGCGACAGCACTTCCAGATTGGCGGCATAGGGTAGCGGCACGTCTTCTTGGTGCACGCGCAGCGGCGGGGCATCCAGATAGTCGAAGGCGTGTTCGATGACGCGGGCCACGACCTCGGCGCCGACGCCCATCGGCCCCCAACCCTCTTCGGCCGAGACAAGACGATTGGTCTTCTTGACGCTCTCGACGATGGTCTCGTGATCCAGAGGACGCAGAGTGCGCAGGTCGATCACCTCGGCCTCGATACCCTCCTCAGCCAGCTTCTCGGCCGCCTGTAGCGCGAAGCCGACCATGCGGCTGTGGGCGGTGATGGTGACGTCCTTGCCTTCGCGACGGACCTTGGCCTTGCCGATCGGCAGGACGTAGTCCTCGACCTCCGGCACGTCGAACTCCAGGCCGTACATCATCTCGTGTTCGAGGAAGACGACCGGGTTCGGGTCACGGATGGCGGCCTTCAGCAGGCCTTTGGCGTCGGCCGCGTCATAGGGCGCGATGACCTTCAGACCCGGCACCTGAGCGTACCAGGCCGAGTAGTCCTGGCTGTGCTGGGCGCCGACGCGCGAAGCAGCGCCGTTCGGACCGCGGAAGACGATAGGCGCGCGGATCTGACCGCCCGACATATAGAGCGTCTTGGCGGCCGAGTTGATGATGTGATCGATCGCCTGCATGGCGAAGTTGAACGTCATGAACTCGACGATCGGCTTCAGGCCCGACATGGCGGCGCCGACGCCCAGGCCGGCGAAGCCGTGCTCGGTGATCGGGGTGTCCACGACGCGCTGGTCGCCGAACTCCTGCAGCAGGTCGCGGCTGACCTTGTAGGCACCCTGGTACTGGGCGACTTCCTCGCCGATCAGGAAGACGCGGTCATCGCGGCGCATCTCTTCGGCCATGGCGTCACGCAGGGCGTCGCGCACGGTCGTCTTGACCAGTTTGGCGTCGGCCGGAATTTCCGGGTCGCGCAGTTCGACCTTGGGTGTCGCGGTCTGGGCCGGGGCCTTTTCGGGATCGCCAGTCTTACCCTCGGCCGCAGCCTTGGGCGCTTCAGCTTCGCCCTGTGCGGACTCAGCCTTGGGTGCAGGCGCCGCTGCGCCGTCTTCGCCGGCCAGACGCGCGATCGGCGTGTTGACCTTCACGTTCTCGGAGCCTTCGGCGACCAGGATTTCCAGCACTTCGCCTTCATCCACGGCCTCGACTTCCATCGTCGCCTTGTCGGTTTCGATCTCGGCGATCACCTGGCCGGCCGACACGGTGTCGCCCGCCTTGATATGCCATTTGGTCAGCGTGCCCTCTTCCATCGTGGGGGACAGCGCCGGCATCAGAATGTCGGTCACGGATCAGGCCTCCACGTAGACGTCAGTATAGAGCTCGGACGGATCGGGTTCCGGGCTCTCTTGGGCGAATTGAACAGCTTCGGCGACGATCGCCTTGATCTCGTTGTCGATGGCCTTGAGCTCGTCCTCGGTCGCATTGGCGGCCGACAGCAGCGTCTTCAGGTGATCGATCGGGTCGCGGGTCTTCTTGACCTCGTCGACCTCTTCCTTGGTCCGGTATTTGGCCGGGTCGGACATCGAGTGACCGCGATAGCGGTAGGTCTTCACTTCCAGAATGAAGGGACCGCCGCCCTCGCGGGCGCGCTTGACCGCACGGGCCGTCGCGTCGCGCACGGCCAGCACGTCCATGCCGTCAACCTGCTCGCCCGGAATACCGAAGCTGGCGCCGCGCTGATACAGTTCGGTCGTCGAGGACGAGCGTTCGATGCTCGTGCCCATGGCGTACTGGTTGTTCTCGATGATGTAGATGGCGGGCAGCTTCCACAGCTGCGCCATATTGAAGCTCTCGTACACCTGCCCCTGGTTCGAGGCGCCGTCGCCGAAATAGACGAAGGCCACCGAATCGTCGCCGCGATACTTGCCGGCGAAGGCTAGGCCGGTGCCCAGCGCCACCTGGGCTCCGACGATGCCGTGACCGCCGTAGAATCCGGTCGGCACGTCGAACATGTGCATCGATCCGCCCTTGCCCTTGGACGAACCGCCGCTGCGACCGGTCAGCTCAGCCATGACTTCCTTGGGATCCATGCCGGCGGCCAGCATGTGGCCGTGGTCGCGATAGCCGGTGATGATCTTGTCGTGGCCTTGTTTGACGCTCTCCTGAACGCCGACCGCCACGGCCTCTTGGCCGATGTACAGGTGGCAGAAGCCGCCAATCAGACCCATGCCGTAGAGCTGGCCCGCACGCTCTTCGAAGCGGCGGATCAGAACCATCTCGCGATAGAAGCGCAGAAGGTCTTCCTTGGACGCCGTCGGCGTGTTGGGCAGTTTGTCAGGCGTGGTCGTCTGAGCGGATTTGGCTGGGGCTTTCGCCATCCGGTATCTCCCGGCTAGGCGCCGAGAACCGACGCCTTCTTATCGTTACGGAAAGGGGCTTTAGCAGCCTTCCTTCCGGTAACGCAAAGGGGTGCGGGTCGCCCTGTAACAATAGTTCAAGTGGTGAAGGTGGCTTAGCCTTGGGCGGCCGGGGCCGAGACGCGGATCACATAGTCGCGCGGGTCGGAGAAGCCGAGCACAGCGCGCGCGCGCTCTTCCAGAAGATCGCGAGACAGACTGTCGGTGCGCAGATAGCGCACCCGTGTCTCAAGGTCGCGGCGCTGCTCGGTAAGATGCGCCAGCTGGTCCTCGCGCTGCCCCAGCAAGGCGTCGCGAGACGATCCGCTCAACAGTCCGCGCTCGCCCGTCAGCGCCTGCACCCCGAGATAGGCAAGAAGCAGCAACAGGGCGAGGGACAGGCGGTAAGGTTTCATCCGTTCGGGCACTTGAGACGCTCCTTCTGAGCGCGAAAATACAGTTCAGAAACCGTGCCCGAAAATGCCTAACGAAATGTAGCTTGACCGTAAGATTGTCGGCGGAAAACGCTGATTCCCCGCCGACAATTTCGATCTCTATTTCAGCAGCATGCCGTCGCCGAAATAGACGCCTTGGTCGCCCAGCATTTCCTCGATGCGGAGCAACTGGTTGTACTTCGCCACCCGGTCGGAGCGGGCCAGCGAGCCGGTCTTGATCTGCCCGCAGTTGGTCGCCACGGCCAGGTCGGCGATGGTGTAGTCCTCGGTCTCCCCCGACCGGTGGCTCATCACAGCGGTGTAGCCTGCGCGGTGGGCCATATCGACGGCGTCCAGCGTCTCGGACAGGGTGCCGATCTGGTTGACCTTGATCAGGATCGAGTTGGCCAGACCTTCGCCGATACCGGCGGCCAGACGCGCCGGATTGGTCACGAACAGATCGTCGCCGACCAGTTGGACCCGGTCGCCCAGACGTTCGGTCAGCAGGCGCCAGCCGTCGAAATCATCCTCGGCCATGCCGTCCTCGATCGACACGATCGGGAAGCGTTCGCACAGATCGACCAGATAGGCGGCCATGCCTTCGGAATCGACGGTCTTGCCCTCACCGGCCATGACGTATTTGCCGTCCTTGAAGAACTCGGTCGAGGCGACGTCTAGGCCCAGGTGGAAGTCTTCGCCCGCAAGGTAGCCCGCCGCCTGGCCCGCCTTGGTGATGAAGCTCAGCGCCTCATCAGCCGACGCCAGATTGGGCGCAAAGCCGCCCTCGTCGCCGACGTTGGTGTTGTGCCCGGCGTCCTTCAGTTGCTTCTTCAGGGCGTGGAAGATTTCGGCGCCCATGCGCACGGCGTCCGAAAACGTCTCGGCGCCCGTGGGCAGGATCATGAACTCCTGAATGTCGATCGGATTGTCGGCGTGGGCGCCGCCGTTGATGATGTTCATCATCGGGGTCGGCAGGACGCGGGCCGAGACCCCGCCAAGATAACGATACAGTTCCTGATTGGCCGACAGGGCGCTGGCCTTGGCGACCGCCAGAGACACGCCCAGGATCGCATTGGCGCCCAGACGGCCCTTATTGGGCGTGCCGTCCAGTTCGATCATCGCCTCGTCGATCCGGCGCTGCTGCTCGGCGTCCATGCCGGACAGGGCGTCGAAGATCTCGCCGTTGACGGCGTCGGCCGCCTTCTGGACGCCCTTGCCGCCCCACATGTCCTTGTCGCCGTCACGCAGTTCGACCGCTTCGTGCGCGCCCGTAGACGCGCCGGACGGTACGGCGGCGCGGCCGAACGAACCGTCTTCCAGCGTGACATCGACCTCGACCGTCGGATTGCCCCGGCTGTCGAGGATCTGGCGGGCGACGATGTCGGCGATGTCGGTCATGGCTCGGCTCTTTGGCTCAAGGGGCAAGGGAGGTCCGACGGTTTAGCCGCCTCCCCGCCAAACGCCAATGCCGACATCGTCGCCGGGCGTCAGGAACAGCCTTCGACCAGCTGGATCGAAGGATCGCCAGCGTGGACCATCATCACCTTGCCGTCGCTGCCGATCTCATATCGAACGCCACGCGCCGACGGATCGGTGACATAGGTCGTCGATCCGCCCTTCGACCAGACGAACAGATCCTCGGCCGGCGCCTCCTGGTATTTGTGCGGCTGGGCGAAGACCGCGCCGCCATAGGCCTGCTTGATCGCCATGGCCGTATCGCCGACCCCGAACCCGCGATCGGTCTTCGTCGTCGCACCGCGCGCCAGGGTGATTCGCGTGAGCACGCCGTTCTGGATCATCACCTGCACATCGGCGGGCGCCTTCGCGGGATGGAACTGGTCACAGACTTCAGGCTCGGCGCCGCCGACGGCGTTCGGTTGAGAGTCCTCGCCCCAGACCTTCACCAGCTCGGCGCGCGTCATGCCGATTCGCACCGGCCCAAGACCCTCGGCCGTCAGAGCATTCGGATCGGCAGCGGGTGTCGCGGGCGTCTCGTTCGCCGAAGCAACCGGTGTGGCGGCGGGCTCCGAGACGCGCTCCTCCGCGCGATTGCAGGCGGCGAGGGTCAGCAGCGCGCAGGCGCTGACGGCGGTGAAACGAATCATCATGCGGCGTCTCCAATGGAAGCTTCACCGCATTGAACGCACGAAAACGGCGCGCGGGTCACCGCGCGCCGTCAAAATCGTCATCCGACCGAAGTCGGGATCGCCTGAAAGACTAGTCTTCCTTCGGCGTGATGACCTGACGACCGCGATAGGTGCCGGTCTTCAGGTCGATGTGGTGCGGGCGCTTCAGCTCGCCCGTGTCCTTGTCCTCGACGTAGACGTTCGAGGTCAGGGCGTCGTGGGCGCGGCGCATGTTGCGACGCGAGGGAGATACTTTGCGCTTCGGAACGGCCATGTCCGTCTCAATCTTCTAAGTCGGGCGCCGCCCAGAGCCGAGCTCCGTCTAGCGCGAAAACAATAGCGGCGGCCCTCAGGACCGCCACGCGAGGCGCGGCTTATGCATGAACCGCGCGACGATTTCAAGGCGTTTAAGCGGGCGTCAGACGCCGGACGATCTTCGCGGGATTGCCGACCACCACCACGTCGGACGGCACGTCCTTCGTCACGACCGATCCCGCGCCGATAACCGAACGATCGCCGATGGTGACGCCGGCCAGAACGATCGCGCCGCCGCCGATCCAGACGTCGTCCCCGATGACGATCGGCCGCGCCGTCTCCTCGCCCCGGCGGGCGACCGCGTCCAGCGGATGTTCCGGCGTCAGAAGCTGGACGCCTGGCCCAGCCTGGAAATTGTCGCCGATACGGATCTCGGCGCAGTCCAGGAACACGCAGTTGGCGTTCGCGAAGGCCCGCGCGCCCAGATGGATGTTGATGCCGTAGTCGCAGAAGAAGCCCGGCATGATGATCGCCTTGCCATCGACCGCATTGACCAGTTCGTTGACCAGGGCGCCGCGCCGGTCGCGATCCGGCTCGGCGTTGATGGCGACGGTCAGGGCCACGGCGCGGGCCCGGCCATCGCGCAGATCGGGATCGCCCGGATCGTAAGGCAAGCCCGCCAGCATCTTTTCGCGCTCGGTCATGCGTCCCCCGTCAGAGCGTCGGCCACCGCTTCGCCGATGGCCAGCGAACTGGTCAGGCCCGGGCTTTCGATGCCGAACAGGGCCATCAGACCATCGATGCCGTGATGTTCGCGGCCATGAAGCTGAAAGTCCGGTTGCGGCTCGCCCGGCCCATGCAGTTTGGGCCGAATGCCGGCGTAGTCCGGCGTCAGGGCGCCGTCGGGCAGACCCGGCCAGAAACGCCGAATGTAGGTCGCGAACTCTTCGGCCTTGGCAGGATCGACCGAGTAGTCCTCGGTTTCGACATAGGCAAGGTCCGGCCCGAACACGGCCTGACCACCCAGATCCTTGCGATAGTGGGTGCCAAGCGCGCCGGGGATGGGCGGCGGATAGATCAGGCGGTCGAACGGCGCCTTGCCCGTCAGCCGGAAATAGACGCCCTTGCCGAAATGTCCGGCGGGAATGTCGCCGGGCGGATAGCCTTCGATCAACGCCGCCACCGCCTGGGCCGACAGTCCTGGCGCGGTGACCAGAAGGCGGGTGGTGACCTGCATCGCCCCCTCCCCGCCGACACGGATCGTGAAGCCGCCGCCCGTCAACGCCTCTGCGCCCTCGAACGGCGCCGAGACCACGACCGCCCCGCCCGCATCCTCGATCTCGCCCTGCAGGGCCAGCATATAGCCGTGACTGTCGAACAGGCCGCTCTCGGGCGACAGTATGGCGGCGTGTGCATTCAGCTCTGGCTCCAGCGCCCGCGCCTGGGCGCCGGTCAGATGCGCTAGCCCCTCGACGCCGTTCGCCGTCGCCTGTTTGAAGATCGCCTCGATCCGCTCGACCTCGGCCTCTTGCGTCGCCACGACCAGCTTGCCGCATTTCCAGTGGTCGATCTTGCGGCTGGCCAGGAAATCGTACAGCGCACGGCGTCCCTCGACGCAGAAGCGGGCCTTCAGCGATCCGGTCGGATAATAGAGACCGCCGTGAATGACCTCCGAGTTACGCGAGGAGACGCCCTGGCCGATGTGGCCTTCCTTCTCCAGCACCAGCACGGTCAGGCCTCGGTTCGACAGCGCCCGTCCGCAGGCCAGGCCCACAGCCCCGGCGCCCACGACGGTTGCGTCGAAATCGAAACTCATCGGCCGCCGTATCTCCGCTTCGCCTCGGCCTCGAAACAGCCGATCAGCTTTTCCACCGCACGGTCGAAGTTCGCCGACAGCATCATGTCCAGCATCCGGGATTTGAAGGCGAAGTCGATCATGAACTCCAGCCGCGTACCCTCCGGATGGGAAAAGAACTCCCAACGGTTCTTCAGGTGCTTGAAGGGTCCGCGCAGCAAGCCGACCTCGACCTTGGGCGCATTGCGATCGTGCCGGACCCAGGTGGAGAACCGCTCCTTCAGAAAGGAAAACCCGACGCTGGCCTCCGCATCCTGCAAGCCGACACCCTCGCCTTCCTCGCGCGCGTTCCAGACGCGCATCGACGTCACCCACGGCACGAAGTCGGGATAGGCGCGCACGTCGGCGACCAGATCGGCAAGCTGTTCGGGCGCATAGGGAAGAATGCGCGTGACGCGGTGTACGGCCATGCGGGACTTAGCGGCGCAGCTGCGCCTCGCGTGCCGCCTTCAGCCGGGCGAAGTCGTCGCCGGCGTGGTGCGACGAACGCGTCAGCGGGCTGGACGACACCATCAGGAAGCCCTTGGCCCGGGCGATCGCCTCATAGGCCTTGAACTCTTCCGGGGTCACGAACCGGTCGATCGCGGCGTGTTTGCGCGTCGGCTGAAGATATTGGCCGATGGTGATGAAGTCCACGCCGGCGGACCGCATGTCGTCCATCACCTGCATGACCTCTTCCTTGGTCTCGCCCAGGCCGACCATGATGCCGGACTTGGTGAATTGGTTCGGGTCCCGCTCCTTGACCATCTGCAACAGGCGCAGGCTGTGGAAGTAGCGCGCGCCCGGCCGGATCTTCAGATACAGGCGCGGCACGGTCTCCAGGTTGTGATTGAAGACGTCAGGCTTGGCGTCGATCATCACGGCCGCCGCCCCGTCCTTTCGCAGGAAGTCGGGCGTCAGGATCTCGATGGTGGTGTCCGGCGCCTGGATGCGGATCTGGCGCACCACTTCGGCGAAGTGGGCCGCGCCGCCGTCGGCCACGTCGTCGCGATCGACCGAGGTGATGACGACGTGGTTCAGCCCCATCTGCTGGACGGCCAAACCCACCTTGCCCGGCTCTTCCGGATCCAGCGGCTGAGGCAAGCCCGTCTTGACGTTGCAGAAGGCGCAGGCCCGCGTGCAGGTGTCGCCCATGATCATCAGGGTGGCGTGCTTCTGGCTCCAGCACTCGCCGATGTTCGGACAGGCCGCCTCCTCACAGACCGTCACCAGCCCCTTGGAACGAACGATCTCCTTGGTGGCGTTGTATTGACCGGAGCCCGGCGCCTTGACCCGCAGCCAGTCGGGCTTTTTCAGAACGACCGACTCGGGCCGGTTCTGCTTTTCGGGGTGGCGCAGCTCGGAC
This sequence comes from Brevundimonas vesicularis, assembly GCF_027886425.1. Lineage (NCBI taxonomy): Bacteria > Pseudomonadati > Pseudomonadota > Alphaproteobacteria > Caulobacterales > Caulobacteraceae > Brevundimonas > Brevundimonas vesicularis. The sequence goes on along the minus strand of NZ_CP115671.1, from coordinate 1,840,100 downwards.
GGCTTGCGCTGAAGGGTGTCGATCAGGGTGACCATGGCCGGTATTTCGGACTTTGAGGCCGTTTAGGCAAGGCACACCGCGTAACAGACTTGCCGCAGGCGTGATCGCGCATCAGAACTCACGCGACGTTACGCATCTTTTCAAGATGCGGCGGCGTCATTAATGACAGTCGCCCGAACAACAGAGAGGGCCGCCCGCGTCCTCCGTAGGAGACGCGCTTGCGCCAGGCCCTGGATCCCTCGCTTTACGACTCGACCCTGATCGACGCCCTGATCGATGCGCGGTCGCGGTTCGGCGACAAGGAAATCCTGGAAGATCAGGACCGGCATCCGCTGACCTACACCGGCCTGATCCGCGCCGCCTTCGTGCTGGGGCGCAAGATCGCCAATATGACCGACAAGGGCGAGCGTGTCGCCATCCTGCTGCCGTCGTCCATGGGCGTCGTCGTCACCTTCTTCGGTCTGCACGCCCACGGTCGTGTGCCGGTGATGCTGAATTTCACCGCTGGCGAAGCCAATCTGAAGGCGGCCATCAAGGCCTCCGGCGTCAAGAAGGTGCTGACCGCAAAACGCTTCATCGATCAGGCCAAGCTGGACGACCTGATCGTCGAACTGAAGACGGTGGCCGAGGTCGTCTGGCTGGACGATGTCCGCAAGACCATCGGTCTGGCCGACAAGCTCTACGGCCTCGCCGCCGGCGCGGCGCCCAAGCGGTTCCGCGTGAAGACGGACCCCGACTCGCCGGGCGTCGTCCTGTTCACCTCCGGCAGCTTCGGCACGCCCAAGGGTGTGGTGCTGAGCCAGAAGAACCTCGTCGCCAATGCGCGTCAGGTAGCGGCCCACATCGACCTGCTGCCCGAATGGGTGATGTTCAATCCCCTGCCGACCTTCCACTGTTTCGGCCTGACCGGCGGGGTCATTCTGCCGCTGCTGCAAGGGTTGAAGGCATTCCAGTATCCGTCGCCACTGCACGCCAAACAGATCACCGACCTGCTGCCCCAGGTGAAGGCCTCGATCCTGTTCGCGACCGACACCTTCCTGAACCAGTACGGCCGCGTCGCCGAACCGAACGACTTCTCGACGCTGAAGTTCGTGGTCGCCGGCGCCGAGAAGGTGCGCGAGGAAACTCGCACCCTGTTCAATACCAAGTTCGGCGGCGTCGAACTGCTGGAAGGCTACGGCGCGACCGAGGCCTCGCCCGTCATCGCCGTCAACCATCCTGACCGAAACGCGCCCGGCACGGTCGGTCAGGTGCTGCCCGGCATCGACTGGAAGCTGGAGCCCGTTGAGGGCATCGACGCGGGCGGTCGCCTGATGCTGCGCGGGCCCAATGTCATGAACGGCTATGTCACCTCGGCCGAGCCGTTGCAGTGGGATCCGATTGGCGACGATTGGCTGGACACCGGCGACATCGTCGATGTGACGGACGACGGCTATGTCACCATCCGCGGCCGCGCCAAGCGCTTCGCTAAGATCGGCGGCGAGATGGTCTCACTGACCGCCGTCGAAGGGATCGCCGGCGCCGTCTGGCCGGATCAGCGCCACGCCGTGGTGTCTATCCCGGACAGCCGCAAGGGCGAGAAGCTGGTGCTCGTCACTGACCACGCCGACGCCGAGGTCGCGCCCCTGGCTGAATGGGCGCGAACCAACGGCGCGCCCGAACTGATCGTGCCGAAAAAGATCGTCAAGGTCGCCGAAGTGCCCGTCTTGGGTACCGGCAAGACGGATTATGTGTCCATTCAGAAGATGGTTGAGGCCGAGAAGGCGGCGTGATCAGCCGATCCGGACGCCTGTCATCGAGATCGAGCCGCCGTCGATACGGTCGTTGAAGAAGCTGACCGCCTCGCCCGGCTCCTGCTGGGCGGCGATATAAAGCACCGGCAGGAAATGCTCGTCGGTCGGCACGCTTAGCTGCGCGTCCTCGGCCAGACCCACCCAATCGATCAGGGCCTCATGGTCGCCCCGTTCGAACGCCGTCTTCACCGCCTCGTTGAAGCCGGTCGCCCAGGCATAGGGCTCTGCGCCGTCCTCGCGCTTCCAGGTCCGCAGATTGTGGACGAAATCGCCCGAGCCGGCGATGACGATCCCTTCATCGCGCAGAGGCTTCAGCGCCTTGGCCAGATCGTAATGCTGGCGCGCCGTCAGCTCGCGGTTCAGCGACAACTGCACCACAGGCACGTCCGCCTCTGGCCACACATGGCACAGCACCGACCAGGTCCCGTGATCCAGGCCCCACGAATGCGTCTGGACGGCCCCGGTCAGCGCCGACACCCGCGCCGCCAAGGCGGGCGACCCGGGCGCCGGATACTGCATCTCATGAAGTTCGCGCGGGAAGTTGCCGAAGTCATGAATGGTTTCGGGCTTCTCCTGCGCGGCTACGCCGAGCCCGCGCGTCTCCCAGTGGGCGGAGATCATCACCACGCCCTTGGGCTTGCCGATCGCTTCGCCCAGCGCACGCCAGGCGGCCCCATAAGGACCGCCGAGCGCATTCATGGGCGAACCGTGGCCGAAGAAGACGGCGGGCTGGCGCATCGGATCAGCCGTGCAGCTTCTTGGCCAGCTCGGCGATATGCTTGCCCTGGAACCGGGCGCCGTCCAGCTCGACATCGCTGGGCTGACGCGAGCCGTCGCCGCCCGTTATCGTCGATGCGCCATAGGGCGAGCCGCCGTGGATGGCGTCCAGCGTCATCTGTCCCTGGAAGGAATAGGGCAGACCCACGACCGGCATGCCGTGGTGCATGAAGAAGTTGTGCAGGCCCTGGAAGGTCGTCTCCTGACCGCCGTGCTGTGTCGCCGTGGCGGTAAAGGCCCCGCCCACCTTGCCGATCAGGGCGCCCGAGAACCACAGGCCGCCAGCCTGATCCAGAAAGGCGCGCATCTGCGACGCGGCCGAACCGAAGCGGGTTCCGGCGCCGATGATGATGGCGTCGTAGTCCTTCAAATCGTCGATCTTGGCGATCGGCGCCTTTTGATCCAGCTTGTAGTGAGAAGCCTTGGCCAGCTCTTCCGGCACGGTTTCCGGCACGCGCTTGATGTCCACGACGGCGCCTTCGACCTCGCGCGCGCCTTCGGCGACCGCCTCGGCCATGGTTTCCAGGTGACCATAGGTCGAATGATAGAGGACGAGGACTTTCGGCATCGGGGAGGCTCCATTGAATGACAAGGGTCGCCATTCGCAACAACGACCGTTGCTAACTTGGCGCGCTGCCTTGCCTTCTGCAAGTCCCCAACGTCAAATCACGTCTCGAAGGGACAGACGGTGTCGTAAAAGGTCCTGTCGCCCGGCGTGAGGCGACCGCGGCGACAATGGAAACGATGCTCCATCACCATCGCCTGCTGCTCGATGTTCAACGCGTCCCACCGGCAGGTCGGTTCCACGCGGTAGGCATAGGAGGCGGGTGTGTCCCCAGCCTTCAGCTTTGCGAACAGCAAATTGACACCCTGCTGGGCCTGCCAGACGTGCGTCAGTTCATGAATCAGCACGCCCTGCATTCGCTCGGACGTCAAAGTGAAGTCTGCGACGAGCTGCGCTTGCGGCCACACGATCCAGTCTCGCCCGAACCAGCGTCCGGCTACAAACGCGCGGCGGAACGGCCAACCGATCAAACGGACGGGCGCCAGGTCGATCGCGGCGCCGAACGCCTCTCGCGCGAGCGATTTCTCAGCTTCGGTCAGGGCGCGAACGAAGGATCCCAAGGCTTCACATACTCCCAGTGCCACGGCTCATAGACATAGGGCACAAAGCCGAAACGCCCAGCGTTCGCCACCAGCCAGCGATAGGTCGCCGACCGCGCCATATATTCGCGACTGGCCGGGGTGGTGGAATCGACGCCCAGACCCGGCGCCTGGCCGACATACAGATCGACCGCTGTGCCCGTCCGATGCGGCGAACAGACCGCCCGACGTAGCCCGTCGCAGTTGCCCTGCTGCGCACAGCGCGCCGCGTCCGCCTCGGGATCGCGGAAGCCGGAGAAGATCTGCAGCAGTTCGGGATCGGCCCCCACCTCCGGAACCTCTGCCCGCGCGGCCGCGACCAGCCGGCGATAGGCGTCCAAGACGTCCCGGCGCAGCAGACGTGTCAGACGGTCGGCATGCTCCTCGGACGCGACCAGATAGCCGAGTTGATTGATCGGCGGCGGCTCGGGACAGACTCCGCCGACGCGCGCCATGACGAATGGCCTGCGCTCCTGCCAAAGGCCGCGAAACACCTGGAATGTCGCCGCATCGAACAGGCCCGTCGGCGCCAGGCCATGCGTCTGCTGAAACCCCGCCAGTTGCGACGCGAAGATCGGCGTGCCGGGTCCGCACGTCGTATGCAGTTCGTGCTGGATCAGCGGCAGATAGGCCTGCCACCCCCACTCCGCCGCCCCGAACGGCGCCCATTCCATGCTGTAAGCCGACGCCGCGTTCGCCAGCCCTTGCGCTTGCCAACCGTCGGCATTGGTGTGGCAGGACCCGGCCGCCCGCGCGCCGCCGGCGAGCGTCAGAACGAAGCAGACGGACAGGAACGCAAAAAGGCTTCGCCACATGTCCCACAGGAAGCCCCAAGCCGGTCGATCTCACAAGTGCATGCGTCACCGATCGCTGGCATGGTGACGCGCGGCCGACTCGCGCCGCGCCTTTCGGACCGACGCATGTCCACCGCCGCGCCGACCGCGCCCCGCCGTTCCAACGCCGTGCTTGCGGCCTTCTCCGGGCCGTGTCTGCCTCTGGCGGCCTTCGGCGTCGCCCTGCCCGTCACCCTGCCGGAGTTCTACGCCACCTATGTAGGCCTGGAGCTGGGAGTCGTGGCGGCCGTCTTCATGGCCGTGCGCCTGATCGACATCGTCTTCGACCCCTTCATCGGTTGGGGCATGGACAAGACCAAGACGCGGTTCGGCCGCTATCGCCCGTGGATGGCCATCTCGACGCCGATCCTGATGCTGTCGGCCTTCATGATGTTCGTCGTGGTCCAGCCCGGCGCCGGACCGGCCTATCTGTTCGGCTGGCTGCTGGTCCTGTATCTCGGCTTCTCGATCGGCACCTTGGGCCAACTCGGCTGGGCCGCCGTGCTTGCGCCGCAGTATGACCAGCGCAGCCGCGTCTATGGCTGGTGGCAGGTGTTCAACATCATCGGCGTGATCCTGATCCTGGTGCTGCCGACCGTGGTGGTTCAGACGGGCATCGGGAACTATGCCGACGGCGTGCGGATCATGGGCTGGGCCATTCTGATCGCCCTGCCCGTCACCATCGGTCTGGCTATGGTCGCCGTGCCAGAACCCGTCAACGCGGGCGACCAGCCGCATGGCGGCGCCAGCGCCTATCTGGCCCTGCTGAAGATGCCCACGGTCCGGAAGCTCTTGATCGCCGACCTGCTGCTGGGCGTCGCGCCGGGCATCACGGGTTCGCTGCTGTTCTTCTTCTTCGGACAGATCAAGGGCTACGACCACAGCCAGGCCGGCCTGTTCATGTTGTTCTATTTCGTCGCCGGTCTGTGCGGCGCGCCGATCTGGGCCTGGCTGGCCACGCGCATCGGCAAGGACAAGGCCCTGGCTGTCGCCAGCCTGATCTTCGCGGCCCTCTATGTTGCCGCCACCCTGGTTCCCGGCGGCAACTTCATGCTGACGGCAGGGGCCATGTTCATCGCCGGCCTGCCCTATGCGGCCGGCCTGTTCCTGCTGCGCGCCATGATGGCGGACGCCGGCGACGAGGTGCGGCTGGAGACGGGCGTGGATCGCACCGGACTGATGTTCTCCATCCTGTCCGCGACGACCAAGATCGGCCACGTGGTCGCGCTCATTCCCTATCTGATCCTGCAGGTTGTGGGCTTCAAGGCGGTGCCGGGCCCGACGGGCAACAGCGACTTTTCCCTGCTGACGCTCCAGATCCTGTTCATTCTGGTCCCCGGCCTGTTGCTGGCCGCCGCCGCCTGGGTGCTGAAGGGCTACCCCCTGACGCCGAAGCGGCACGATGAAATCCGCATCGCCCTGGAAGCCCGCGACGGAGCCCGCCGTTGAGACCGATCGACCGCCTGCTCGGCGTCATGGAGCGGTTGCGCGATCCCGACGGCGGCTGCCCCTGGGACGTGGAGCAGACCTTCGCCACCATCGCCCCCTACACGATCGAGGAGGCCTATGAGGTCGCCGACGCCATCGAGCGCAACGATCTTGTCGAGCTGAAGGGTGAACTGGGCGACCTGCTGTTCCAGGTCGTCTTCCACGCCCGCATGGCCGAGGAACAGGGGCTGTTCGCCTTCGACGACGTGGTCACGGCCATCGCCGACAAGCTGGAGCGCCGCCACCCCCACGTTTTCGGTGACGAGGCCCAGCGCTCCTCGAAGGAACAGACCGTCGCCTGGGAGGCCATCAAGGCCGCCGAGCGCAGGGACCGCAAGAAGCCGGGCGTTCTCGACGACGTGCCGGTCGGCCTGCCTGCCCTGACCCGCGCCGCCAAACTGACAAAGCGCGCCGTTCGCGTCGGCTTTGACTGGCCCTCCACCGACGAGGTGTTCGACAAACTCGCCGAAGAGGTCGAGGAGTTGCGCGTCGAGATCGCCGCCGGCGACCAGGCCAAGGCGCGCGAGGAGTTGGGCGACCTGCTGTTCGTCGTCGCCAACCTGGCGCGCAAGCTGGACATCGAACCGGAAGACGCCCTGCGCGCCGCCAACGCCAAATTCGTACGCCGTTTCGGCTTCATCGAGGCGGAACTGGCGAAGGACGGCCGTACGCCCGACCAATCGGATCTGGCCGAGATGGATCGCCTCTGGGACGCCGCAAAGGTCGCCGAAAAGGCCGCGCCTGAAGCCTGAGCGACCGCGCGTGACCTACGACCTGATCATTTTCGACTACGACGGCGTCGTCGCCGACAGCGAGGTGCTGAACAGCACCGTCATGGCCGAGCAACTGACCGCCATCGGCCTGCCGACCTCGCTCGACGACGTGCTGGCCGCCTATACGGGCAAGCGCTGGCGCGACAATCGGCCGGTCGTTGAGGCGGCCTTGGGTCGTGCCTGCCCCGACGACTTCCACACCACATGGTTTGCGACCTGTCGCCGGCGCGCGCCGCAGCAGCTTGAACCCGTGCCCGGTCTGCTGGACTTCGTCGCCGCCCGACCCGAGCCCCGCTGCATCGCCTCGTCCAGCGGCCCCGACTGGATCGGCGTGGGCCTAAACCTGTTCGGCCTGACGGATCATTTCGACGGCGCGGTCTTTACCGGCCTGGTGGTCGAGCGCGGCAAGCCCCACCCGGACATCTTCCTGCACGCCGCCGACGCCATGGGCGTCGATCCGACGCGCGTCCTGGTGATCGAAGACAGCGAGGCGGGCGTCACCGCAGGCGTCGCGGCCGGCATGACGGTCGTGGGACTGACGGCGGGCGGCCATGTTCGCGACGGCCATGCCGAGCGCCTGATGGCGCGCGGCGCCCACCACATCGCCGACAGCTATGCAGCCGTCTCCGCCTTCATGGATCGCTGAGCGTCAGAGGTAACGCAGTTCCTGTAGATCGACGTCACGGAACAGCTTCTTGGCCGTCACCTCGTCCAGCTGACGCGCCCTCAGCAACCGACGTAACTCTTCTCGCTCGGCGGCCAGCCCTGCAAGCCAAAGACGCCGCTCGATGTCGTCCATCTTGCGCGTCAGGGCTGCGTCTTCCTCGTCCGTGCGGGTGTGGGTCTCGATCCGCTGGCGATAGGTCTCCATGATCCGGCCAGCGATGTCGGAATAGAGGTCAGGGTTGGACTTGCCCTCCGCCATGGCGTGCGAGGCGTCCTCGATGGCGCGGATGGCGGCCGAGGCGGCGGCGACCCGACCGCGATCTTCTTCCTGCTCATGCGAAGGCTCTGGCGGCAGTTCGACGTTCTTCAGCAGGCGGGGCAAGGCGAAGGTCGCCAGCACAAGCGACACCACGATCACGCCTGCCGCGAGGAAGATCGCGAGGTTCCGCGACGGCATCGGCGACCCGTCGCCCAAGGCGAACGGCAGGGTCAGAATACCCGCCAGAGTGATCGCGCCCCGCACGCCCGCCAGAGACATCACCATGGTCAGCCGCAGACCGACCTTGGCCGGCGGACCGCGATGGCGGCGGCGAAACAGGGTCAGCTTCAGCGAGGTCCAAACCCAGACGAACCGCAACGCCGCCAGGGTGGCGACGATGCCGAACACATAGACCGCCAGCCACCAGACCTCGGGTCGGCTGGTGCCCGCCACCACCTCGGCCGCTCTCGACATGATCGAGGGCATCTGTTCGCCCAGGATGACGAAGATGATTCCGTTGGCGACGAACTGAACCGTGTCCCACACGACGCTGCGCCGGATCCGCGTCATCGCCATCGACTGCCCGGCGATGCCTCCACGTTCGGTGAAACTCATCGTCACCCCGGCCGCAACCGCCGCCAGAATGCCGGACGCATGCAGTTCTTCCGCGACCAGATAGGCAGCAAACGGGATCAGCAGGCTGATCAGAATCTGCGCGCCCACGTCCTCGCCCCAGCGGCGGCTGACGAAGCTCTTGGCGTAGCTGATGGCCATGGTGACCAGAACGCCGACGGCGACCCCGACCAGGGCCAGCCAAACGAACGTGCCGACCGCATGGCCGATCGAAAACGCGCCAGTCGTCGCGGCGGCGACCGCGATCCGCATGCAGGTCAGGCCCGTCGCATCGTTCAACAGCGACTCGCCTTCCAGAATGTGCATCAGGCGCTTGGGGATGGGCGCCCGCGCCGCAATGGCCTGAACCGCGATGGGATCGGTCGGCGACAGGATGGCGGCCAGGGCGAAGGCCACCGGCAGGGGCATCTCCGGGATCATCCACCAGATCAGGAAACCCAGACCGACGACGGTGAACAGCACCAGCCCCAGCGCCAGCTCGAGGATCACCGCCCGGTCGCGAAACAGATCTTCCTTGGGAATTCGCCAGCCATCCAGAAACAGCAGGGGCGGCAGGAACAGCAGAAAGAAAATGTCCGGCTCAAGATCGACCGTCTTGCCCGTGATCAGCACGATGGCGGCGCCCAGCCCGATCTGAACCAGAGGCAAGGCGATGCGCGTGATCCGCGCGATCGAACCCGACACCACCACGGCCAACAGCAGAAGCAGGACGGTTTCGATCAGATGCATGAAGCCTCAGTCGGTCAGGTCGGGATACAGGCGCTCGAATCGCCCCAGCGCCGCAGGATGCAGCCGCACCGTGACGTGAGTACGGCCAAGCTCGTCCGCATCGCGCGCCGTGACCCGACCATGTTCGTACAGCCACGCCAGGGCGTCGCCCTGATGCGGCTCCAGCGTCAGCTGCGTCTCGGGATCATCGTCGATCAGGCCGGCGATGATCTGGCGCAGAGGCTCGATCCCCTCGCCCGTCCAGGCTGAGACGGCGACCGCTTCACCGTCCTTCGCCAACCGTTCGGCCTGACCCAGCACGGTGTCGCGCGCCTCGTCGTCCAGCAGATCGATCTTGTTCCAGACTTCCAGCACCCGGCGCGTCTTGCCCTCTGGCGTCTCGATCTGTTTCAGCACGGCCTCGACGTCCTTGGCCTGGGCGGCGCTGTCGGGCGAGGCGATGTCGCGGACGTGCAGGATCAGATCGGCCTCGCCGACCTCCTCCAGCGTGGCGCGGAAGCTCTCGACCAATTCATGCGGCAGATCAGAGATGAAGCCGACCGTGTCTGCCACGATGGCCGGTCGTCCTTGCGGCAGCCGGATGGTGCGCTGGGTCGTGTCCAGGGTGGCGAACAGCAGGTCCTTGGCGAAGACCTCTGATCCCGTCAGCCTGTTGAACAGCGTTGACTTGCCGGCGTTGGTGTAGCCGACCAGAGCGATCGTCGGGAACGGCGCCTTCTGACGCTGTTTGCGGTGCAGGCCGCGCGTGCGCCGCACCTCTTCCAGCTCGGCCTTCAGCCTGACGATCCGGTCGGCGATCAGACGCCGGTCCAGCTCGATTTGGGTTTCGCCGGGCCCGCCGGTTGAACCGGTGCCGCCACGTTGCCGCTCAAGGTGGGTCCAGGTCCGCACAAGACGCGAACGCTCATAATCCAGCCGTGCCAACTCGACCTGAAGCCGCCCCTCCTTGGTCCGCGCGCGACGGCCGAAGATTTCCAGGATCAGGCCGGTGCGGTCGATGACCTTCACCTCCCACGCCTTTTCGAGATTGCGCTGCTGCACCGGTGTCAGGGCGTCGTCGATGATGACGGCTTCGGCGTCTGCGGCGCGCACGAGCGCGGCCAGTTCCTCGACCTTGCCCGTGCCGAACAGGGTCGCAGGCGTGGTGCTGCGCAGCCGCACGATCTCTTCGGCGCGCACGTCGAGGTCCAGCGCGCGAGCAAGGCCCGCCGCCTCCTCAAGCCGTTCGCTCGCCAGCCGGGGACTGTCCGAGCGTCGGTCGGGGTGAATGACGACCGCCCGGATCAGCGGGACGGTGTGGTCGATCAGTTTTTGGGTCAATCAGTCTTCTTCGGCGTCGGGCTCGTACAGCTGCACGGGCGCGGACGGCATGATGGTTGAGATGGCGTGTTTGTACACCAGCTGGGACTGGCCATCGCGGCGCAGCAGGACACAGAAGTTGTCGAACCAGGTCACGATGCCCTGCAACTTGACCCCATTGACCAGGAAGATGGTCAGCGGCGTCTTGGTCTTGCGGACCGAGTTGAGGAAGGTGTCCTGAAGGTTCTGACGTTTGTCTTGCGACATGGCAGGTTTTTCCTGTTCTTCGTTGTTCATCGCCGTGGGAGCGGCGGGGCCGATGCAGCCAACCGCGACCTTAACCGCCGCCCGGCCGCTCGGGCAACGCCCTAAATGGCCCCTCGACGCGCCTGTTCAAGATAGAGTTCTCGCAGGCGGGTCGCCACCGGGCCGGGCTGGCCGTTGCCGATCTTCACGCCGTCCAGCGAAACCAGCGGCATGACGAAGGCGCTGGCGGCGGTCACGAACACCTCCCGCGCCCGTTTCGCTTCATCGACCGAGAAGGCGCGTTCTTCCAGTTCGACACCCTCGGCGGCGGCGAGCTCGATGACGGCTGCTCGCGTGACGCCCCGCAGGATATTGGCTTGGATGTCCCGCGTTCTCAGCCTGCCGTCCTCATCCACGATCCACGCATTGGTCGATGCGCCTTCGGTGATCAGACCCATGTCGTCATACATCAGGCACTCGTAGGCTCCGCGCTCGCGCGCCGCCTGTTTGGCCAGCACATTCGGCAAGAGACCGACGGTCTTTATATCGCAACGCCCCCAGCGAATATCGGGCTGGGTGACGCCGGCCGCGCCGTTTTGCGCCAGACGCTGACTCCGCGCCGGATCGATCGACTTGGCGGTCACGACAACACTGGGCGCGACATCGACCGGAAAGCCATGATCGCGTGGCGCCGTGCCGCGTGTGATCTGCAGATAGACCATGCCGTTGCGCACACGATTGCGCCGCACGGTCTCGCGCAGAACGACGCCCAAGGCGCCGGCGCTCATCGGAATGTCGATCTTCAGTTCGTTCAGACTGCGGTGAAGGCGGCTCATATGACCTTCGAAATCGCCCAGCCTCCCGTCGAAGACCGACCAGACCTCATAGACGCCGTCTGCAAACTGGAAACCGCGATCCTCGATATGGACCACGGCCTCGCCATGCGCGCTATACGCGCCATTCACATAGGCGACGCGTGACATCAGGCCGGCTCTTCTTCATCGCCGCCGCGCGCTGGCGAGACGCCCAGCGACTTCAGCTTTCTATGCAGGGCCGATCGCTCCATGCCGATGAAGGCGGCGGTGCGCGAGATATTGCCGCCGAACCGCATGATCTGCGCCGCCAGATACTCCCGCTCGAAGACCTCGCGCGCCTCCCGCAGCGGCAGGGCGATGGTGCGCTCGCCGCCCAGGTTCGCCGTCCCGCCGTTAGAGGTCGCCACCTCCTGCGGCAGCATGTCGGCGGTGATCGTTTCCGCCGGATCGCCGGTCGCCAGGATCAGCAGACGCTCGATATTGTTGCGCAGCTGACGGATGTTGCCGGGCCACGGGTGGACTTGCAGCACCGCCACCGCATCGTCCCCGACGATGCGTTTGGGCAGCCCTTGCGAGGCGCTGATCGTGTCGACGAAATATTCGACCAGTTCGGCGATGTCCTCGCGCCGTTCCGACAGCGGCGGGACACGGATCGGCACCACATTCAGACGGTGGAACAGGTCTTCGCGGAAACGTCCCTCTGCGATCTCGGCCTTCAGATCGCGCGAGGTCGACGTCACGACGCGGACATCGACCTGCACGTCCTGCTCTCCGCCGACCCGGCGGAACCGCTGATCGACCAGAACGCGCAGGATACGGCTCTGGCTCTCGCGCGGCATGTCGCTGATTTCGTCCAGATACAGCGTGCCGTTGTGGGCGCGTTCGAACACGCCGATCTTGCGCGGACGGCCGTCCTGGCCCTCCTCGCCGAACAGTTCGACATCCAGACGTTCCGGCGTCATGCCGGCGGCCGAAATCGCGACGAACTCGGCGCGGGCGCGCGGACTGGCTTCGTGGATCTGACGCGCCACCAGCTCCTTGCCCGAGCCGGCCGGTCCGGCGATCAGAACCCGACTGTTGGCCTGGGCCACCTTGGTGATGGTGCTGCGCAAGGCCTGCGCAGCCTGTGATCGGCCGATCAGACCGGACGGTGTCATGGTCGCCGCGCGAAGGCGGCGGTTCTCGCGCCTCAGCGTCGCAGCCTCAATGGCGCGTTCGACCACGACAACCAGCCGATCCGACTTGAACGGCTTTTCGATGAAGTCATAGGCGCCGCGCTTCAGCGCCGTCACCGCCGTCTCGATGTTACCGTGACCGGAAATCATCACGACCGGCAGATCAGGATCCAGTTCCTTGACGACCTCCAGCAGTTCCAGCCCGTCCAGCCCGCCGCCCTGCATCCAGATGTCCAGGATCGCCAGCGACGGCTTCCTTGCCCGGATCGCCGCCAGGGCCTCGTCGGAGTTTGCGGCGACGCGCACGGCATGGCCCTCGTCCTCAAGCAGGCCGGACACCAGGTCGCGGATGTCGGCCTCGTCGTCGACAACGAGAATGTCGGAACCGGTTGGTCGCATCTTGCCTCGCTATTCGGCGGCCAGGGTCTGGAGCTTGCGCTCCGCGCCCTCGCCGCCTTTACCGTGGGGTTTCAGGGGGAAGATCATGCACACGCGTGCGCCGCGCAGGGTCTTGGCGTCGGCCAGCTTCAGCTCGCCACCGTGGTCCTCGCAAATGCGTTTGACGATGGCCAGGCCCAGGCCCGTGCCCTTCTCGCGCGTGGTCACATAGGGTTCGGTCAGGCGATCGCGGTCGCGAGCCGGCAGACCCACGCCGTCGTCCTCGATGACGAAGGTGGCGAAGCCGTCCTCGATCGTCAGCGACGCGATGACGCCCGCACGGTCCGACGCCGCTGCCTCACCCGCCGCAAGCCGTTGCGCCGCAACCGATTCGCCCGCGTTCTTGAGGATGTTGATCAGCGCCTGTCCCACCATACGGCCGTCGGCCTGCATGTTCGCCATCGGCAGGGGCTCGGTGATGTCGACCACGATGTCCGGCGCGGCGACCCGTTGGGCGAACACCGCCTCGCGCAACATTTCGGCCGGGTTCTCGGGCGCGAAACGCGGCGCTGGCATGCGAGCAAAGGAAGAGAACTCATCGACCATGCGGCCGATGTCTCCGACCTGGCGGATGATGGTGTCGGTGCACCGGTCGAAGATTTCGACATCCTCGCCGATCCGCGCGCGATATTTCCGTTTCAGTCGCTCTGCCGACAGCTGGATCGGCGTCAGCGGGTTCTTGATCTCATGGGCGATGCGACGGGCCACGTCGCGCCAAGCCGCGTTTCGCTGGGCCGTCACCAAGCGGGTGATGTCGTCGAAGGTCAGGACCATCTCGCCGCCCAGACCACCCTCGATCCGAACGCGCAGCCGCCGCGTATCGCCGCCTCGGCTGACGTCGATGTCTTCCTCGATATGGGCCTCAGCGCGCCGCACCAGATCGCTAAGTTCTGGAGACAGCGCCGCGAGTTCGTGACCTAGAACCTCGACGTCGTCGATGTGAAGCAGTTGCAGGGCGCTGTCATTGATGGCCGACACCCGCCCACGCTTGTCCAGGCCGATAACCCCGGCGCTGACGCCCGACAGCACGGTCTCGATGAAACGGCTGCGGTCGTGCGCCTCGTCGCTCGCGGCCTTCAGCGCCGCCTGCTGCGCCTGCAGATCGCCGGTCATGCGGTTGAAGGCGTCCGACAGAGTGGCGATTTCGGCCGGGGCGCCTTCGCTGTCGACCCGAGCGGTGAAGTCGCCGCCCGCGACTTGTCCCGCCGCCTTCACCAACCGACCGATCGGCGCGGAGATGCTGCTGGCCGCCGACATTCCCAGCCACACCGCGCCCACCAGCACCAGCAGCGCCGTCTCGAGATAGCTGAGGATGAAGGCGGACTGGATCCGAGCGCGGCTCTCCTCCGCCTCGCGATAGGCCTGGATCGACTGATCCGACGCGTTCATCCGCGCGATCAGTCCCTCTTGGAGGGGACGGACGAGATAGAGGTAGGCGTCTCCATACGCCGGCAGAGCGATGATGGAGCGTACGGTATCGGGATTCTGGGTAACGTCAGTAGGCGGTTTGCCGTCCTGCCCGGCGGCCTCGATATAGCTGCGCGGCGGCGCCAGATAAGGCGGCGCGCCGGGTTGCTCGGCTCGCGCCAGAACTTCGCCGTTGCCGTTGACAATATAGATGGCCGGGTATCGGAAAATGTCGCCAACCTGCGCCAAGGC